>NZ_SZXD01000039.1:0-204048 GCF_005281115.1 Citrobacter sp. wls710
CGCGCATTCCAAGCTGCGCGATTTCCGGAGCACGCTGTGGCGCTATCGCCGAAAATGCGCCTACAACAACGCCAATCGAACCAAAGTTAGCAAACCCGCACAGCGCAAACGAAATAATCGCAATGGTCTTCACATCCAGTGCCCCGCCAGTTTGCAAATACGGCGAGAAGTTGAGATAGGCGACAAACTCGTTGATTGCCAGCTTTTGACCAATCAGGCTACCTGCCAGCGTCGCATCGCTCCAGTCCACGCCCATAATCCACGCCAGCGGGGCTAACACATAGCCAAAGATCCCTTCTAGGGTGGCATGACCAAAACCAAACCAACCACCAATTCCGCCGATAATGCCGTTAATCAGCGCGATAATGGCAACAAATGCCATTACTACCGTCGCCACGCCTGCGGCAATTTTCAGCCCGGTCATCGCCCCGCTCGCCGCTGCTTCGATGATGCTTTTCGGCGGCGTTTCGGTAAATGAAAGGTTCTCAAAGGTGACGCGTGATTCTTCAGTTGCCGGACTCAGCATACGCGCGAACAAAATACCGCCAGGGATTGCCATCAACGATGCCGCCAGCAAATAGTCAATCGGAACGCCCATTCCAGCGTAACCAATCATCATTGAGCCAGCAATCGAGGCCATCCCGCTACAAATAGCGGTAAACAGCTCATTGCGATTCAGCCGGTCAATAAACGGTTTGACGATCGCCGGGATCTCGTTTTGCCCGAGGAAAATCGTCGTTACTGCGACAAATGACTCGATCTTACTGATGTTCAGCGCTTTCTGGAAAATACCGCCAAGGATGCGGATCAACAGCCCCATCACGCCAATGTAGTAGAGTAGACTGATCAGCGCGGTCACAAAAATGATGGCCGGGAGCACCCGAAAGGCGAAGATAAACCCGGCTCCGTCAAACAGCACATCCATTTTTGGCCCGACCAGGGAGCCAAAGATAAATGCACTACCCGCGTCACTGTATGACATCACCTTGTGGACACCGAGCGCGGCCTGTTCAACCAGCCATTTCCCCGGAGGGAAATAGAGCATAATGCCGCCGATTGCAATTTGCAGCACCAGTGCTGCCCCGACCGTACGCAGACTAATACGCTTTTTATTTACTGACAGCAGAAACGCGATAGTCAGTAATACCACCATACCCACAACACTTCTCATTATATCCATAATGAAATTCCCTTCATGCCAGGAAACCCGGCGTTACCGCCAGGTTTTGGTAGGTTTGATATTCGCGGGCGACCGCATTCTGCCCGGAAAATTTGGTCAGGCGAGGCGTTGATACTCCTTCGCAATTTCACAAGCCAGTACCGCGTTGTTGAACACCAGCTGAATATTTGATTTCAGGCTGTCACCACCGGTCAGCTCCGCAACGCGCGCCAGCAGGAACGGCGTACTCTCTTTGCCCACAACACCCTGCTCTTCCGCTTCTTTTACCGCCCGATCGATTGCCGCATTAATTTTCTCTTCAGCCATCGCAAACTGCTCTGGGATTGGGTTTGCAACAACCAGACCGCCATCGAGACCTGTCTGCCATTTCACCGCCATGGCACGGGCAATCTCTTTTGCGCTGTCCAAACGAATACTGACCTCAAACGGACTGGTTCGGCAGAAAAATGCCGGCAACGCGTTGGTCTGATATCCAATTAACGGCACGCCAAAGGTTTCTAAATATTCGGTCGTTAAACCGAGATCAAGAATAGATTTCGCGCCGGCACAAATTACCGTGACATTGGTATGCGCCAGTTCTTGCAGATCCGCGGAAATATCAAAGGTATGTTCAGCACCACGATGAACACCACCAATCCCGCCCGTTGCAAATACTTTAATTCCAGCCAGGGAGGCAATAATCATGGTTGAGGCAACTGTCGTCGCACCATTTTTTCCTGCAGCAACCACAAATGGTAAATCACGACGACTGACTTTAGTAACGCTATGTCCCTCTCTCCCAAGCAACTCAATTTCATCTTTGCTTAAACCAACTTTCATTACCCCGCCAATAATGGCAATGGTCGCAGGAACTGCCCCATGTTTACGAATAGTTTCTTCGACTTCAATAGCGGTCTGGGCATTCTGCGGAAATGGCATACCATGAGAAATAATGGTTGATTCGAGGGCAACAATCGGTTTTTTACCGTTTAATGCTTCCTGTACTTCTGGAGATATTTGTAATAATTCAGAGGAAAGAGTTAATTCAGACATTCTGTGTTCTCCACGATTGAGATAACATTCGCAACAGACAAATCAGGGTTATTGGTATATTCACAGGCTAACGCCATTGATGAACAACCCTGCGCAAATCGAACCGAATCAATAAAGGGCATGCCGTCTACCCAGCAGGAAGCCAGTCCCGCCATCATCGCATCGCCAGCCCCGGTAACATTAATGACGTGAGTTTTAATCGGCAGCGACCAACCGCAATCCCCCGCAATATCACTGTAATAAACTCCATCACCGCCCATACTGAGCACCAGGCGATTTAAGCCGCGATCGTGAAACCAGGCGGCAACTTTGCCAACATCATCACGCCCGGAAAGCGCAATACCGCTCAGCGTTTCGGCTTCAAGCCGGTTAGGTTTGAGGGTGTGAATTTGTCCAAGCCGCTCACGAATTTTGACGCACTTCCATGCCGATACCGGGTCGACAAACACCGGAACATCTCCGGCATTTTCCAGTACCCATGCCAGGGCATCTTCGCTGATATTGCAATCGGCGACGATAACTTTCGCCTGCCGAATAAAATCATGCTGCTGCGATAAAAAACCCGGTGAAATATGTTCAGTGATACTCATATCATTAATGGCAACCAGCATTTCACCGGTGTTATCAAGCAGAGATAAATAACTCGATGTATTCTCTCCGGGAACGATAAGACACTTATCAACATGTACTCCGGATAGATTAGTTTGCGCCAATAACGATTGACCATAAAAATCATTACCAACCGCAGTCAGTAACCACGAATTTTTACCCAGCAGCGCGAGATTATGTGCAATGTTGCGTCCAACTCCGCCGGGGGTGAATTTTATCTTTCCTGGATTCGAATCCGCATAATTTAGAGAAGCATGCGAATACCCAGCAACATCCATATTGGCAGAGCCAATAGTTACTATGTATTCCTTTTCACGCATAGCACGTCCCCTGGCAATTATCTTGCCACTAATGAGTTCGTTAAGAATAACCACCGCCACACACAAAATTATTAGAGCATATGTTCAATATCGAACATGTGTTTATAGTAAGCAGGTTTTTGACAAAGTAAACCCATCTGCAAGATCTAAAACCAATAGATATGAACAGAATCACAATTTTTTATAGATACAGTTTGTAAGGGAGAGAGGAAATGAGAGGCAGTACACAAATTAAGCAGACTAAAAAGTATAACTCCGGCATAACCGGAGATTTTTCAGATGCGCCTGGCAAGCTGGCGCGTCTCAGGTAAGCGAAACCAGGTCCTCTGGCATATGGTTGTACAAAATACGCCAGAAATGTTCAGCCGTTTTATTCAATCGCGTGTCCATCCGGTAAATATAGGCCTGAATTGGCACCATCAGCTCAGGTGTCTCCAGACGCACCAGACGCTTATCGCGCAGCTCGTTGACAATCGACCACGCTGGTAGCCAAGCGATGCCATGCCCATCCAGCGCCATGTTTTTCAACAACTCACTCATCGAAGACATAAACAACGTACGTGCTGAAATGCCGCCTACTTCCGCCAACTGACGGTTTACCAATCTTCCCATGTAGGATGTGCTGGTATAGTTCAGAATCGGCGCCTGCGGCTGATAGATATCAAACAACGCGTTCCCCTGACCATCGGTGGCACAGACGGGATAAAGCTCAGACTCAAAAACCTTCAAGCCACAGAAAGGTGACTGCATTAAATCTTCATCACGAAACGAGATAATAAAATCACTTTTCCCCTCGCGCAGGGTATTCACCGCTTGCACCACATCAATCGCCTCGACGTGCCAGACAAATTCTTCCCCCCAGGCCGCCATTGAATGCACTAACCGGGGCAACATGGTCAGCGACAAAGAATGCGCTGCCGCGATTTTTATATTGGGTACCCCAAGCAGATTGTGACCACTGAGTTCGTCCAGATTACATTCCAGCTGTTGTAGCAGGCTACGCGTTTGCGAATGGAATAACTTACCCTCCTCCGTGAGTTGTAGCGGTGTCGTCGTGCGATCAAACAGCTGCACCCCCACGGCTGATTCGAGCGCTTTGATCCTCCGGCTAAATGCCGGCTGAGATATATTGCGCTCCTCCGCAGCCTGGGAAAAATGACGGCATGCCTCCAGCGTCAGAAAATCATATAACCATTTTGTCTCAATATTTTTCATACCTGTCACACGGATGTTTAAATATGTTGATGAGCCTAAAAACATCATGCCTGAAGAATTCCAGAGATGATATTGACGATCAGCCCACGATGATTCGTTTTTTGCATCAAACCTTCGTTTTTGACATTAACATGTCAGCGTCACCCTTCAGCCACAACCCTACTCTGCTTGCAGAACTTCAGGCTTGCCACGCTATCCTAACCCCATAGGATGGCGTAAAAAACTACAGTCATGCAGTTTTTGCATTAAGACAAACATTATTGCATTTCTCCTCGCAACGCTCTGCTGTTAAACATTAGGGCAAGACAAAACACAGCCTGAATATTATTTAACGGTGAAATGAGGTATATATCGTGAAAGGTTTAATTGGCGTTCTTGGTGGTATGGGACCTGCTGCAACCGTCGATCTATTTAATAAATTCGTCACATTTACCGCAGCGCAACGCGATCAGGAACATATCCCATTAATTATTTCATCTATTCCTGATATACCAGACCGAACTGACGCATTAATGCGTCATGGTAATTCCCCTCTTCCGGCCATGCGCGATTATATGCATAAACTCGAAGATGCTGGCGCAGAGTGTATTGTGATCCCGTGTAATACCGCCCACTTTTGGTTTAAAGAGTTAAAAGAATCCTGTCATACAGAGTTGCTCAGTATTGTGGAGACAACCCTGAGTGAGGTTAGAAACTGCGGAAAATCGCGCATCGGATTGCTTGCCACCAACGCCACGTTGTACATGGGTCTCTACCAAAAAGGGATAGAATCTCTGGGGTTAACCTGCGTCAGCCCTGATTCCTCCAGCCAGGAAAAAGTAATGGAAAGCATTTATTGCCTGAAAGCTGGCGATGTTAAGCAAGCACAAAAATTAATGAATGAACAGGCTGAAGCACTTTTCTCACGCGGCGCGGAAGTCATCGTTCTGGGATGTACTGAAGTTCCCGTAATCCTTGCTGAAGCTATCAAGAAATCACCAGCCAAATATATTGATTCAACCGGTTCGTTAGTTCGTGCCGGAATCAAGTGGTATGAAAAACGCGTTGGAAAAAGCCACCTGCTGGCGCAATAAAAAAACAACCATTTAATCATCACATTTAATAAAAGCCATTCTTATAGCAAATTATTATCTGGCGGAGGCCATTATGCTTTGGTTGGAAATTATCGTAGTATTGGGCGCAATATTTTTCGGTATCCGCCTCGGCGGAATTGGTATCGGTTTATGCGGTGGGCTGGGGCTGGCTATTTTAACCCTGGGATTTGATCTAAAAATTGGCTCACCGCCTGTGGACGTCATTCTTATTATTATGACGGTGGTTGTGGCGGCATCAGCGCTACAGGCAGCCGGAGGCATGGATTATCTGGTACGCATTGCCGGCAATTTTATGCGTCGTAATCCTAAATATATCAATGTCATTGCACCGATTATCACCTGGTCGATGACCATAATGGCGGGAACAGGTTTCATTGTATTTTCAACCCTGCCGGTGATTGCAGAAGTTGCGAAAGAGTCGGGTATCCGCCCTTCTCGTACGCTCGCTGGTTCCGTAGTGGCATCCCAGGTAGCGATATCCGGCTCGCCGATCAGCGCCGCAATGGCCGCAATGCTGACCATCATGGAAGGTAACGGCATCAGCTTTATCCAGGTTATGGCCGTATGTCTGCCAGCCTCGTTTGTTGCCGCGATGGTTGGCGCATTCATCGCTTCGCGCCAGGGATGTGAGCTTGAAGACGATGAGGTCTATCTGGAACGCCTGCAGAAAGGGCTGGTGCGTAAATACGAAGGGCAAAACAGTATCACGCCGGGTGCAAGGCTTTCCGTCGCCCTGTTTATGCTGGCCACGGTGCTCATCGTTATTCTTGCCGCATTCCCTCAGTTACGTCCGGGGTTTGACGCTGGCAACCCAATGAATACGCGGGATATCATTATTATCTGCATGCTGGCTGCCGCTTGCCTGATGGTGGTGCTGTGCAAAACATCTACAGATGCCATTGTCCTGACGTCCACTTTTCGCGCCGGGATGAGTTCGCTGGCAGTCATTCTCGGTATTGTTACGCTGGGAACCACATTCATTGACGCGCACTTAGCGGAGATTAAGGACATCGCGGGGAATATTCTGCAGGCCTACCCGATGCTGTTGGCTCTGGTGTTATTTGGCACCTGCGCGCTGCTCTATTCGCAGGGGGCCACCACGCCGTTGATTATCCCGCTTGCCGTCGCACTTGGCGTTCCCACCTGGGCTATTCTGGCTTCCTATGTGGCTGTGACCGGCGTATTTGTTCTACCAACGTACCCGACCTCACTGGCGGCGATGGAGTTCGACACCACCGGGACAACGCGCGTAGGTAAGTATGTCTTAAACCACCCGTTTATGTTGCCGGGACTGGGTGGGATAGTCGCTGGCGTTGCTTTTGGTTTCATCATCGCGCCAATGATTGCCTGAGCCGTCTTATTCAGGGGCGCGACAGAGATATCGCCCCTGAATGATTCTCTACTCATCTGCCCCGACTCACCACATCAATACCGTCTTACCTTTATCTATTTGCTTCACATCGCTGCTTTTAATCACGCGGTGATAGCCATAGGCGTCAGCATATTTTGTCAGTCCTGTCTCGGGGTCTTGCTCAGGCTTGCCTTGCGTCTCTATTGTTGAACCTGACGTTGTTGTCATCACCCAGGTAGTTGAACACCCCGTCAGCAGCAGCGTAGCGAGTGACAGAACAGCAAAAATGGGCGCTTTTTTCATATTCGATTTCCGTGACCAGTTTGATTTAAAGGCACTTTATCGAATTTGCTTAAGGCAGGATGGATTATTGTGGCGATGCTGCAACGGTAAGGGTTAATGCATAAAAAAGGGCAGAGATTTCTCTGCCCTGGATTTCAGTTCTTAATCAGGCCGCCTTTGCCACAACCTCTGCTTCCGGGCGCTTCAGCACCGCGTAGGAGAGACCGGCGACCAGCGTACCGGCAATAATGGCCAGCAGATAGCCAACCACCGGCGTAATTGCGCCAGGGATTAACAGCACAAACAGACCGCCGTGTGGCGCCATCAGCTTCGCACCTACCGCCATGGAGAGAGCACCGGTAATCGCGCCGCCAACGATACAGCAAGGCAGAACGCGCATTGGGTCACGCGCGGCAAATGGGATTGCGCCTTCGGTGATAAAGCACAGACCCAGCACCAGCGCAGCTTTACCGCCCTCCTGCTGGGCTTTGTCGAACTTACGACGTGCAACCAGCGTTGCCAGACCCAGCGCCAGCGGAGGTACCATCCCCGCAGCCATAATGGCAGCCATCGGCGCATAAGTTTGCGTACTCAGCAGACCTACACCGAAAGCATACGCCGCTTTGTTAACCGGGCCGCCCATATCGGTACACATCATGCCGCCAAGAATCGCACCGAGCAGTACCGCATTCGCCGTACCCATGGTTTGCAGCCAGTGGGTCAGACCTTCCAGAATGCCCGCTACCGGTTTACCGATCAGGTAGATCATGGCCAGGCCCACCACCAGGCTTGAAAGCAGTGGAATGATCAGAATCGGTTTCAGCGCTTCCATGCTCTGCGGGAGTTTCAGCCTGGTACTAATGAGCTTCGCCACATAACCGGCAAGAAAACCGGCAATAATCCCGCCAATAAAGCCAGAACCAGTGCTCACTGCCAGCATACCGCCGATAAGACCTGGCGTCAGACCCGGACGGTCAGCAATGGAAAATGCAATATAACCCGCCAGAACCGGCACCATCAACGCAAAGGCTGAACCACCGCCAATCTGCATCAGCGCCGCCGCCAGCGTGCCCTGCTCTTTAAA
This sequence comes from Citrobacter sp. wls710, assembly GCF_005281115.1. Taxonomy (NCBI): domain Bacteria; kingdom Pseudomonadati; phylum Pseudomonadota; class Gammaproteobacteria; order Enterobacterales; family Enterobacteriaceae; genus Citrobacter; species Citrobacter sp. wls710. The sequence continues at coordinate 8,168 of NZ_SZXD01000039.1, forward strand.
CGCTTCAATACCAAAGGCGAATGAGAGCGCAATACACAGACCGCCAGCGACCACCATCGGCAGCATATAAGACACACCCGTCAGCAGGTGACGATACGCGCCAGCGCTCTCTTTCTTACCTTCGGTTGCCGCAGACTGCGCCTTGCCGGTTGGCTGATACGGCGTAGCTTCTTCCAGCGCTTTGTCCAGCTCCTGCTTCGTTTTCTTCAGCGCCAGGCCAGTAGACGTGCGGTACATTGGTTTTCCGGCAAACTTAGCCAGATCAACTTCAATGTCAGCCGCCACAATCACCAGATCCGCTTGAGCTACCTCTTCCGGGGTAATGGCATTGCCTGCCCCGACCGAGCCACGGGTTTCAACCTTCACCCACCAGCCACGTTTTTTCGCTTCTGTTTCAATAGCTTCAGCAGCCATAAACGTATGGGCAACGCCGGTCGGACACGCCGTCACCGCCACCACACGTTTTGGACCACTGCTGGCCACAGGCGCTGTCGCAACCGGGGCGCTGTAAGGTTTTGCATGGCCTTTCGCTTCGCTGAGGAAGAGTTCAGGATGCGCAACCGCACGACCGATATCGCCGAGCCAGACTTTTTTGCCGTTCAGCGAGCTGTCGGCAGGAAGCGTGTCGCCCAGAACAATCGCCAGTTCTGCATCATTCGGATTATCAATAATTTCCAGATGCGCTTTTTGCGCCGCCGCTCCAAGCAGGGTTTTCGCCATGTAAGCGCGAGCCTGGCCGAGATTAGCGTCAATAATCAGCAGCGTTTTCATTATGCCTCTCCTGCTGTCAGTTAAACGGTTTTAAGTCGACACGCGCCATCATTGCGGCCAACTGAGGACGATCGGTAATGCCCACGTTACTTTGGCTTACCGCCAGGGCGGCAACAGCCGTCGCCAGACGCAGGGTATGTTCGCTGGACTCACGCATCAGCAGGCCGTAAATCAGACCGCCAACCATTGAATCACCTGCGCCTACGGTGCTTACCACCTCAACTGACGGCGGTTTAGCAATCCACTCACCCGAAGCGTTAACCCACAGCGCGCCTTCCGCACCGAGTGAAATCACCACATGAGCAATACCCTGCTCGCGCAGCGCATGCGCCGCATCAATCACATCTTTCATTTCAGGCAGTTTACGACCCGCCCAGATTTCCAGTTCACGACGGTTTGGCTTCACCAGCCACGGCGCCGCCTTCAGACCTGCCACCAACGCTTCACGACTACTATCAAAGATAATGCACGGACACTGACTGCGCAGACGCGTCATCCAGTCGGTGAAAGCTTCCGGGCTCACGCCGGTCGGCAAACTACCGCTAACGCACACCATGTCGAACTGGCCCAGCCAGCTCAGCGAATCGTTCACAAAGCGTTCCCAGTCAGCAGGGGTAACTTCAAAGCCGGAGAAATTGAAGTCGGTGACTTCACCGTCTTTTTCGGTCAGCTTGACGTTGATACGGGTACGCCCTTGTACAACCTGAAAGCGGTTGGCAATGCCCAGCTCGCTGAACAACTGCTGAAAACCATCCTGGTTGTCTTTACCCAGGAAACCGCCCACCGTGACATCGATACCTAAATCTTTCAGGACTTTAGCGACATTAATCCCTTTCCCCGCCGCATGCAGGCCGGTGGTTTTCACCAGATTCACTTCGCCGCGTTCAATTTCAGGGCAGAAACCCACCAGGTCGTAGGCCGGGTTAAGGGTGATAGTAGCAACACGTCTGCTCATTACGCGCCCTCCCCAAGACCTGCCGCGATGGCTTCGCCAATCGCTTTCAGCGCCTGTTCAGCATCCTCGCCCTGGGCGGTAAAGCGCAGGTGATGTCCTTTTTTCACGCCTAATGCCACAACTTTCATCAGACTGCGTCCATTTGCCGGTTTGCCGGTTCCATCAAGATTTGTCACGGTAATTTCACTGTTAAATTGTTTAATCGTATTCACCAGCATGGTGCCCGGACGGGCGTGCAAACCATGCTCATTGCGCACAACAAATTCGGCGCTCAGTACATCATCAGTTAAGGCGTCATCGCTGGTCAGCAGCGCCAGTACCGTTGCCGCATCCGCTTTCAACAAACGGTCAGCTTTATTGTTCAGCAGCAGATCGCCAAGGCGCTTCAGTACTGCAACCGGTTGATCGTCATTCATCGCGACAGTCACCAGCAGGGCTGCCACTTCCCCCTGGACATCAAACGCCGTTTCTGCCCGACTGACCGCAACGGCACTGCGCACGTTGCCTTCAGCACAGTCATTCAGCCAGATACCCTGACCGAGATTCATCGGCTGCTCATTGATGGCTCTGGCGACAAATGCGGCATCAACCGCGCCGACCTCTTTCAGCCGCGCGGCGTTGAGCGCCTGCAGCGTAACCAGCGAGCTGGCAACGACGTCCAGCGACAGCGTTTCGTTATCAAGCTTTAATTGTTCGCTCTGCTTTTCGCCCATCAGCAACGCGCGTAGCTCTTCCGCCGTGGTCGCTGATTTCAGCTGTTCAGCAACGGAGTCATCACTCAACACATGCGTCAGCTGACGCAGTAAACCGAGGTGCTCATCAGAGCTGGCGGCAATACCTATCGCCACATACGCGACCTGCCCTTCGCCCCAGGTCACGCCCTGCGGGAACTGAAACACCTGCACACCGGTTTTCAGCACCCGATCGCGCGTGTCCGTCGTCCCGTGAGGAATAGCAATACCGTTGCCAAGAAACGTGGACGTTTGTTGTTCACGCGCCAGCATGCCATCGACGTAGCCTTCCGTAACGTTACCCGCCTGCACTAAGGCCGCGGCAACCTGGCGAATAGCCTCTTCTTTATTCCCGGCCTGTTCGCCCGGGTGAATATCCTGAACAGATAACTGGAACATGGTTCTCCTCTCCCGCTGAATTGAAACGATTCAGCCAACATGAGAAAAAAGGCGTCACCTGACTCCATCAGTTATGGCAAGATGACGCTGAAACGTTTCAAGAAGTCTTGATCTTTTTTCTTCAGCACACAAGTAAAGTTGACAAATTACTTGCTGAATTTAGAGATAACGCACATTTTCTCCTGGGGAGAGATAAAATTGCTGAAGCAAAAATGGCATCAGCGTGTCAGATTCAGCAACATCAGCAAACAGCATTCTTTGACTGAAATGCTATTTTGATTTTTGATGCCGATTTTGATTTGGCTACCTGTTTATTTTCTGGCAAGCAGCGTAAACTCCGCGTCTCTTCACATCATTGATATCAAAACATGCATAACACCCCCGTAGCCGCCACACCTAAGGCGTTCGATTTAACGTCTGCGGCGTTCCTGCTTGTCGCATTTCTGACGGGTATCGCCGGCGCTTTGCAGACACCAACGCTGAGTCTTTTTCTGACCGATGAAGTCCATGCCCGTCCCGGTATGGTCGGGTTCTTTTTTACCGGCAGCGCAGTAATCGGTATCCTGGTGAGTCAGTTTCTGGCCGGGCGATCGGATAAAAAAGGCGACCGCAAAAACCTGATTGTCTTCTGTTGTGTGCTGGGCATGCTGGCCTGCGTGCTGTTTGCCTGGAACCGCAACTATTTTATTTTGCTGTTTGTCGGCGTCTTCCTCAGCAGCTTTGGTTCGACCGCCAACCCGCAAATGTTTGCTCTCGCCCGCGAGCATGCCGACCGTACAGGCCGGGAAGCGGTCATGTTCAGCTCAATTTTACGTGCGCAGGTATCGCTGGCCTGGGTAATTGGCCCGCCGCTGGCCTACGCACTGGCAATGGGATTTAGCTTCACGGTGATGTACCTCAGCGCGGCGGTTGCTTTTATTGTCTGCGGCGCAATGGTTTGGCTGTTCTTACCGTCGATGAGTAAAAATGTGCCTCTCGCCACTGGCGTGGTGGAGGCGCCACGGCGCAATCGTCGCGACACGCTGCTCCTTTTTGTTATCTGCACATTAATGTGGGGGACCAATAGCCTCTATATCATTAATATGCCGCTGTTTATTATCAATGAACTGCATCTGCCGGAAAAACTGGCGGGTATCATGATGGGAACCGCTGCCGGGCTGGAAATCCCGACCATGTTGATTGCCGGATACTTTGCGAAGCGTCTGGGCAAGCGACTGTTGATGCGAATTGCCGTCGTCGCCGGCTTTTTCTTTTATGCCGGTATGCTGTTGGCCCACTCTCCGGCGGTATTGCTTGGTTTACAGCTGCTGAACGCGATTTATATCGGCATCCTTGGCGGGATTGGCATGCTCTATTTCCAGGATTTGATGCCAGGACAAGCAGGTTCAGCCACGACCCTTTATACGAATACCATTCGCGTAGGCTGGATTATTGCCGGATCGTTGGCCGGTATTGCCGCTGAAATCTGGAATTATCACGCAGTGTTCTGGTTTGCGCTGGTGATGATCGTCGCCACCGTCGTGTGCCTGGCGCGCATAAAAGATGTTTAAGGCGCGGTCAGCGATTCAAGCTCAATAAGATACAGCATGGCCTGGTGCGTCGTCTTCCCACACATTTCCGCACTGGGCTGCAAACCGGCACATACTTTTGGCCGCAGCGGCGAAGCGAAAATTTTACAGCGCAATGATTCATCCAACTGAACGCATGGCGTATTAGCGGGCTTGCCATCAGGCATACCGGGGATGGGACTGGAGATTGAAGGCGCGGTGCAGCATGCACCACAATCCGGACGGCATTCCATACAGTATTCTCTTTATCGTGAACCATCGGATTGGGCGAGAAGCGCACAGTAACACCTTTTTTGCACCAGCAAAAGCATCAATTCCACTTGCCTGAATGCCCCGGCGCGAGTAGTTTTACGCGATATTTTAGACACTCCTCACTACAGGATTTTTTCGATGCCAAGAGCGAACGAAATTAAAAAAGGTATGGTACTGAATTACAACGGCAAGCTGCTGATTGTAAAAGATATTGATATTCAATCGCCAACCGCACGTGGTGCCGCCACGCTGTACAAAATGCGTTTTTCTGATGTCCGTACCGGCCTGAAAGTTGAAGAGCGTTTCAAGGGCGATGATATCGTTGATACTGTCACCCTGAGCCGTCGTGGCGTTGATTTTTCCTACGTCGATGGCAATGAATATGTCTTTATGGATAAAGAAGACTATACCCCGTATACCTTCACCAAAGACCAGATTGAAGAAGAACTGTTGTTCATGCCGGAAGGCGGAATGCCGGACATGCAGGTTCTGACCTGGGACGGCCAACTGCTGGCGCTGGAACTGCCGCAAACGGTAGACCTGGAGATTGTTGAAACAGCGCCGGGCATTAAAGGGGCATCAGCAAGTGCGCGTAACAAACCTGCGACCCTGACTACCGGTCTGGTGATCCTGGTTCCTGAGTATCTGAGTGCGGGCGAAAAAATCCGTATTCATATCGAAGAACGTCGCTATATGGGCCGGGCAGACTAATTTTCTGCTCCTCATTGACGAAAAGGGACAGCGCAGGCTGTAAGGCTGATCAGTAAAGCATGTATGGTGAACATGTGATTCTTGCTCAGGGTTCCGTTCACCTCAATGGTGTCATTTCTCTGAAGCGCTGATGCCCGTGAACGTGCAAGGAAGGCTCACCGCCGCCTCCCTTGCAACCCAGGCTCCCGGCGGGAAAATCGTCGCTACGCGAGCTATTCATCTTATTCCGCCTGCCTGTCGGGTCGTCAGCCGTCAACGCCTCATCGATTTTCAGCCGGACCGGAGTCATCGCTTCAACGCTCTGACTTCCAGTTAAATCTGTTTTGCTGTTTAAACAAAAAACGCAAATGGTCAGGTGTGGGCTGGTCCGGCTGAAAATTGCCGACGTGTTTCCGTAAGGCAGGGAGAGCCAGCATGGATGCTGGCTCAGGGCGCGCTTTGCAAGGACGCTACCTCGCGCCCGGCCCGGTAGCCTGAAGGAAAAAGCGGAGGGAACCACGAAGTGGCAATTTTCCCGCCGGGAGCCGGGATTGTAAAGGGCGTGGCGGAGAGCGCCCTTTACACGTTCACGGGTATCGGTGCTTCAGAGAAACGATGAACATGAGGTGAACGGAACGCTTTCTCCGAGATAGCATGTTCTTTACCTCCGCCAGTACAGGTTGATACTTTCTGAAACTGAGGCGCTGACTGGCTGGCATTACAGCACCAGCTGTCCCTTTTCATTTTCAGCGCTGGCTGCTGAGATAAAAATCATCCATTAACAGCGATTCCAGATACTGTTCATCCTCGCGCATAAAACTCACTATCAGGTTGACTGCCTGCGGGTAAAACCCCTGTTCATCTCGCGCCAGGCAGGCATCGCGTAGCAATGGCGCCCAGCACATCATATGGTGATGCAAAAAGTAATACTGTGCAGATACCGCCTCCTCTTTAGCAACCATCTTCGCCATCAATGCCAGTTGAATGGCGATATGATCGGATGGCTCATTTTCCCGCGCGGCCAGACCGTGTTCGATCAGCAGCACATTCATTTGCTGACGTTCTGCTGACGCGGTCGTATGCGGATAGTGCCCGGCATAGGGAGAAACTCCGCCAGGCGGTGCCAGCAGAAACAGCGAGGCAAAATCCGCGGCGAGTTCCAGCTGTCGGGAATCACGACGCAAAACCCGGGTCAGACTACGCTCAAAATGCTTAACCTTGCCAGACAATCCAGGAATCACCGCCAGTGAAATAATCCACGCCCGATTATCGCCGTTTTCAAGGCTGGCAAGTTGCTTTTCGTCCAGCTCACGGAATAGCAATTGCGAGAACCACTGGTACATGTCCGCCCGCTGCTGATGTATTTGGTTATGCTGCACTTCCCCCCTCCTCTTTTACTGTCTCCGGGCCACCGAATGCCGTTACCTGTGGGGCTTTCTGCTGATAACGTTCGACCTCCACCAGCACGGTATGCGCTGAAGGGCCTTGTGCCAGCTGTGAAGTACCAATATCGGCGCTCAGGACATTCGGGTCGCCATAGGTGCATAACGTCCCGGCTTTTCCACCTTCCTGCGGGGAATACCACGCCCCTTCATGAATGCGGATTACGCCTGGAGTGAAATCAGGGCTAATCACCACCCCAGCCAGCACCTGACCGCGGTCGTTGAAGACGCGTGCAATATCACCTGCTTTCAGGCCACGGGCGGCGGCATCCTGCGCGCTGATATAAAGTGGTTCTCTTCCGGCAACCGCATAGGTGTTGCGAAACGCCTCGCTTGAGCACAGCTGAGAGTGCAGACGTTTATCCGGATGGCAGGATTGCAGATGCAGCGGGTATTTATTTTTTTTAGCGGAATGATTACGTTCAAACGGTTCCATCCATACCGGATGACCCGGACAGTCCTCGTAGGCAAAGCCAGCAATGGTTTTACTGTAGATTTCAATCAGACCTGAAGGCGTTCCCAGAGGATTGAGGTCTGGCTGGTCGCGAAACTCACCGTGACGCACCCACGGCAGTCCGGCCGGATATTCAATATATCCTTCACCCTGCCAGAATGTCGCAAAGTCTGGTAAAGAGACGCCGAGCGACGCACCCATCTTCACGCCTTCGTCATAGAGCGCTTGTATCCACTGCATTTCGTCACGGTTCTCGCGGTACACCGCTTCTTTGTCAAAGCGCTTACATAATCCGGCAAAAACGTCAAAATCATGCCGGGCTTCATATTGCGGTTTAACGATCTGATGCAGCGCCATCAGCCCTTTATTCGAATGCGTACCAAACTGTTCAATATCGTTGCGTTCAAAACGGGTAGTCACGGGCAGGACGATATCGGCAAATCGACACGACGCGGTCCATTGATGATCCAATACCACCACGGTTTCCAGCTTCTTCCACGCCTCGATCATGCGATTACGATCCTGCTGCGCATGGAATGGATTCGCCGCGCTGTAGATCGCCATTTTGATATCAGGCCAGGTTAACGTTTCGCCGTTAAAGGCAACCTTTTTGCCCGGCTCAAGCAGACAGTCAACGATGCGTGAGGTGGGGATATGCTCCGATGCGCCGCGAAAATCCGCTTTATACTTCGCCGGTGGAGGATTCGCGATCCCTCCCAGCCCGGAGAGTACAGGTCCGGCGGATGTCACCGTACCACCGCCGTTGTAATGCCAGCCAAACCCTACGCCCCCGCCCGGCAAGCCAATTTGCCCAACCATACTGGCCAGCACCACCAGCATCCAGGGATACTGTTCGCCATGATGCATGCGTTGTACGCACCAACCGCCCATAAATTGGGTCCGGCCTTTGACCAGCAGGCGGGCGAAATCACGGATCTGCTCCGCCGTCAGGCCACAGATTTCCGCTGCCCATTCGGCATTTTTCGGCTGCTTATCACTCTCCCCAAGCAGATACGGTAAAAACTGCTCAAAACCGACGGTGTAATCGTTGATAAACGCCGTGTCATACAGTTTTTCTTCATACAGCGTATGAGCGAGTGCCAACATTAGCGCGACATCGGTTTGAGGCCGAAGCGTCAGTTGTTCGCAGCCAAGATAGTTTTGCGATTTGCTACGCACTGGATCGACGCTGATAACACGCATTTTACCCTGCGCAACCGCCTCTTTAATTTGTTGCCAATAGCCAAACGCATCGTGATCGGGGACCAGGAACTCGATCTGCAGGTTCTTGATCGGATCGCAACCCCACAGCACGATGGTGTTACTGTTCTGGATAACCAGGGGCAGCGACGTTTGCTGCTCATAAACTTCCAGCGAACCAATCACATGCGGCAAGATAACCTGCGCAGCGGCCGCAGAGTAGTCGCCGACGGTCGTCACATAGCTACCATGCAGGCCAAGTCCTCTGTCCATCGCCCCGCCCGCTTTATGGTATTTTCCCACCATTTGCCAGTCGGCCAGCCCGGTAAATACCCCCGATGAGCCGTAGGTTTTTTGGACCCGTTCCAGCTCTTCGTAAAACAGATCCAGCGCCTGATCCCAGCTTACCCGCACAAAACGATTATCTCCGCGCTGGCTGCGATCCGATTTCTCACGCTTGCGTAACCAGTCCAGACGAACCATTGGATAACGCACCCGCGACGGGTTATAGACCACTTCACGCACCGCGTTCAGCATATCGCAAGGGTATTTGTCATGTTTGAAAGGCCGGGTTTCCAGCCACTCGCCGTTGACCACTTTGGCTTCAAAAGCGCCATAATGCGAACCGGATTGAATCCACTTTTCGGGGTTTTCTCCCGCCGCCCATACTTTTGAGATCAGCGGATTCGGTGCCAGAGCACTGGCTGCGCCCACCGCCAACATACCGCTCAGAAAACGGCGGCGAGACGGGTTAAAATCATGAATATCCATACATTTTCCTTAATTTTTGTTAGATTCAGACACATCGCTGGCATGGGTCTGGAGGTATTTCAACAACGTACGTTCTTCCACCGGATTAAGTCGGTAATAGGTGGACATCGCTTTCAATCCGGCGATCCAGCCGTTGGCGGTATATCGGGTCGTAGGAGGAGTGCTATGACAGGCACTACAGGTGGATTGCAGCATTTGATCCGAATATTCCCAGATCGGTGCAATATCGCTGATAAGCCCCTGGGCAGAGGTCCAGGCGGTCACGCTCACCTGCTGCCATTGCTGATGTGAGTCAGGATCGACCTGAGTTTGCAGCACTTTGACGTTAGCCATCAGAGAGTCATCCAGCACGGCCGAGAACACACGCTTACCCATATACTGGGTTATCACCCGCCCGCGTCCTTTGCTTTCACGCCAGCCCGTCAGTTCAAGCTGCACGTTGCTGCCCTCTTTTTGCAGCACTTTGACCTCGGTGGCAGGAAATAACAGCGCTTTACCTGCGGGGCTTCCGGCCGTTGCCGTCAGTGCTTTTTCGCTTAACGAGAACAGCGTGCTCGCATTCGATAAAGACGCTCCCTGCTGCTGCAACTGCTTATAGCGATCGCGGAAACCGCTGCTCATATCGGGTTTGTGATGGGCAATACCTTTATGGCAATCAATACAGTTGCTGTCTTTTGCCGCCGCCGAGGTCATTTGCGCCGCCGCATTCGCAGATTGTTTGCCGTGATCCATCGCCTCATAGCTGTGGCAAGATTTACATGCCGCCGAATTGTTAGCGCTCATTCGCGCCCACTCTCGCTGGGCCAATTCTGCTCGTTTTGCGGCAAATTTTTCCGGGGTATCAATCGAAGGAGAGATAAAGGTGTGGTAGAGGTCGTTTAAGGCTTCCGTTTTACGAACCAGCGTCGGGACGATCCCTGGCGGAATATGACAATCCTTACACTCAGCACGTACGCCAGAAGCATTGCGAAAATGCACGCTGGTTTTATATTCCTCTCCTGGTGTACGCATCGAGTGACACGATAAACAAAATTCGGTGGTACTGGTGTAATGAACGCCTTGCCACGTTCCCCAAATTGTCAGGGCCATTGCTACTGCCCCGACGAATGCGCACCACAGTGCGTTCTTTTTTATCCACGACATGCTTGCCTCCATTTTTTTAATAGCGACACGCTAAGCGATCATAAAAATCAAAAATAGAGACAGCAAAAGCAGCTTATAGGAACAGCATCTACTCTATGAGGTGCATCAAAGCGGAAAGAAGAGAAGCTCGTAATATAGTGCGTATATATACATAAGGAATTTCTCATGCTAACACTGACTCTCGATCGAGAAAGCCGTACCCCGCTGCAATTGCAGATATTTCAATTTTATTTCCAGGCCATTCAGCACGGTGATTTGCTTTGTGGAGATAAACTTCCCTCTATTCGCGAGCAGGCGCAGGTATTAAACGTTGCCAAAATAACGGTCGTGATGGCCTATGATAAGCTCATGGCCGCGGGATTAATTAAGAGTCGACAAGGTATCGGCTACGAGGTCATCTTCACCACACCTGTACGCACAACGCCAGCAATCGTGCCCGTCGCGCAGGGTTCCCCGCCGATGAAACCTAAAGCGGCTGGGATCCCCACCGATGTTTATGTAGAGCCTGGACGAGAGTGCTATTGTCAAATGAGCGTTCCCGATCCCAATGCTTTTCCCTGGTCAAGCTGGCGCAAATGGAATAACGCCCCCAGCATCCTCAAGGAACAATTATTTACCCGATATCATTCACCAAATGGATTATTTTCACTGCGTGAACAATTGGTCAGATATCTTAATTTATCTCGCGGTATTAATACTCGAGCAGAGAACATCATTATTACTAACGGGATTCAGGAAGGACTATCACTGCTCACTCAACTCTTTATTAACCATCATACTTTCAGTCAGCAAGAAAAGTGCCATATTGTAACCGAGTCCCCTTGTTATTCGGGTGCCTGGCATCTGTTTAATTATTACGGCGCAGACATTACGCCAATTGCCGTCGATAACCACGGACTGCAAACAGATAATTTACCGGAATATGCCACCCAGCTTTGTTATGTTACTCCAGCGCATCAGTATCCGCTGGGTAGCGTCCTGTCACAGGAGCGGCGTCAGGCATTATTAACATGGGCGCAGCGCGTCGGCGCTTACATTATTGAAGACGATTACGATGCCGTTTTTACCTATGGAGAAAATCCCCTTCCCGCGCTGAAAGCCATGGATTATCACAACCGGGTTATCTATATGGGGACATTTTCCAAAACACTGGGACCAGGAGGACGTCTTGGCTATCTGATTTGCCCTGACGAACTGCTTCCGGCCGTACAGAATATGAAAGCGCTCAACAACAACGGGAGCCAGTGGTTGTTGCAGCAATTTTTGGCCGAATTAATGCAAAATCAGGTGTTTTATACGCATATCAGCAAGCTGGCCTGCAATTATGCGGCACGTCTTACGCTATTACGCGACGGCCTGTCCGCGTTGTTTCCGGAAGGGAAAATCGCTGGTGCAACGGCAGGTCTGCACCTCTCTTTACGCATTGCCTGGTCCCCCGAAACTATCGCCAGGCTGCAACAACGCTGCCTGCTGGCCGGGATTCGTTTTGATACCCTGCCAGATATAGAGAATGGATCAGAATCCGCATGGCGTAAGGAGAACAGCGATGGAGTCATGTTTTTTGGTTTTGGTGGATTGCAGATACAGCAGATAAAAAGAGTCCTGGCAGTACTGGAACATGCGCTATCGCAGCCTTGATGGATTACAGGGATCGAGCCTGCCGCTCAATCCCTGTTGTTCGCCTTACAGCAGATCGCGAAACTGCGTTTGTTTCAGCGCCAGCTCAACGCCACGGACTTCCGCCAGGCCTTTCAGACGACCAATCGCAGAGTAGCCCGGGTTGGTTTTCTTATGCAAATCATCAAGCATCTGGTGCCCGTGATCGGGGCGCATCGGGATTGGACGTAGATCGCCCGCCTGTTTACGACGCTGCTCTTCGCTCAGAATCGCCGCCACCACCGATACCATATCCACATCACCCTGCAAATGCGCACCTTCGTGGAAGGTTTTCGGGTTATCTTCACGGCAAGTTGAACGCAGATGCGTGAAGTGAATACGATCGCCAAAAGTTTCAATCATTTTCACCAGATCGTTATCGGCGCGTACGCCGTAGGAGCCGGTGCACATGGTGAAACCGTTATTGATGCTGTCGACGGTGTCTTTCAGCCACTGCATATCTTCAATGGTCGAAACGATGCGCGGCAGGCCGAGGATCGGACGCGGCGGATCGTCCGGGTGCACGGCAAGACGGACGCCGACTTCTTCTGCCACTGGCACTATCGCCCGCAGGAATACCGCCATATTATTGCGCAAATCGTCTTTACTGATGCCGTCATATTCAGCAAGGCGCGCACGGAACTGATCCAGGGTATATCCCTCTTCGGCACCGGGCAGACCTGCAATAATATTGCGCGTCAGTTTTTCAATATCGGCTTCGCTCATGGCATTGAAATAGTCCAGCGCCTGGCGTTGTTCTTCCGGGGTGTAATCTGCTTTGGCCCCAGAACGTTTGAGGATATGCAGCTCAAAGGCAGCAAAAGCGATCTGGTCAAAACGCAGCGCTTTGGAGCCGTCCGGCAACTGATATTCGAGGTCAGTACGCGTCCAGTCGAGGATCGGCATGAAGTTATAGCACACGGTATCGATGCCGCAGGTCGCCAGATTACGGATACTCTGCTGATAGTTAGCAATCCACGTTTGATACTGACCAGAGTGCGTTTTGATATCTTCGTGGACGGGGATACTTTCCACCACTGACCAGGTCAGCCCTTTTTCAGCCAGAATAGCCTGCCGCTTTTTAATCTCTTCTACCGGCCAGACTTCACCGTTGGCAATGTGGTGCAAGGCGGTCACAACACCCGTTGCGCCAGCCTGACGCACATCATCAAGCGATACTGGATCGTTAGGTCCGTACCAACGCCAGGTTTGTTCCATTGTTTCACCTCACAAGTTGTTATACCAAATTAAACTCACTTAATGACGACTACCATACAGGCATCTGGGCGAGGATCAACGAATCCGCGATGATTGGTTGATCCAGCTCACATTCCCCGGATAAATGAGGCACACCAATTCAATTTGCTGTCATATAACTTTATACTGCCATTGTTAATTAATGGTTAATCAGGTGTATTAAATGAAAACTATTGCCTCAGCGCCGCTCGCGAAAAATGTCATGATGCCGCAGTATGATCGCCAACAATTAAAAACGCAGATTGTGCATTTTGGTTTCGGTGCTTTTCACCGCGCCCATCAGGCATTACTGACCGACCGGGTACTGAATGCACAGGGTGGGGACTGGGGAATTTGCGAAATAAGTCTATTCAGCGGCGATAGGCTAATGAGTCAGCTTCGCGAGCAGGATCATTTATTTACCGTGTTAGAAAAAGGGGCGAATGGTAACCAACCGATTGTTATTGGCTCCGTCAAAGAATGCCTGAACGCCACGCTGGATTCACTGGCGGCCATTATCGAAAAATTCTGTGAACCTCAGGTGGCGATTGTCTCGTTAACCATTACGGAAAAAGGCTACTGCATCGATCCGGCAACAGGCTCGCTGGATCTTTCTCATCCACGCATTGTTCATGATCTACAGACTCCGGCTGAACCACACTCCGCACCCGGTATTATTGTTGAAGCGCTGCACCGCCGACGTGAACGCGGGCTGCAGCCTTTTACCGTCCTCTCCTGCGATAATATCCCGGACAATGGCCATGTGGTAAAAAACGCCGTACTGGGAATGGCGGAGAAACGCTCACTTGAGCTGGCACACTGGATCCAGGAACATGTCAGCTTCCCGGGTACCATGGTGGACAGGATTGTTCCTGCCGCTACCGAAGAGTCACTGGCTGAAATCGCCCGCGAGCTGGGAGTGGCCGATCCCTGCGCAATCAGCTGTGAGCCCTTTATCCAGTGGGTGATTGAAGACAATTTTGTGTGTGGTCGTCCGCAGTGGGAAACCGCCGGCGTACAAATGGTTGAAAACGTTCTGCCGTGGGAACAAATGAAACTGCGGATGCTGAACGGTAGTCATTCGTTTCTCGCGTATCTCGGCTATCTGGCCGGGTTTCAGCACATCAGCGACTGCATGCAGGACAGCGCATTTCGTGAAGCCGCCTACCGCCTGATGCTCAATGAACAGGCACCTACGCTGCAAATCACCGATGTTGATTTAGACCAGTATGCCGCTAACCTGCTGGAGCGCTTTGCCAACCCGGCGCTGAAGCATAAAACCTGGCAAATCGCAATGGATGGTAGCCAAAAATTACCCCAGCGTATGCTGGAAGGGATCCGCGTACATTTAGCACGGCGCAGCGAGTGGCCGCTGCTGGCGCTTGGCGTCGCAGGCTGGATGCGTTACGTGAGCGGAGTGGATGATTCAGGTGCGGCCATTGATATTCGCGATCCATTGAGCGAGAAAATCAGCGCGCTTGTGGAGCAGAGTACAGACTCAGAACGCGTCAGCGCCCTGCTTTCTCTGCATGAGATTTTCGCCACCGATCTCGTACAGAATCCGCAGTTTGTTGCGGCTATTCGGCTCGCCTGGCAACGTATTGCCCAATATGGTGCGCATCAGGCTGTCATTGAGACGTTAAAAAGTTAACGATTTCTGCCATTAATCAGGACGAAGCGCGTCTTCGTCCTCTCACCCCTTCTCTTTTTCCCCGTTTTTCGCCAGGATTGTTAAATGCCATTACGGCAATTTATGATTCTGGAGTAAATGTGACTAAAACCAATCTCATCACCGGTTTTCTCGGCAGTGGCAAAACCACCTCTATTCTTCATTTATTGGCAAACAAAGATCCCGCAGAGAAGTGGGCCGTACTGGTCAATGAGTTTGGCGAAGTAGGTATTGATGGCGCCCTGTTAGCCGACAGCGGCGCATTGCTGAAAGAGATCCCCGGCGGCTGTATGTGCTGTGTTAACGGCCTGCCAATGCAGGTTGGCCTCAATACGTTGTTGCGTCAGGGAAAACCCGACCGACTGCTCATTGAACCTACCGGCCTCGGACATCCCAAACAGATTCTGGATTTACTCACCGCGCCGGTTTACGAACCGTGGATTGATTTGCGCGCGACCCTTTGTATTCTTGATCCTCGCCAGCTACTGGATGAAAAAAGCGTCGCCAATGACAATTTCCGCGATCAGCTGGCTGCCGCCGATATCATCGTCGCCAACAAAGCCGACCGCGCCACATCGGAAAGCGAAAACGCCCTGCAAACCTGGTGGCAGCACTACGGCGGCAATCGCCAGCTGGTTCATGCCGACCATGGAAATATTGCTGGCCAATTACTGGATTTGCCCCGACTAAACCTGGCGCAGCTTCCCGCAAGCGCTGAGCACGCCCATAGTCATGCTGACAAAAAAGGGCTGGCGGCGTTAAGCTTGCCCGCACAACAGCGCTGGCGTCGCAGCCTGAACAGCGGTCAGGGTCATCAGGCCTGCGGCTGGATTTTTGACGCCGATACGGTGTTCGATACCATCGGCCTGCTGGAATGGTCGCGCCTTGCCCCTGTAGGGCGTGTAAAAGGAGTCATGCGTATAAAAGAGGGTCTGGTGCGCATTAACCGTCAGGGAGAGGACTGGCATATTGAGACGCAAAACGTCGCTCCGCCGGATAGCCGTATTGAACTCATCTCCGATACTGACACCGACTGGAATACGTTACAGAGCGCATTGTTGAGACTTCGTTTAGACGGTAGCGCGTAAGGTTGCCTTCGTTTTATAGCAATGGTAAACGACGATGAAAACCCGATACCCTCTTATTATACTGCTCAATATTGCAGGTATAGCGCTGTTTCTGTCCTGGTATATTCCCGCCGGGCACGGGTTCTGGTCCTCACTGGATACGGGCGTTTTCCGTTTCTTCAACCAGAAGCTGGTTGAAAGCCCGCTGTTCCTGTGGATTGTTGCGATCACTAATAACCGGGCATTTGATGGCTGCTCGTTGTTGGCGATGGGCGCACTGATGCTGCACTTTTGGCTGAAGGATACGACGGAAGGTCGTCGGCGTATTGTGGCTATAGGTCTGGTGATGCTGCTCACCGCAGTGGTATTAAATCAGTTGGGCCAGGCGCTTATTCCGGTTAAACGCGCCAGTCCTACGCTGATGCTGGATAATATTCATCGCGTCAGCGAACTGCTGCATATTCCAACCAAAGATGCCTCCAGAGACAGTTTTCCTGGCGATCACGGCATGATGCTGCTTATTTTTTCCGCATTTATGCTGCGTTATTTCGGAAAAGTTGCAGGTATAATCGGCCTTATTATCGCTGTGGTTTTTGCCTTTCCGCGTGTAATGATCGGCGCTCACTGGCTCACCGATATCGTGGTCGGCTCCATGACGGTTGTGCTGATTGGTTTGCCCTGGTGGCTAATGACGCCATTAAGCGATCGTCTGGTCACGCTGTTTGTGAATTATCTGCCCGGCAAAAACAAACAATTTTCAAACAAATAACGCAAAATAATTAACATCATCAGGGATACTTCTGATTCCCTGATGATGCCGACCAATATTCCATCATTCTGATTGTCATTCTCCTGTCATCTTATTCATGTTTAGAATGAATGACTTGCGTATTTTTTGCGCTAATTGTTCTTAATTTAGCCAATGCCGTTTATTCACTTTCTGTATCAATTTTTCTTATAAGAAATCACATAAAATCTCTCGCAATGACTGGGGCGATCGGGTAACCTCGAACTCGTTTTGCCTCGCGGGACAATTATTCCCTTTCTGAATAAATTTGTGCGTTCTGCCACAGATTTGACCTTAAGGAATTGTCTCATCGTGCGATGGTAATTAGTCTCGTCACGTTTGGCATTTTTTATAACGATATTTATCGTTAAGGACTTCAAGGGAAAACAAACAAAATGGTCAAATCTCAACCGATTTTGAGATATATCTTGCGGGGCATACCCGCGATAGCAGTTGCGGTTCTGCTTTCCGCATGTAGTACCACGAACACCGCCAGGAATATGCATTCTGAGACGCATGCTGTGGGCAATGGAGATAACTCTTCACTGCAAGCCTCTCAGGATGAATTTGAAAATATGGTCCGTAATATCGATGTTAAATCACGTATTATGGATCAGTATGCTGACTGGAAAGGCGTGCGTTACCGCCTTGGCGGCAGCACCAAAAAAGGTATTGATTGCTCCAGCTTCGTACAGCGTACGTTCCGTGAGCAGTTTGGTTTAGAGCTTCCGCGCTCAACCTACGAACAACAGGAAACAGGTAAATCCGTTTCGCGTACTAATCTGCGCACAGGCGATCTGGTTCTGTTCCGCGCTGGCTCCACAGGCCGTCACGTCGGTATCTATATCGGCAACAACCAGTTTGTTCATGCCTCGACCAGCAGTGGCGTTATCATTTCCAGCATGAACGAGCCTTACTGGAAAAAACGTTACAACGAAGCGCGCCGGGTTCTGAGCCGCAGTTAATTTCGTTTGGCAGCTATCCCTTGGCTATCCTGATGAGACATATTGAAAAGCACTGCTACGGCGGTGCTTTTTTTTTGTGTTGCCTTGAGACTAAGAAAAATCTCACATGGTGAGTCATTTCAGGTTATATTCATACAGAATAAGCGGTTAAATCAGGTAAAATAAGGATCTATGTTCAGACGCTCCTCTTCATCCGGTCGGAAAATCCTGCTTTCCTGTATGATAACGGGGCTTATCGTCGCAATCCTTGTGAGTACCCTGCAATTTTTGGTCACCTGGCATAAACGAGAGGTTAAGTACGAAACGCTGCTTGCCGATATCCAGAATTATGTCAGTAGTTACTTTGCAGATCTCAAAACCACCACCGATGCGCTTCAACCCCTGCTGGAAAAGAACTGCCAGCAAGTCGCTGCAAAACTTACCTCCAGTGCGGCTTTTAACCTCAACGTTCGTGCTTTTTTGTTGGTAAAAGACGGTATTGCTTTTTGCTCCTCCGCAACAGGCGCAATGAACGCCCCCATTTTGTCGCTGATCCCCAAGCTGAATATCAACAAAGATGTTGATGTGGAAATACTTTCCGGTACGCCCATGATGCCGGATAAACCCGCGATAATGATTTGGCACCGCAATCACTCACTCCATAACAGCGGCGTATTTTCTTCACTGAATATCAACCTGGCCCCCTATCTGCTTTATACCGCCCGCGAAGATAATTTTAATGGTATTGCCGTTATTGCTGGCGACACGGCTATTTCAACATTTTCATCCCGAATTATGGACGTCTCTGCGCTACCTAACACGCCATGGCGCCAGGCGACGCTTAAAGAGGTGCCGCTGAAGATTCGTTTGTATGCGCAAGAGTGGACGTACAACGACATCTGGTACGCGATTATGTTGGGATGTATGGCCGGGATTATCACCGGGGTTCTCCTCTGGTATTACATCTTCACTATCCGGTTACGCCCTGGTAAAGATATCCTCCACGCCATCAAACATAATCAATTTTATGTGGTGTACCAGCCCGTCGTAGAGATGCAAACGCTGGAGGTAAAAGGTGTTGAGGTGTTATTACGTTGGCATCATCCATCAACGGGTGAGATCCCCCCGGATGCCTTCATTCATTACGCAGAATCGCAGAAAATGATTGTCCCGCTGACCCAACATCTCTTTAAGTTGATAGCGCAGGACGCCCCGACGCTGCAAAAAGTGTTTCCTGCCGGCGCCAAACTGGGGATTAACATCGCACCAACGCACCTGCACGGCGAGAGTTTTAAAGATGACATTCGACGGCTGCGCGCCTCGCTTCCCGCGAACCATTTTCAGTTAGTGCTGGAAATCACTGAACGCGATATGCTCAATCAACACGAGGCGACACAGCTATTTGAATGGCTACACTCTGTTGGCTTTGAAATTGCTATTGATGATTTCGGCACCGGTCATAGCGCGCTTATCTATCTGGAACGCTTCACCGTTGACTACCTGAAAATCGATCGCGGGTTTATTAACGCCATCGGCACAGAAACCCTGACCTCTCCGGTTCTGGACGCCGTGTTGACACTCTCTAAGCGTCTTAATATGCTGACGGTTGCTGAAGGGGTAGAAACACCTGAGCAAGCTCGTTGGCTGCGCGATCGTGGAGTACATTTTTTCCAGGGATACTGGGTTAGCCGACCGTTAAAGCTTGCTGATTTCGTGCGTTGGATGGCGCAGCCCAATAAGCCAACGTGGTGATCGCAGTTTGCGATTCATATACTCTTACTCGCCGCCACACCCCTTATCTCTCAGGCATGATGCCCGTCGGGTTGTGACAGGAAAAGGAAAGCGCTTTTATATGATCCCTCGCCTACTGCTGCTGTTTATCGCCCTCATCGGGTTTAGCGTTCAGGCGCAATCCATCAAAGAAAGCTATGCGTTTGCCGTACTGGGCGAACCGAAGTACGCGTTTAACTTTAACCACTTTGATTACGTTAACCCAGCCGCTCCCAAAGGCGGGCAAATCACCCTCTCCGCGATTGGTACGTTCGATAACTTCAACCGCTATGCAATGCGTGGCAACCCCGGCGCGCGTACAGAAACGCTATACGATACGCTATTTACCACCTCTGACGACGAGCCTGGCAGCTATTACCCGCTCATTGCCGACAGCGCGCGCTATGCTGACGACTATTCCTGGGTAGAAATCGCTATTAATCCGCGGGCGCGTTTTCATGATGGATCCCCCATTACCGCCAGCGATGTCGCCTTTACCTTTCACAAATTTATGACTGAAGGCGTGCCGCAGTTTCGCCTCGTCTACAAAGGCACAACGGTAAAAGCCATTGCACCGTTAACCGTACGTATTGAATTAGCCAAACCGGGCAAAGAGGATATGCTCAGCCTGTTTTCATTACCCGTGATGCCTGAGAAATACTGGAAGGATCATAAACTCAGCGATCCCTTATCTTCCCCACCGCTTGCCAGTGGCCCGTACCGTATCACCCAGTGGAAAATGGGCCAGTATATTGTCTATTCGCGTGTCAAAGATTATTGGGCCGCGAACCTGCCCGTTAACCGCGGACGCTGGAACTTTGATACCATCCGCTACGATTACTATCTTGATGACAACGTCGCCTTTGAAGCGTTTAAAGCCGGTGCGTTTGATCTGCGTCTGGAGAACGATGCCAAAAACTGGGCGACACGTTATACCGGCAAAAATTTCGCAAATCATTACATCATCAAAGATGAGCAGAAAAACGAATCCGCACAGGATACGCGTTGGCTGGCCTTTAATATTCAGCGTCCGGTATTCAGCGATCGACGCGTACGTGAAGCCATCACGTTGGCCTTTGACTTTGAATGGATGAATAAAGCCCTGTTCTATAACGCCTGGAGCCGGACAAACAGCTATTTTCAGAATACCGAGTATGCCGCAAAAAATTACCCCGATGCGGATGAACTGGTGATC
The DNA here is from genome assembly GCF_005281115.1 of Citrobacter sp. wls710. Classification (NCBI taxonomy): domain Bacteria; kingdom Pseudomonadati; phylum Pseudomonadota; class Gammaproteobacteria; order Enterobacterales; family Enterobacteriaceae; genus Citrobacter; species Citrobacter sp. wls710. The sequence goes on from NZ_SZXD01000039.1 coordinate 28,868, forward strand.
CTCGCGCCATTGAAAAAAGATCTCCCCCCTGAGGTCTTCAGCCAAATTTATCAGCCGCCGAAATCAACAGGTGATGGTTACGATCGGGACAACTTATTGAAAGCCAATACCTTACTGGAACAGGCTGGCTGGATACTAAAGGGACAGCAGCGCGTGAACAGCGCCAGCGGTAAACCTCTGAGCTTCGAACTGTTGCTCCCGGCGGGCAGTAACAGCCAGTGGGTACTGCCGTTCCAGCACAACCTGCAGCGCTTAGGCATCACCATGAACATCCGCCAGGTTGATAATTCGCAAATCACGAACCGTCTGCGCAGTCGCGACTATGACATGATGCCGAGGTTGTATCGCGCGATGCCGTGGCCGAGTTCAGACCTGCAAATTCTGTGGGCCTCTGAATACATTGACTCCAGCTACAATGCGCCCGGCGTGCAAAGCCCGGTGATTGATAAATTGATCAATCAAATCATCGCGGCGCAAGGTGATAAAGCCAAACTGATCCCGCTGGGACGGGCGCTGGACAGGGTATTAACCTGGAACTACTACATGTTGCCAATGTGGTACATGGCCGAGGATCGTATCGCCTGGTGGGATAAATTTTCACATCCTGCTATTCGCCCAATTTACACCATCGGCCTCGATAACTGGTGGTATGACGTCAACAAAGCTGCGAAGCTACCCGCAGCCAGACGGCAGGGAGAGTAAATGGGCGCTTATCTGATTCGACGTCTGCTACTGGTGATCCCGACGCTCTGGGCCATCATCACCATTAACTTTTTTATCGTGCAAATTGCCCCAGGCGGTCCCGTTGAGCAGGCCGTCGCCGCTATTGAGTTCGGGCAAAGTGGAGCCTTACCCGGCGCGGGCAGCGAAGGCGTTCGCGCCAGCCACGCGCAAACCGGCGTGGGTAACATCAGCGACAGCAATTATCGCGGAGGCCGCGGTCTTGACCCGGAAGTGATTGCAGAAATCACCCGCCGCTACGGGTTCGATAAGCCTATTCATGAGCGTTACTTCAAAATGCTCTGGGACTACATTCGTTTCGATTTCGGCGACAGCCTGTTCCGTAGCGCTTCGGTGCTGACGCTTATAAAAGACAGCCTGCCCGTTTCCGTCACGCTGGGGCTGTGGAGCACACTCATCATCTATCTGGTGTCGATACCGCTAGGTATCCGCAAAGCGGTTCACAATGGCAGTCGATTTGATGTGTGGAGCAGTGCATTCATTATTATTGGCTATGCCATCCCGGCCTTTCTGTTTGCGATTTTGCTGATCGTCTTTTTTGCCGGGGGAAGCTATTACGATCTGTTCCCGCTACGCGGGCTGGTTTCCGCTAATTTTGACGCTCTCCCCTGGTATCAAAAGATCACCGACTATCTCTGGCATATTACCCTGCCGGTGCTGGCGACGGTGGTTGGCGGGTTTGCCGCGCTGACCATGTTGACCAAAAACTCATTTCTGGATGAAGTCCGCAAACAGTATGTCGTCACCGCGCGCGCCAAAGGAGTAAGCGAGAAAAACATTCTATGGAAACATGTGTTTCGCAACGCGATGTTACTGGTGATAGCAGGTTTCCCGGCAACGTTTATCAGCATGTTTTTTACCGGCTCGCTGCTGATTGAAGTCATGTTCTCGCTTAACGGACTGGGGTTACTGGGGTATGAATCCACCGTATCACGCGACTACCCGGTGATGTTTGGCACGCTCTATATCTTCACCCTGATCGGACTGCTGCTGAATATTCTCAGTGATATCAGCTATACGCTGGTCGATCCCCGTATTGATTTTGAGGGACGCTAATGTCGCGATTAAGCCCCGTCAATCAAGCCCGCTGGGCGCGTTTTCGCCATAACCGCCGCGGCTACTGGTCGCTGTGGATTTTTCTGGTGTTGTTTGGCCTTAGCCTGTGTTCCGAACTGATTGCCAACGATAAGCCGCTGCTGGTGCGCTATGACAGCAGTTGGTATTTCCCTCTGTTCAAAAACTACAGTGAAAGCGACTTCGGCGGACCGCTGGCGACCAAAGCTGATTATCAGGATCCCTGGCTACAGCAACGCCTGGAAAACCAGGGCTGGATCCTGTGGGCACCAATCCGCTTTGGGGCCACCAGCATTAACTTTGCCACCGATAAGCCCTTCCCTTCCCCGCCTTCGGCACAAAACTGGCTGGGCACTGACGCCAATGGCGGTGACGTGCTGGCGCGGATCCTCTACGGCACACGTATTTCTGTCCTGTTTGGATTAATGCTAACCCTGTGCTCCAGCGTGATGGGCATCATGGCAGGTGCTATTCAGGGCTATTATGGCGGCAAGGTGGACCTGTGGGGACAGCGATTTATTGAGGTTTGGTCTGGTATGCCGACGCTGTTTCTAATCATTCTGCTGTCGAGCGTGGTTCAGCCCAACTTCTGGTGGCTGCTGGGCATTACCGTGCTGTTTGGCTGGATGAGTCTGGTTGGCGTGGTACGTGCGGAATTTTTACGTACCCGAAACTTTGATTACATTCGTGCCGCGCAGGCGCTCGGCGTCAGCGATCGCAGTATTATTCTGCGTCATATGCTACCCAACGCGATGGTCGCCGCCCTGACTTTTTTACCGTTTATATTATGCGCCTCGATCACTACCCTGACCTCGCTGGATTTTCTCGGATTCGGCTTACCGCTTGGCTCGCCATCGTTGGGAGAACTCCTGTTACAAGGTAAAAATAACCTGCAGGCGCCGTGGCTTGGGATCACTGCGTTCATCTCCGTTGCCCTGCTTTTATCGCTACTGATCTTTATTGGTGAAGCGGTACGCGACGCGTTTGATCCCAATAAGGCGATTTAAAATGACACAACCTCTGTTAGCTATTGAGAATTTATCGGTAGGTTTTCGCCAACAAGAGACCGTGCGCACCGTGGTCAACACTCTCTCATTGCGGGTTGATGCCGGGCAAACGCTGGCGCTGGTGGGCGAATCTGGCTCAGGGAAAAGTGTGACCGCGCTTTCTATTCTGCGCTTATTACCGTCCCCTCCCGCGGTTTATCTTGCCGGTGATATTCGTTTCCATGGTGAATCATTGCTTCACGCCAACGAGCAGACGCTTCGCAGCGTACGAGGGAACAAAATCGCCATGATTTTCCAGGAGCCGATGGTGTCACTAAACCCGCTTCACAACCTGGAAAAACAGCTTTACGAGGTGCTGTCGCTGCATCGGGGAATGCGTCGCGAGGCCGCCCGAGCAGAGATTCTGACCTGTCTGGACCGCGTCGGGATCCGTCAGGCGGCCAAACGTCTCGCAGATTACCCGCACCAGTTGTCTGGCGGTGAGCGCCAACGTGTAATGATCGCCATGGCGCTGTTAACGCGGCCAGAACTGCTGATTGCCGATGAACCCACCACCGCGCTGGATGTCTCCGTCCAGGCACAGATCCTGCAATTGTTACGGGAGTTACAGCGAGAGCTGAATATGGGATTACTGTTCATCACCCATAACCTCAGCATTGTGAAAAAGCTGGCCGATACCGTGGCGGTCATGCAAAACGGTCTGTGCGTAGAGCAAAATCGTGCCGCACAGCTGCTCTCTGCGCCCTCGCATCCGTACACGCAGAAATTGTTAAACAGCGAACCTTCCGGTGACCCGGTCCCCTTACCTATAGGGCAAGCTCCCTTGCTGGAAGTGGAAAAACTCCGCGTCGCCTTCCCTATCCGCAAAGGCATTCTGAAGCGCGTAGTAGACCATAACGTCGTGGTTAACGACGTCAGTTTTTCCCTGCGGCCCGGTGAAACGCTGGGGCTGGTCGGTGAGTCAGGTTCCGGAAAAAGCACCACCGGACTGGCGCTACTGAGGCTAATCACATCGCAGGGGAGTATTGTGTTCGATGGCCAGGCGTTGCATACCTTAAATCGTCGCCAACTGTTACCCGTACGTCACCGCATTCAGGTGGTATTTCAGGATCCTAACTCCTCGCTAAACCCACGCTTAAGCGTGCTACAAATTATTGAGGAGGGACTACGCGTTCATCAACCGACACTTACTGCCGAACAACGTGAAGCGCAGGTGAAAGCGGTAATGACAGAAGTGGGGCTGGATAGCGAAACGCGGCATCGTTATCCCGCAGAGTTTTCCGGTGGTCAACGTCAACGCATAGCCATTGCCCGGGCGTTGATTCTAAAACCTTCGCTGATCATTCTGGATGAGCCGACATCCTCACTCGACAGGACCGTACAGGCGCAAATCCTGATGTTGTTAAAGTCCTTACAGGAAAAGCATCGTCTGGCCTATATTTTTATCAGCCATGATTTGCATGTCGTACGCGCGTTATGCCATCAGGTTATTGTGCTAAGGCAGGGAGAAGTTGTAGAACAGGGGCAATGCGAGCACGTATTCAACGCGCCACAACAGGCCTATACGCGTCAGCTGCTCGCGCTAAGCTGACGCTCAAAACGGATTGTTATTTGAAAAAGGTTCTGCAATTGCTACGCCGAAATTTTTCAGTCTGCAGGTCGCAGCAAACTCATCCTGACGATTCACAAACAGGCACGGCTCCCCTTCGCATTCCAGCACGGAACAAGGAACCTCAATATCACTGAGGGCCTGGCTGAGTTTATGCATAACTGACCACGCGCTATCACCATCCGGGCTGAGCAATTTGAGCGCCACCAGGCTGTTCTCATTGCTCTGGCCGTTCTGCGGAATCGGTTCAACTTTCGAACCTGCGAAACCCACCGACCAACGATAGCACTGCGGCAGACGATGAACGATTGAGAGTTGTAATGTCATCACTTTCTTTCCCTGGAAGCACAATCACTTCACAATTATTTTACATCAATATTAACACATCATTGACAAAACGTCTTTAAACAGTTGGTAAACGTTTACACCCATGTCCATATGCTACTTTCCGAACCAGGTATTTAAATTTATTCAATGGTTCTGGCAAATTTCCGGGCTATATGTACTCGTTTCTGCGATCTAACTCAACCTTTTTAACTACAATGATGTGACTTTTTACATAAATTGATTTTACATAAAATAAACATAAGCAGGAGAATTGATAGATTTGCGGTTGATATACATCAACTCTGGAGGCCTTATGACCTCCATGTTGTGTATTAGATCACCGTTTTTTAGCGCGACTGGCGTAGAGATAGAAGAGAATAGAGCTGGTGGCGCAAAACGCTATCGACCAAATCATCGGCCAGGCCGAGTTAAAGGTCGCCAGTGACAACAGTGCCCCAACAATAGCGCCAATGCCAAAGCGGAACGTCCCCGCCAAAGATGATGCCGTTCCCGCCATATGCGGGAATTCATCCAGGATGACCGCCATCGCGTTAGATGACACCATCGACACGCAGCCGACAAATGCCGCCACGCCCACCACCAGCGCCCAAAAACCTACCCCGAACAGCGCACTGAAAACCATCCAGCCCGCCATCACAAACTGGATCCACAGCCCTGCACGGAACATATTCAATGCCCCTACCCGACGGACAAAGCGGCTGTTGATAATGGTCATCACGAACAGGAAAACAATATTCAGCGCGAAGTAGTAACCGAAATGCTGCGGTGAAACATGGTTAATCTCGATGTAGACAAAAGGCCCGGCGCTAAGGAAAGAAAACATGCCGGCAAAGCTGAACCCGCTGGCCAGCATATAGCTCAGTACGCGCTTATGACGAAACAGCGAGGCAAAGTTGCCCAGAGTCGTGCGCAAGCGAAATGGCTGGCGACGCTCTACGGGCAACGTTTCTTTGATCAGCGTAAAGATCATCACTGAAGCCAGAATAGCCGCCACAGCGAGGATCCAAAAGATATAGTGCCAGCTCAGCCATACCAGCACCCAGCCGCCCACAATGGGCGCCAGCAATGGCGCTATTGTGGTGACCAACATGACGAATGACATCATGCGCGAGAACTCTTCCTTCGGATAGATGTCGCGCATCAGGGCGTTGATAACCACGCTCGCTGCCGCAGCCGCCAGACCATGGAAGAAACGCATTATGATCAGTTGATCGATAGTTTGCGCCAGCGCACAGGCAACTGCCGCCGCCGCAAACACCAGCGTTCCGCCCAGTATTACCGGTTTACGCCCAATGCTGTCTGCCATTGGACCATACAGCAACTGCCCCACCGCAAAACCTAAAATATAGGTACTGAGGGTCATCTGCGCGCTACCGGCAGGCACCCCAAACTGCTCAGAGATAACAGGCAGCGCCGGAAGATACATATCAATCGACAACGGCATCAGCATGGCTAACAAGCCAAGGATAAAGACAATGGCAATTGACGAGTTCTGCCGGGTGGTCACATTTAGCTCCTGAGATTAACGCGGGGTTAAGTTAACGCTGGCAATTTCTTCTTCAGTTAATGGACGGTATTCACCTGGCTCAAGATCATCATCGAGCTTAATGGCGCCGATCCGTTCACGGTGCAGTTCTACAACGTGGTTCCCCACGGCGGCAAACATGCGTTTCACCTGATGATAGCGTCCTTCGCTGATGGTCAATCGCACCTGAGTTGGCGTAATGACCTCCAGCACGGCCGGCTTTGTCAGGTCTTTTTCGTTATGCAGTTGTACACCACGGGCAAACTGCTCGGCGGTATCATCCGCCACCGGCGATTCCAGTGTCACCAGATAGGTTTTCTCACAATGGTGACGTGGTGAAGTGATGCGATGCGACCACTGACCGTCATCGGTCATCAGCACCAGTCCGGTGGTGTCGATATCCAGACGCCCTGCCGCATGTAATTTGTGGGCGACGGGTTCATCAAGGAAATAAAGAACCGTCGGGTGATCCGGGTCATCCGTTGAACAAACATAGCCCTGAGGCTTATTCAGCATAAAATAGCGCGGGCCATTTTGTTGAATCAGGGAATTGCCGTCATATTCGACGTCATGTTCTGGCAGCAGCTTAAAGGCGCTATTTCTGACGATTTCACCGTCGACGGTAACGCGGTTAGCACGGATCTCACGCCCGGCAATAGCGCGGCTGACGCCGAGTTGCTGAGCGATAAATTTATCAAGTCGCATGAGTGTGATTTTTGCCTGTAAAAATACGAGAATCGGGTTTGCGCCCGAAAAGTGGGACTGTTATCCGCCCAGTATAGCGGTGTTACACCATCCCTCAAGGGAAATGATTCATGGCATACTATTCATTGTTACTGTTTACCTTAGTGAGCCCATGATTTTTACTCTTCGTCCGTACCAAAAAGAAGCCGTGGACGCCACGCTCAACCATTTTCGCCACCACCGCACACCGGCAGTTATCGTCCTGCCAACTGGCGCAGGCAAAAGCCTGGTGATAGCGGAACTGGCCCGCGTGGCGCGTGGTCGCGTGCTGGTACTGGCACACGTCAAAGAGCTGGTCGCGCAAAACCACGCCAAATATTGCGCGTTGGGGCTGGAGGCAGATATTTTTGCCGCCGGGCTGAAGCGTAAAGAGAGCCACGGGAAAGTGGTATTCGGCAGCGTACAGTCGGTGGCGCGCAATCTGGACGCCTTTCAGGGAGAGTTTTCCCTGCTTATCGTCGATGAATGCCACCGCATCAGTGATGATGAAGAGAGTCAGTATCAGCAAATCCTCACTCACCTGACCAACGTCAATCCCCACTTACGCCTGCTCGGGCTTACCGCCACGCCTTTTCGTCTGGGTAAAGGCTGGATTTACCACTTTCATTATCACGGAATGGTGCGCGGCGATGAAAAAGCGCTGTTTCGCGACTGCATTTATGAATTACCGCTGCGTTACATGATTAAACACGGCTATCTGACGCCGCCGGAACGCCTCGACATGCCGGTCGTGCAGTATGACTTCAGCCGTCTGCAGGCGCAGAGTAACGGCCTGTTCAGCGAGGCGGACCTTAATCGGGAATTAAAGAAGCAGCAGCGAATCACGCCGCATATCATCAGCCAGATTGTCGAGTTTGCCCAGTCGCGCAAAGGGGTGATGATTTTCGCCGCCACCGTTGAACACGCCAAAGAAATTCTGGGCCTGCTGCCTGCTGACGATGCCGCGCTTATCACCGGAGATACGCCAGGCGCGGAGCGTGACGTGCTGATTGAAGAGTTCAAAGCCCAGCGTTTTCGCTTTCTGGTGAATGTGTCGGTCCTGACTACCGGCTTCGATGCCCCGCACGTCGACCTTATCGCTATTCTACGCCCGACTGAATCAGTCAGCCTGTACCAACAAATTGTTGGTCGAGGACTGCGCCTGGCCCCAGGTAAAACCGACTGTCTGATCCTCGATTACGCGGGCAATCCCCACGATCTGTACGCCCCGGAAGTGGGCGCGCCGAAGGGAAAAAGCGACAACGTGCCGGTGCAGGTGTTCTGTCCTGCCTGCGGATTTGCCAACACCTTTTGGGGCAAAACAACGGCTGACGGTACGCTGATTGAACATTTTGGTCGCCGCTGCCAGGGATGGTTTGAAGATGATGACGGCCATCGCGAACAGTGCGACTTTCGTTTCCGTTTTAAAAATTGCCCGCAGTGCAACGCGGAAAATGACATTGCTGCCCGCCGCTGTCGTGAATGCGATACGGTGCTGGTCGATCCGGATGACATGCTAAAAGCGGCGTTGAGGCTAAAAGATGCGCTGGTCCTGCGCTGTAGCGGGATGGTGTTACAAAATGGCCAGGATGAGAAAGGCGAATGGCTAAAAATCACCTATTACGATGAAGACGGGGCCGACGTCAGCGAACGTTTTCGTCTACACACTCCTGCGCAGCGTACAGCATTCGAACAACTGTTTATTCGCCCACACACCCGAACTCCCGGTATTCCCTTACGCTGGATAACCGCCACCGATATCCTCGCCCAGCAGGCGCTATTGCGCCATCCTGATTTCGTGGTTGCGCGTATGAAAGGTCAGTACTGGCAGGTGCGTGAAAAGGTCTTCGATTATGAAGGTCGCTTTCGCCGGGCACATGAATTACGCGGTTAATTGTACTTTTGATTGATGTACCAGCCGTTTGAGTATAGAATCTCGCCCGCTTTTGCATACGCAAAGCAGATCACTTACCTGTTGCTGGGTCGCCTGTAGCAGGAATTATTAAAGAGAGATTTAAATGTTTACTATCAACGCTGAAGTACGTAAAGAGCAGGGTAAGGGTGCGAGCCGCCGCCTGCGTGCCGCTAACAAGTTCCCGGCAATCATCTACGGTGGCGCAGAAGCCCCGATTGCTATCGAACTGGATCACGATGCAGTTATGAACATGCAAGCTAAAGCTGAATTCTACAGCGAAGTTCTGACCATCGTTGTTGACGGTAAAGAAGTTAAAGTTAAAGCTCAGGCTGTACAGCGTCACGCTTTCAAGCCGAAGCTGACTCACATCGACTTCGTTCGCGCGTAATCGCCTGGAAGTTGAAGAAAACCCCGCCTCGGCGGGGTTTTTTTATGGGATTCTGTTGGCGCTAAAGATAGATCACGCAGGCCGGCTAAGGCGTTTCCTCCCCCACCCGGCAAACGGTTTTATTTCCCGCCCGATGTGCGGCGCTGGAGCTGGTCGCGCAGGTTCGGCGGCGTACCTTTGATGGTTAACGTGTCCGTCGCCGGATCCCAGAAAATACGCTCGCCCAGCAGCATGGCGTCAAAATTAATGGTTAACCCACCGCCGCTGCCGGCAAATTTGGTTAACTGGCGCAGCGTACTGCGATCCGCCGGGAAGCTCTCTTCCAGCTCATACCCTTTATCAGCAGCGAATTCGCTGAAGCTGACTTCACTGACGCCGGAAAGCTCTTTAGACAGCGACTCCAGCTCAATCTCTTCACCGGCCTGTAGCTGCTCGTTGCAGTAGCTGTAGACCTGCTGACGCACATTCTGGCGCTCGGCTTTATCCAGTTGCGCCTCATTGGTGAAGTCATCGACCGCCTGCAGCAGACCGCGGTTTTGCGCTTTGGCGTTCAGACCTTCGCTGGCGCCGAGAAAGTCCATGAAGAAATCGGCGACTTTGCGCCCTACCCGCCCTTTCAGGAACGTCAGATAGCGTGTGGACTCCGGATTGGTTTCCCACTCGGTTAAATCAATTCGCGCCACGATGTCCGCATGATTGATATCCAGATAGTGCGTCGGGTTGATATCCAGATTTTCATTGACGCGCATGCTGCTTAAATTGTTCAGCACGGCAACCAGCAGATACTCTACCGCCAGATAGCGGTAATGGCAGAACAGGACAATACCACCATCGGCAAAAGGATATTTCGCCAGCTCGTCCCGCAAACGCCCTGTCGCGGCACGGCTAAAAGCCAGAAAATCCTCTTCGCCCTGACGCTGTAAACGCAGCGTTTGCGCCAGCTCGCTCTCTTCGCTGAACAGGCCATAGGCTTTATTCTTGGCGCTATACACCCGATGCAGTTCAGCCATCATATCGACAACGGTCGCTGTCGGTTCCAGTAATGAATCGCGCAAGACCAGCTCAAGGTTTTGCTCATCACGTTTGATAAGCTGGTGCAGGGCAATCTGGTTGATATCCAGACTCATGATAAACTCTCCTTTTAGACCGGGCGGTATTCAACCACCTGCCGGGCAGTGACGCAATAGAAGATAAAAAAGCAGAAAAAAAACTGTCCGTACGGTAATATGTTGCCCTTTCATGAACAGACTGATTTCGATTTATGCCACAAATTTCCCGCTATAGTGACGAACACGTTGAACAACTGCTGAATGAGATGCTCAACGTACTGGAAAAACATAAGGCGCCGACCGATCTTTCCCTGATGGTACTGGGAAACATGGTGACTAACCTTATCAATACAAGCATCGCACCGGCCCAGCGCCAGGCGATTGCCAACTCTTTTGCCCGCGCATTGCAGTCTTCGGTAAACGACGACCAAGCGCATTAAGAGCCTGCTCCGGGGAAACGAACAACAGTTTATGGTAACTCATCGTCAGCGCTACCGTGAGAAAGTCTCCCAGATGGTTAGCTGGGGGCACTGGTTTGCTTTGTTCAACATTCTGTTGGCCATGGTACTCGGTAGCCGTTACCTGTTTGTCGCCGACTGGCCGACTACGCTTGCAGGGCGCGTTTATTCCTACCTGAGCGTTGTCGGGCATTTTAGCTTCCTGGTGTTTGCCACCTATCTGCTGATCCTGTTTCCCCTGACGTTTATCGTCATGTCCCAGAGGCTGATGCGATTCTTATCAGCTATCCTGGCGACGGCGGGCATGACGCTGTTGTTAATCGACAGCGAAGTTTTTACCCGCTTCCACCTGCACCTCAACCCGATCGTCTGGGAACTGGTCATTAACCCTGACCAGAATGAAGCGGCGCGTGACTGGCAACTGATGTTTATCAGCGTGCCGGTTATTCTGTTAATCGAAATGCTGTTTGCGACCTGGAGCTGGCAAAAGCTGCGCAGCCTGACGCGTCGTCGCCATTTTGCGAAACCCTTAGCAGCATTCTTCTTCGTTTCCTTTATCGCCTCGCATGTGGTGTACATCTGGGCAGACGCCAATTTCTATCGCCCTATTACCATGCAACGCGCGAACCTGCCGCTCTCCTACCCGATGACGGCGCGTAAGTTTCTGGAAAAACACGGTCTGTTGGATGCGCAAGAATATCAACGCCGCCTGATCGAGCAGGGAAACCCGGAAGCAGTTTCCGTACAATACCCGCTCAGCGACCTGCGCTACCGCGATATGGGAACCGGCCAGAACGTTCTGCTGATTACCGTAGACGGCCTGAACTACTCCCGTTTTGAAAAACAGATGCCAGCGCTGGCTGAATTCGCTGGGCAGAATATCTCCTTTACGCGTCACATGAGCACAGGCAACACCACAGATAACGGGATTTTTGGCCTGTTCTATGGCGTGTCCCCAAGCTACATGGACGGTATTTTGTCGACCCGAACGCCTGCGGCGCTGATCTCTGCACTGAACCAGCAGGGGTATCAGTTGGGGCTATTCTCCTCGGATGGCTTTACCAGCCCGCTTTATCGCCAGGCGCTACTGTCAGATTTCTCTATGCCGAGCGTGCAAACGCAGTCTGACGAGCAAACCGCAAGTCAGTGGATTAACTGGTTAGGCCGCTACGCACAGGAAGATAACCGCTGGTTCTCCTGGGTCTCCTTTAACGGAACGAACCTGGATGACAGCAACCAGAAGAACTTTGCCAAACGCTACGCCAATGCCGCTCAGGATGTGGATGCCAACATTAACCGGATCCTTAGCGCCCTGCGCGACTCCGGTAAACTGAACAACACGGTGGTGATTATTACTGCTGGTCGGGGCGTGCCGCTGACTCAGGAAGAGAACAGCTTTGCGTGGTCGCGCGGCCATCTGCAGGTTCCTCTGATTATTCACTGGCCGGGAACACCTGCTCAGCGCATCAATAGCCTGACCGATCATACAGACCTGATGACGACGCTTATGCAACGTCTGCTCCACGTCAGTACGCCAGCTAACGAGTACTCGCAGGGCCAGGATTTGTTTAATGCAACCCGCCGCCATTACTGGGTTACCGCCGCCGACGGCAGCACGCTGGCGATTACCACGCCAGAGATGACGCTGGTGCTTAACAACAACGGTAATTATCAGACGTATGATTTACACGGTGAGAAGATAAAAGATCAGAAACCGCAGCTGAGCCTGCTGCTGCAAGTTCTGACGGATGAGAAGCGATTCATTGCTAACTGATTAATTATAAATCAGTTAGCAAGCCATCCTCTTGCATTCGCGGTGGAAAGCAGTAGTATTATCAGCCATAGCGTCGGCACGTAGCGCAGCCTGGTAGCGCACCGTCATGGGGTGTCGGGGGTCGGAGGTTCAAATCCTCTCGTGCCGACCAAAAATCCTCAAAAAAAACCAACCCTTGTGGTTGGTTTTTTTATGCCTGCGATTCAATGTTCCGCGCCACCACGGCTTTCAGCACAGGTTTTACTACTTACCCATGCACAAATTGGGGTAAAATTTACCCTCTCATCAGCGCGATGAACCTGGACGATTGATGCGCTGAAAACAATAATGATACTAATAAAACTCAGGAGAATAGTATGCCTGAAGCAACGCCTTTTCGGGTGCTGATTGTCGACGACCACCCACTGATGCGGCGGGGAATTAGTCAATTATTGCAACTGGATCCCGCATTTAACGTGGTGGCTGAAGCAGGTGACGGCGCAAGTGCGATCGATCTGGCAAACCGTCTGGACCTTGACGTGATCCTGTTGGATCTCAATATGAAGGGTATGAGTGGGCTGGATACCCTGAATGCGCTGCGTCGGGACGGCGTTACCGCACAAATTATCATTCTGACCGTTTCGGATGCCGCCAGCGATGTATACGCCTTAATTGACGCGGGTGCGGATGGTTATTTGCTCAAAGACAGCGATCCTGAAGTCCTGCTGGAGGCCATTCGCAGCGGAGCCAAAGGCGGTAAAGCGTTTAGTACACGCGTCAGTGAATATCTGCGCGAACGCGACCTGTTCGGCGCACAAGAAGATCCGTTCAGCATTCTCACCGAACGCGAGCTGGATGTGTTACACGAACTGGCTCAGGGGCTGTCGAATAAACAGATTGCTTCGGTATTAAATATTTCCGAACAGACGGTGAAGGTGCATATTCGCAACCTGCTGCGCAAACTCAATGTGCGCTCTCGCGTTGCTGCCACTATTCTGTTTTTGCAAACGCGCGGAATGCAGTAATCAATGAGATGCCGGATGGCGACGCAGCAACGTCTTATCCGGCCTACAAAGCCCGCATAGGCCCGAAAGCAACACGCCTTCGGGCAATCTGGACTCTTACTTCTCCTGCGGCGTTAGCTGCTCCATCGCCTGTTTAATACTGCGTTCTATTACCGCCCGACGGGTATCGTTAGCGGGCAATAATTTCAGCATCATCTCCCACGCCGCAACCGCTTCGCCAAAGCGCTGCTGTTCGAAAGCGTTAAAAGCATACATGCTCAATACGCGCACGTTAGCATGCTCGCCTCTGATCAGCTGGCGCAACAACTCCCCTCCCCGACGGTTATCATCAGGATCGGAAGAACGGGTCAATGCTTCCGCATAACCCAGCGCCGCATCGCTGTTGTTAGGATCCAGTCGATAGGCATTGGCATAGGCTTCAGTAGCCGTACTGGCGTTACCGAGTACCATGCCAATACGTCCGAGCATGATCCAGCCTTCGACGTTTCCGGCATCGGCCTGTAAGCGAGTGCGCAGCCCCAGCGCCAGACGCGTCATGTCTTCTTCATTCAACGGGTCGGCTTTCGGATCCAATGCCCGCTCCAGCAGCGCTGGAGCCTGAGCGGTTGCCTGCTGCCAGACCTGCACCTGTTTATAGTTCCCGGTTTGATAATAGCTCACCACGCCAACCACCAGCGCCACCACGATGCCGGGCACAAAGAGTCCGAATCCACCGCGCTTGCCATCCGGGATAATGTCTTCAGGAAACTCTTCTTGTTTCACCCGCACGCGTCGGCGAGTACGGGCGAAAATAATCCAGCCCCCGAGACCAATCGCTACCACAGGCATCACCCACAGCAGCACGGTCAGCGGAGTTAACGGCGGATCGTAAGTGACGAAGTTGCCGTAGCGCGCCACCATGTAGTCAACAATCTCTTTCTGGCTTTTGCCTTCCTGCATCAGTTCGTACACTTTCTGACGCAGGTCGGTGGCGATCATTGAGTTAGAGTCGGCAATGCTGTTGTTCTGACATTTAGGACAACGCAGTTGCTCGGTAAGCTGGCGGAACTGCTGCTCCTGCGCTTCATCCTTAAACTGCATTACGTCGATAGTCGCAAGCGCGGATCCCGAGATAACCAGCATCAGCAGGCCCAATAAAAATCTCATTGCGCAGCCTCCTTACTGTACTTGTCCCACAACGGTTTGATCTCGCTTTCCCACACCCGGGCATTCAGATCGCCGGCATGGCGATAGCGAATAATACCTTTCCCGTCGATCAGGAACGTCTCCGGTGCGCCGTACACGCCAAGATCGAGGCCGAGCATACCGTCGCCGTCAAACAGACTTAATGAGTAAGGATTGCCCAGCTCTTTCAGCCAGACAATGGCTTTCTGACGATCGTCTTTATAGTTCAGGCCCACTACCCGCACGCCTTGCGCAGACAGTTGATTCAGATACTGATGCTCGGCGCGACAGGTCGGACACCAGGTCGCCCAGACGTTCAGCAACACTGGCTTCCCCTGCGTCAGCACATCGGCCTGATAATGCTGCCCCGGGTTTTCCAGCGATTCCAGGCGGAACGTCGGAACAGGTTTGCCGATCAACGCCGACTCCAGATTAGTAGGGTCGTCTCCTTGCGCGTTACGCGCTAACTGCCACAGTAGCGCCGCTGCAATGATGAGAAAAATAATAAACGGTATTAACAGTGCGTTGCGCTTCATACAGCCTCCGACGCATTTTTTTGCACCGCGACACGCGGGCGCGTGCGCTGGCGATAGCGTGGATCAAACAGGCAGAACACCCCGCCCAGCGCCATCAGCAACCCTCCGGCCCAAATCCAGCGAATAAACGGTTTGTAATACAAACGTACAGCCCATGCGCCGTTATCCAGCTCTTCACCCAGCGCAGCATACAGATCGCGCGTAAGCCCGCCGTCAATCGCCGCTTCGGTCATCATCGAACTGGTGCTGTTATAGAAGCGTTTCTCCGCATGCAGCGTGGCTTCCGGTTTACCATCACGCGTGACGCCAATAATGGCGACCCCGCCCCGGTAGTTTGGTCCGGTAATGTCTTTTACTTCACGGAAGGTGAACTGATAGTTATGGATACTGACGCTATCGCCCGCTTTCATGCGCACATCGCGTTCCACGCTGTAATTCTGGCTAAAGGCAATACCAACAATGGTAATCGCCAGCCCAACGTGACCTGATACCATCCCCCAGTAGCTTGGCGTCAGCTTTGTTCCACGAGAAATGCGCAGGTACGCTTCGGACATGGCCAGCACAAATATCCAGCACGCCATCGCCAGCCCCACCACCGTCATGGCGGCAATGCGATCCTCAAACAGCCACGGCAGCAGCAGCGACAGAATAAGCGTGGTGACAAACGCGATGATCAGTAACGTTTTCAGTTTACGTGGTCGGTCACGGCCCCAGCGCACTAATGGCCCAATGCCCAGCAGCAGCGCAAACGGCGCCATCAGCCAGGTGAACATGGTATTGAAGAACGGCTCGCCAATCGAAATACTGCCCAGCCCAAGCTGTTTGTGCACCAGCGGCAGCAGCGTGCCCAGTAACACCACCAGCATAGCGGCGATCAGCAGGACGTTGTTGCCCAACAGCAGCGATTCACGCGACCACAGCGCGTTGTTTACCCGCGAGCGAACCTTATGCCCACGCACTGCAAACAGCAGCAGGGAACCGCCAATCACCAGCACCATGAAGGCCAGTATAAACATCCCTCGCGACGGGTCTGAGGCGAAAGCATGCACCGAAACCAGTACGCCGGAGCGTACCAGGAAAGTACCCAACAGGCACAGCGAGAAGGCGCTGATTGACAGCAGCAGGGTCCAGGCTTTGAAGCTGGCGCGCTGTTCGGTTACCGACAGCGAGTGCATCAGGGCTGTGCCCACCAGCCATGGCATAAAGGAGGCGTTCTCAACCGGATCCCAGAACCACCAGCCGCCCCAGCCCAGCTCGTAATAGGCCCAGGCCGAACCGAGGACAATCCCCAGCGTCAGAAACACCCACGCCGCCAGCGTCCATGGACGCGAAAAGCGAGCGAAGGTGCTGTCCAGACGCCCGCTCATCAACGCGGCGATCGCAAACGCAAAAGCCACCGAGAAACCGACATACCCCATGTACAGCAACGGCGGATGGAAAATCAGTCCCGGATCCTGCAACAGCGGGTTGAGGTCGCGCCCTTCGATAGGGAAGTTGGGCAACGTACGGGCAAACGGATTAGAGGTAAACAGGATAAACAGCAGGAAGCCGACGCTGACCATCCCCATCACCGCCAACACGCGGGCGACGATATCCAGCGGCATGCGCTGGCTGAACACTGCGACGGCGAACGTCCAGCCGCTCATCAGCAACACCCACAGCAGCAGCGAGCCTTCATGCGCGCCCCAGGTCGCCGCGACCCGATACCAGACCGGAAGTTGGGTATTGGAGTTACTGGCGACGTAGGTCACGGTAAAGTCGTTAACCACAAAGGCATTAACCAGAATCAGGAACGCCCCCATCACGCAGATAAACAAGACCCAGGCAAAGGGCCGTGCTGAGGCCATCATCCGCACGTCGCCGCGCGCCACGCCCCACAGCGGATAGACCGACAGCAGTAATGCAACGCCAAGCGCAAGGCACAACAGCGCATTGCCAATTTCAGGCATCATGACGTTTTATCCTTATAAACACTTTCCGGGCGACGGTGGTTTTCCTGCATCGCTTTTTCGACTTCCGGCGGCGTGTAATTTTCATCATGTTTGGCAAGAACCTCTTTAGCCTGCACATGATTTCCCTTGTCCAGCTCGCCCTGAACGACGACGCCCTGCCCCTCACGGAACAGGTCCGGCAAAATGCCTTCATAGGTCACATCCACCACACCTTCGGCGTCATAGATGCTGAAATTTACTTTTAGCGATTGCGGATCGCGCTTCACGCTGCCCGGCATCACCATCCCACCCACGCGCAGACGTTGACCGACTTCAGGCATCTGCTGCGTTTCACGCTTACCGTAGAGTATCTCTCCCGGGGTGTAGAACAGATCGATATTGGAACGCAGCGCGTAGAGCACCAGCGAAATGGTCAACGCCAGACCTGCCAGTACCGCGCAGGCTATCCATAGCCGATTTTTACGTCGAATATTCACGCCGCCTCCCGTTGTACTTGCGCTGCGCGCATGCGCGCTTCCCTCGCCCGCTGCTGAGCCACACCGCGTAAAATTGCGCGATGCTGTAACGCAGAATGCAGCACCAGCACCAACAGCGGAATAACGCTCATGGCGACAGCCAGCCAGACATACAAGGCGTAACCGCCCATCGCGAAAAAATCACTCCATGATGCAAATGCAGGGGTCATTGGCGGCCTCTTTTTAAGATCAGTTCGCTCACCCACGGGCGGCGTTTTTCCATCATCAAAATCAGGTTACGCATGCGCATTAGCGCCAGCGTGACGAACAGCAACAGGTAGCCGACAATCGCCAGACGCAGCGGAGCGCGCATTGCCGGATCGATGCTCTGCTGCATACGGGTTGACCCCTGATGCAGCGTATTCCACCACTCGACCGAGTAGTGAATAATCGGTAAGTTGACCACGCCAATCAGCACCAGAATACCGGCGGCACGCCCTGCCAGGCGGCGATCATCAAACGCATGCCATAGCGCAATCGCGCCAACGTAGAGAAACAGCAGCACCAGTTCTGAGGTGAGTCGAGCATCCCAGACCCACCAGGTTCCCCACATCGGTTTGCCCCATGCGGACCCCGTCACCAGCGCAATAAAGGTAAACACTGCACCAATCGGCGCCATCGCAGCCAGCGCCAGATTAGCCATTTTCATCTGCCAGACCAGGCCGATAAACGCCGCAACAGCCATCGAGGCATAAATTCCCATCGACCAGATTGCCGCCGGAACGTGCAGATAAATGATGCGATAGCTCTGTCCCTGCTGATAATCAGCCGGCGCGAAGCCAAAGCCCCAGACCCATCCCGTTATGAGTACCACCGCGCTGGCAATCGCCAGCCACGGAATAAACCAGCCGCAGATCTGATAGAGCCGAGGGGGCATCGCCAATTGATGAAGTGTTTTCCACATAGTTCAGTCACCAGACTCCATTAATTAATATCCGTTTTGCCGGAGTACCTTGCCCGGCCTGCAAATCCTGTCCGCATTACTGCACGCTAATCCGTAACGCCGCAGCCGTGGCAAACGGGCTTAACGTGGCGCTGCCTACCAGCAACGCCCCCAGAATCGCCATGTACCCTTCAACCGGTAGGTGCATGGAAGCCGCATCCATCGCGGCGGTCGCAAAAATCAGTAGTGGTATGGTAAGCGGGAGAACCAGCACGCTTAACAGCACACCGCCGCGCTTTAAGCCCACCGTCAAACCCACACCCGGCGCGCCGAGAAAACCCAGCGTCGGCGTACCGAGCAGCAAGGTCAGCGCCATAATTTTCCAGCCGTACATATCCATGCCCAGCAGTAATGCCACCAGCGGCGAGAGGATTAACAGCGGCAAACCAGTTACGACCCAGTGCGCCATCACTTTCGCCAGCACGACCGCCGGAAGCGGCAGCGGCAGCAGCATCAGTTGCTCAAGGCTGCCGTCCTGTAAGTCATCACGAAACAAGCGCTCCAGCGCCAGCAATGACGCCAGCAGCGCCGCAACCCAGATGATGCCCGGCGCAATACGCGCCAGCAGCTGTGGCTCCGGCCCAATGCTCAGAGGGAACAGCGTGATAACAATCAGGAAGAACCATAAAGGATTGACGATTTCCGCACTATGACGAAACGCAACTCGCAGTTCTAAACGGAAGATTCGCCACATCATTGCGCTGCCCTCTCGCTGGTCAGCGCAATACGTCGCACTTTACTGGTCTCAACATTAAGCGGCTGGTGGGTGGTAAGAATAACAATACCGCCCTGCTCCGTGTGCTGTGCCATACGCTGAGTCAGTCGCTCAACGCCGTTCACATCAATGGCGGTAAAGGGTTCATCGAGGATCCACAGCCGGGCGCGGGTCAGCCACAAACGGGCCAGCGCCACGCGCCGCTGTTGTCCGGCGGAGAGCTGATTCACCGGAATATCTTCGTATCCGGCAAGTCCCGCCTGCGCCAGCGCGTCCAGACACTGTGCGATATCACCGTCGTGATGGAAAAAACGCAGGTTCTCCAACGCCGAAAGCCGGGTTTTTATCCCCGGCTGATGTCCGATCCACAGCAATTGCTGATGGTAGCTGTCCCGCACGTGATGCAGGGGTTGTTCTTGCCAGCAAACCTCCCCTGCGTCGGGACGCGCCAGCCCGGTAAGCAACCGCAGCAGAGTGGTTTTCCCCGCGCCGTTGCTGCCGGTAATTTGTACCCATTCCCCTGCGTTGACGCGAAATGACAGATCGCTGAACAGTATTCTGTCATCCCGCTCGCAAAGTAATTCTCTGGCTTCAAGCATACCTGGTTATCTACATCCTGTTAAAAGCCCGGTTTGACTTCGCGCATATCAGGCAGTTTGTGCGCTATCCCTTTATGACAGTCAATACAGGTTTGCCCGTCTTTCACGGCCTGGTCGTGCATTTTGGCCGCAACGCCTTTCTGGGCGGTTAAATCCATAAACTCGAAGTTGTGACAGTTGCGACACTCTTGCGAGTTATTGTCTTTCATACGCCGCCACTCATTTTGCGCCATCGTCAGACGATGGTCTTCAAATTTTTGCGGTGTATCTATTAACCCCAATGCTTTCGCGTACAGCTCTTTACTGGCCTTGATCTTACGGATCATTTTCGGGCCCCACTCATGCGGGACGTGGCAATCAGGGCAAGTCGCACGCACACCACTGCGGTTGTTGTAGTGTACGGTTTCCATGTATTCCTGGTACACCGTATTGCGCATTTCGTGACAGCTAATGCAGAACTCTTCCGTATTGGCCTTTTCCATACCGGTATTAAAGCCGCCCCAGAAAATAATGCCGCCCACAAAGCCGATTAACAACAGCGTGCCGAGCGCCAGACGGCTGGGGCGACGCCACCATTGCCAGACGCGCTTAATCCAGCCTGGTTTACGGTTAGAATTTTCCATAATGACCTCTTATTTCCCGTAACCTTTCGAGGGGGTGAAGGTATTTTCAACAATCGGCGCAGCGTCAGCCTGCGGGACGTGACATTGCAGACAGAAATAACGACGCGGCGCGACTTCAGCCAATACCTTGCCATCGCTGTCCATAAAGTGCGTCGGACTGATGCGCGGCGCGCCGGTAGTGCGATAGCTTTCCACACCGTGGCATTGCAGACAGCGGTTAGTATTGGTCGTCACCTGATACCCTTCAACGCTGTGCGGAACCATTGGCGGTTGATTCACATAGTTCAGCGGCATACGCTCCTGCTCTTTCGGCATGCGAATCGCCCCTTCCTGTGTCCCTGAGACTTCCGGTGACTGGCTTAGGTCCACTCCGTTTGCAGCCCAAACGGCCCCACTGACGACCAGGGCAAGCAGGGCCGTCCATTGACTCAGCTTTTTAATCAGGTCATGGCTTTTCATGATTTCGCTCCCGAACTCCATCGTGTTGTTATTGTAAAAACATCCTCAGAACAGACATCCACGCAGCGACCGCAGGCCATGCAATCGCGACTGGTTACCTGCACCGGGCTTTGCTCATCCAGCACCGGCGCACGTAGCACATGCGGTTCCGGGCAAACATGAAAACAATCCATACAGCGGTTACATCTGTTACGTTCTTTTGCCGAAACGGTTAATGCACCTTTACTTCCCACTACGCTATACAGTGCGCCCAGTGGACAGAGATGCCCGCACCAGCCATGCTCAACGACCAGTAGATCAAATAAAAACAGTGCCAGAATCAGCAGTGCACCACTGCCAAATCCCATTACCAGACTCCGTCCGAGCAGAGAGACGGGATTTATCCATTCCCACAGCAGCGTACCGGTCAAGGCGGAACCGACCAGGATAACCACCAGCAGGACGTACCGTATATAGCGCGGCAGGGTCGCGGACTGATTCAGGTCAAACCTTCTGCGTAACCAACTGGCTAAATCGGTGACCGGGTTCATCGGACAAACCCAGCTGCAAAACAGACGCTTACCCGCAAGGGCATACAGCACCGTGATGACGACCGCCCCCGTTAACGCAACCGTTGCCGGCAGGTGTCCGCTGGCCAGGCTTTGCAGCGTAATCAGCGGATCGGTGAATGGGACGGTATCCAACAGCAGACTGCCACTGTAGTTGCCATGCAGGATCCACACGCCAAGCCACGGGCCGCTGAGGAACATCGCCAGTATCAAAAACTGACTCAAACGACGCAGCAGCAGCCAGCGATGACTCTTCCACCATCCTTTTTTTGCCTGCGCTTCACGCCCGGCATCACGTTTACGATTTGCCATTGTTCCCCTCCAGCCAACCGAAGCGGTAATGGTGTCCTAACTCCCCTTTCGCCAGCGACAGCGGCAGCACTTTTATTGCTGGCTGTTCCAGTACGCAGACTTTTTCGCATTTCCCACAGCCGGTACAGGCATCGCTGTGCACGGTCGGAATAAACCGCGCATGCTTGCCGGTACGCATATTACGGTCCAGCTCAAGGGTGATAGCCTCATCGATTTTCGGGCACTCGCGGTAACAAACATCGCAGCGTAACCCTTGGTAGTTGAGGCAGTTTTCGTGATCCAGCAGTACCGCCAGCCCCATACGCGAATCGTCAATGGATTCAATTTCCCTGTCCAACGCGCCGCTGGGGCAGACTTTGGCACACGGAATGTCCTCACACATTTCGCAAGGAATATCGCGGGCGACAAAATAGGGCGTACCTGCTGCCAGCCCGGAGGCCAGCGTCGCCAGCTTCAGCGTGTCATATGGGCATGCCTGAACGCACTGACCGCAGCGCACACAGGCGCTGGCGAATGCCTCCTCGCTCAGTGCGCCTGGCGGGCGTAACCGCACGCCAGTTGCACGTGCGGTTTGTTGTTGCAACCCCAGCGCCACGCCAACGACGGCCAGCCCGCCCGCCGCGCGAACCATATCGCGCAGAAAACGGCGGCGGCCATTTTGGGGTTTTGCTGACCGGGACATAACGCGTTACACCTTCGCCAGTTTCACGGCGCACTTCTTGAAATCCGTCTCTTTGGAGAGCGGATCCGTCGCATCCAGCGTCAGATTATTCACCAGCTGTGCGGCATCGAAGAACGGCATGTATACCAGCCCCTGCGGCGGACGGTTACGCCCGCGCGTTTCAACAATCGAGATAACTTCACCACGGCGGGAAACCACTTTGACTTTATCGCCACGGCGCAGATCGCGCGCTTTTGCATCCAGCGGGTGGATAAACAGCACCGCTTCCGGGAAGGCGCGGTGCAGTTCAGGCACACGACGCGTCATGCTGCCGGTATGCCAGTGCTCCAGCACACGTCCGGTGGAGAGCCACAGGTCATACTCTTTATCCGGCGCTTCAGCGGCAGGTTCAAATGGCAGCGCGAAGATAACCGCTTTACCGTCCGGCTTACCGTAGAACTTGTAGCTTTCCCCCGCTTTCACGTACGGGTCGTTGCCTTCGCTGTAGCGCCACTGAGTCTCTTTGCCCTCAACGACCGGCCAGCGTAAACCGCGCGCTTTATGGTAATCGTCAAACGGTGCGAGATCGTGTCCGTGGCCACGGCCAAACCAGGCATACTCTTCGAACAGCCCTTTTTGCAGATAGAAGCCCAGCTCGCGGGATTCATCGTTGAGCTGATCTTCAGCCAGTTCAGCGACCGGGAATTTGGTCACGGCTGGCGTGGCAAACAGCACGTCATACAGCGTTTTACCGCGCAGTTCCGGTTTTTGTGCCAGCAGCTCTTCCGGCCATACTTCTTCTGTTTTGAAGCGACGAGAGAATTGCACCAGTTGCCACAGATCCGATTTCGATTCGCCCGGCGCTTTAATTTGCTGACGCCAGAACTGAGTGCGTCGTTCCGCGTTACCGTAGGCACCTTCTTTCTCTACCCACATTGCGGTCGGTAGGATCAGGTCGGCTGACAGGGCGCTGACCGTCGGGTACGGATCGGAAACGATGATGAAATTGCGCGGATCGCGCCAGCCCGGCATACGTTCTTCGTTGATGTTCGGACCGGCCTGCATGTTGTTGGTACACATCGTCCAGTAGACATTGAGTTTGCCATCTTTCAGCGCACGGTCTTGCGCCACAGCGTGCAGCCCGATTTTTGCCGGAATAGTCCCGGTCGGGATATTCCAGTGCTTCTCGCAGATATCGCGGTGTTTTTCGTTGGTGACCACCATGTCCGCAGGCAGACGGTGGGAGAACGTCCCGACTTCACGCGCGGTGCCGCACGCTGAAGGCTGGCCGGTCAGAGAGAACGGGCCACAGCCTGGCTGAGAAATTTTACCGGTCAGCAGGTGCAGGTTATAGACCAGGTTGTTGGCCCACACGCCACGGGTATGCTGGTTAAAGCCCATCGTCCAGTAGGAGATGACCTTTTTCTTCGGATCGGCATACAGCTGCGCCAACTGTTCCAGTTGATCTTTCGGTACGCCAGTCATTTCGGCGGTTTTATCCAGCGTGTACTCAGCAACGAAGGCTTTGTAATCTTCAAAGCTCATCGGTTCAGAAGCATCGGAACCTGGATTCTTCGCCGCTTTTTCCAGCGGATGGGTTGGACGCAGACCGTAGCCGATGTCCGTCACGCCTTTACGCAGGTTAACGTGCTTGCTAAAGAAATCCTGGTTGATCGCATTGTTTTGAATGATGTAGTTTGCGATGTAGTTGAGGATCACCAGATCGGTTTGCGGCGTGAAGACCATACCGTTATCCGCCAGCTCAAAGCTACGATGCTGGAAGGTGGAGAGCACCGCGACGGTAACATTCGGATCGGACAGACGACGGTTGGTGATGCGCGACCACAGAATTGGGTGCATCTCCGCCATATTCGCGCCCCACAAGACGAAAGCATCGGCATGCTCAATATCGTCATAGCAGCCCATCGGCTCATCCATACCGAAGGTACGCATAAAACCGACCACCGCTGACGCCATGCAGTGACGGGCGTTCGGGTCGATGTTATTAGAACGGAAGCCGGCTTTAAACAATTTGGCGGCAGCGTAACCTTCCCAAATCGTCCACTGACCCGAGCCGAACATGCCGATAGACTCTGGGCCTTTCTCTTTCATCGACGTTTTGAATTTCTCTTCCATCACGTCAAAGGCCTGATCCCAGCTAATCGGAGTGAATTCGCCTTCTTTGTGATACTTACCGTCCTTCATGCGCAGCATCGGCTGTGTTAAACGGTCTTTTCCGTACATGATTTTCGGCAGGAAGTAACCTTTGATGCAGTTAAGTCCACGGTTAACCGGCGCATCCGGGTCACCCTGGCATGCCACAACACGCCCTTGCTGCGTCCCGACCAATACGCCACAGCCCGTTCCGCAGAAACGGCACGGGGCTTTGTCCCATTTGATGGCTTCTTGCTGACCGACTACCGCGCGGGCTACGCCCGGCACGCTTAACCCGGCAGCCGCCGCAGCGGCCGCAACGGCGTTAGCTTTCATAAAGCTACGACGACTGAGTTTCATGGTGTTTCCTCACCTTGCTCATCCTGCTGGTGATAAACCAGCGACACCGCCAGCACGCCCGCAACGTTGCGCACTGACTCAATAGTTTTCATTAGCGTTTCACTTTGCTCTGCTTCCACCACCACAATGAGCTGGCCGCTTTCCACATCGCTAAGTGCAACTTCGCAACCCGGAAACGAACGCAACTGCGTGGCGATATCATTGATATGCTGACTTTTGGCCTGAACGACCAGGCTGCAGACCTGCCAGTTACTGTCCATGGTTGTACTCCGCATTAATGGCTGATACCGGGCAAATAGCGACACACGCGCCGCATCCGTTACAGGCCTGATTGTCGAGCTGTGGCTGATAAATACCGGACAGCGTGGGGCGAAAGGTTATGGCCGTGGGTTCACAGCTATCCTGACAGCGATGACACTCAACTGACTGGTGTGCGAGACAGTTTTCCCCGATCGTAAAACTCAGATCCCAGGCCCTGGTGTGGCGCGGAAGAAAAAGTGATTCGGGACAGGCTTCTGCGCAGGCATAACAAAAGCTGCACTCGCCGTGTTTGAAATTTACGCTCGGATAACCACCCTGGCCTCGCTGCAGGATGTCGGTTTCACACGCCTGGATGCAGGCGTCACAACGAAGGCAATGGGCCAGAAAGTGAGAATCTTCCTTGCTCCACGGCGGACGGATCCCTGCGTTGGCGTTACGCCAACTGCCTGTCAACATACCTCGACGGGATAAATCAACCATGACATTGTCCTTCCATAATGACGCTCTCCCCCGGCGGGTTGAACGACATAAAAAACTGCACTATTTATGAGTAGTTATTTTTAGTCGTAAGATATTTCAGGATGTGTAAGAGGAGCATACCCCGATCGGGGTAAATGCTGTTGCCGGATCAAAAGAGTGTTGAGTTGACGGGAAAAAATGCGCTTTTGCTCACATTTCAATGGGTTGTATAATGAAATACACAACGAAGAAGGCGACAAGAGAATAATCTTATAATTAAGATAGTTCTTAGAATATATCGCTACATTGATTATAAACCCCTTCCAAATACACTTTAAATATAAGTAAATCCAGATTAATAGATAACACAAATATGTTAACCTGCTCCAGGTTCGTTCATAAGACAGAAGAAAGGAAACACTGTGAACAATAAGATGAAGACAATTGTCCCTGCCGTACTTTTCGCCGCCTTTGCCAGCACCTCTGCCTGGGCTGCCAGTAACGATACCGGTGCTCAGCCGCTGGAAAAAGTCGCCCCTTATCCTAAAGCGGAAAAGGGTATGAAGCGCCAGGTTATCCAGCTTACCCCTGAGAAAGATGAATCTACTCTGAAAGTAGAACTGCTGATCGGACAAACGCTGGAAGTTGACTGTAACCAGCACCGCCTGGGTGGAGAGCTGGACAGTAAAACGCTGGAAGGTTGGGGATACGACTACTATGTTTTCGACAAAGTCACCTCTCCGGTTTCAACCATGATGGCCTGCCCGGACGGCAAGAAAGAGAAGAAATTTATTACCGCGTATCTGGGTGATGACGGTATGCTGCGCTACAACAGCAAGCTGCCGATTGTGGTCTACACCCCGGAAAACGTGGAAGTGAAATACCGAATCTGGAAAGCGGAAGAGAAGATTCAGGACGCAGTCGCGCGATAAGTGAGAATGTGCCGGATGGCGGCGTACCGCCGTATCCGACCTACAGACGCATGAACCATGCCGGATAAGCGCAGCGCTTATCCGGCATTTTATTTACAGCGCGATATCCGCCACAGCTTTCTGCTCAGGCTGCGGTTGAGCCTGAGGTTTCAACTGCGGTTTTGGCGCTTCATCGGCAACCTGCGGCTTGTCGTATTTCAGACCCAGAACTTCGCTGGTGTATTGCAGCTCTTGTTCAGTTGCTTCAACGTTTCCGTTCAGCTTAGTACCATAAGACGGAATAATCGTTTTCAGCTTCGCCTGCCACTCAGGGCTGGCGACTTTATCTTTAAACACTTTTTCCATCAGATGTAGCATGATCGGTGCCGCGGTTGATGCACCAGGCGAAGCGCCCAGCAGCGCAGCAATCGTACCTTCTTTATCGCTGACGACTTCGGTTCCCAGACGGAGAACGCCGCCCTTCTCTGCATCACTTTTAATGATCTGCACACGCTGACCCGCCTGCCATAAACGCCAGTCTTCTTTCTTCGCCTGCGGATAGTACTCTTGCAGTGCGGCAAAACGGTCGTCATCGCTCAGCATCACCTGGCTTACCAGATATTTCACCAGATCGAAGTTATCCAGGCCTACGTTGACCATCGGCATAAAGTTCGACGTCGTGGTCGAGCTGAGCAGATCCCACAACGAACCGTTTTTCAGGAACTTGGTGGAGAATGTCGCGAATGGCCCAAACAGCACGACACGTTTGCCATCCAGGATACGGGTATCGATGTGCGGTACGGACATCGGCGGCGCGCCCACAGACGCCTGACCATACACTTTCGCCAGGTGACGATTCACTACGTCCGGGTTTTCCGCCACCAGGAACTGGCCGCCAACCGGGAATCCGGCATAGCCTTTCGCTTCTGGAATGTTGGTTTCCTGCAACAGCTTCAGCGCAGCGCCACCGGCACCGATAAAGACAAACTTCGCCTTGATATCATGTTCCGCTTCGTTGTTTTTCAGATCGGCGACCGTAACGGTCCAGCTATTGTCTGCATTACGCTTAAAGCCTCGCACTTCGGTGCTCAGTTGCAGCGCAAAGTTGGGCTTTTTCTGCAACGAGGCAATCAGTTGGCGCGTGATTTCACCATAGTTAACGTCAGTACCAATCTCGGTGCGCGTTGCCGCGACTTTCTGTTTCGGATCGCGACCTTCCATGACCAGCGGTGCCCACTCTTTAATCTGCGCGTGATCTTCGGAATAACGCATACCACGGAATAAAGTGCTCTGCTGCAGGGCGGTGTAACGGGCGCGCAGGAAATTCACGTTCTCGTCGCCCCAGACAAAACTCATATGCGGGACGGTAGTGATAAATGAGCGCGGTTCATGCATCACGCCATTATTGACCTGATAAGCCCAAAACTGACGGGAAATCTGGAAGGCTTCGTTGATTTCGACTGCCTTTTCTATGCTGATGCTACCGTCGGCCTTTTTAGGCGTGTAGTTCAGCTCCATCAGTGCGGAGTGGCCGGTTCCGGCGTTGTTCCAGCCGTTCGAACTTTCCTGAGCGACGCCATCCAGTCGCTCAACCATGGTCATTGACCATTGCGGCTCCAGCTCCTGTAAATAGGTTCCCAGCGTGGCGCTCATGATGCCGCCGCCAATCAACAGTACATCCGTTTCCTGCTCTTCCGCCGCTTTCGCTTTTGCCGCCATCGAGACAACATTCAGCCCAACGGCCATGGTGAAGAGCATGGCAGTCACTTTTTTCATAATGTTAATGCCTTACTTTTAGTATCGCTTTTTTGCTTTTAATGCAGGTGAAAATCGAGCGGCACCAACGGTAACACTTAAGTAAAAATAATTAAATATTGTTTATAAATTATATTTTAATTTTAAAAATGTTATTAATACGTTGATAATTTATACGGTTATTGACAATCACGTCTGGAAACCTGCCCGCCAGACGCGTACTATGCTGCGCTTTGCTATTCACCGCACGGATGCCTGTCGGTCTGCTGTTATCAGGCCCTTTCTGACCTGAGAGTTACTATGTCTGCAAAACACTCCTCCCCTGCGGTGACAGAACAGGGCACCCGCGCCGTACTGCGACAACCCCGCCTGCTGGTACGTGAAACACTGGCGGGGGTGGTAACCGCCCTGGCGCTGATCCCGGAAGTGATCTCTTTTTCCGTTATTGCGGGCGTCGACCCTAAAGTCAGCCTGATAGCTTCCGTCGTGTTGTGCCTGGCAATGTCTTTTTTAGGTGGTCGTCCGGCAATGGTTACGGCTGCTGCAGGATCGGTTGCGCTGGTGATTGGTCCGATGGTGCATCAACACGGCGTGCAGTACATTCTGCCTGCAGTGGTGCTGGCCGGGATGATTCAGATCCTGTTTGGTGTATTGGGAATGGCGCGTCTGATGCGATTCATTCCTACAGCCGTCATGACCGGCTTTGTCAACGCCTTGGGCATTTTGATTTTCTTTGCTCAGGTCCCACATTTTTGGGGTAAAAGCCCACTAATCTGGGGACTGTTTGTCCTGACACTGCTGATTGTGCTGTGGGTTCCACGGTTTATTAAAACAATCCCCGCGCCGCTTATCGCCATCGTGCTGCTGACGGTATTTACTGTAAGCAGCGGACAACTGCTACCAACCGTCGGTGACGAAGGTTCAATGAGCGGCGGCCTGCCGGGATTAACGCAGCTACTCGTCCCACTCAACCTGCACACTCTGGCGATTATCTGGCCCTGCGCGTTGAGCATCGCTTTTGTTGGTTTGATGGAGTCATTGTTAACCGCCCGTCTGGTGGATGATCTGACGGTGACACAGTCGAATAAGAATCGAGAGAGCGCGGGACTGGGGATAGCCAATATTCTGGCCGGATTTTATGGTGGCATTGCCGGATGCGCGATGATTGGTCAAACCATCGTTAACGTCGAGATGGGCAAAGGACGCAGCCGCGTTTCGACGATTGCCGCCGGACTTGTGTTGCTGCTGTTAGTCACCGCATTGAGCGAAGTCATGGCGAAAATACCCATGTCGGTGCTGGCGGGAATTATGGTGATTGTGGCGGTGAAAACCTTCAGTTGGCAGAGTATCCAGCCCGCGACACTGACGAAAATCCCCGTTACTGAAACGCTGGTTATGCTGATAACTGTCGGCGCAACGGTCACTACCGGCAACCTGGCGATTGGCGTGGTTGCCGGGGTGATGACGATGCTCATCCTGCCGCGCATCGTGAGACGCAAACCCGCGGCTACATCAGAAACAGGGTTGCCAGGCCGAGAAAAATAAAGAAACCGCCGGTATCGGTGATGGCCGTAATCATGACGCTTGAGCCGACCGCCGGGTCGCGCCCGAGCTTCACCATGGTCATGGGAATAATCACCCCCATCAACGCCGCCATCAGCAGATTAAGCATCATCGCCAGGGTCATCACGCCGCCGAGCGCCATATCATCGTACAGCCACCAGGTAATGCCGCCCATAATCCCACCCCAGACGAGGCCATTTACCAGCGCCACGCCCATCTCACGCAGGATCAAAAACGTCAGGTTTCCCGGCTGAATATTTTGTAGCGCCAGCGCACGAACGATCATGGTGATAGTTTGATTTCCGGTATTGCCGCCGATCCCTGCCACAATCGGCATCAGCGAGGCCAGTGCCACCAGTTGCGAAATCGTATGTTCAAAGCCATCAATGACCCGCGAGGCGATAAAGGCGGTACAGAGATTAATGGCCAACCATGCCCAGCGGGTTTTTACCGCCTTGGTCACGGGAGCAAACACATCCTCTTCGGCGCTTAAGCCCCCCATTCGACGCAGATCGGTATCGGTCTCTTCGTATACCACATCAACGATCTCATCGATGGTCAAACGACCCATCAACTTACCGGCAGGATCAACCACCGCGGCACTGACCAGGTTGTCACGTTCGAACGTACGCGCGGCGTTTTCGGCAATGTCTTCCGGGGAAAAGGTGAGCGGGTCATCTTCCATCACCTCGCTGACTTTACGCTGCACATCATTGAGCAGGATACAGGTTAGCGTCAGTTCGCCGACCAGCACCTTATTGCGATCGGTCACGAAAAGTTTATCGGTGTTTTCCGGCATCCTGCCCAGCCGCCGTAAATAGCGCTGCACCACTTCCAGCGTCACGTCCGGGCGCACGGTGATGACTTCGAACTCCATAATCGCACCGACGCGATTCTTCTCGTAGTGCAGCACCTGGCGCACGCGCGCCCGCTCCTCTGCGGGTAACGTTGCCAGCAGACGGCCTGTGAGGTTACGCGGTAGATGCTGGACCAGGTAAATCTGTTCGTCGATATCAAGATATTGCAACGCATCCAGCAGCTCGCGGTCGCTCATCTCATCAATCAGGTCGTCCCAGACGTTTTCTGACGCCTCAAGCAGGACGTTACCGCGCTTTTCATTTTCGACCAGCCGCCACAGGGCGTGGCGCTCTTCAGAAGGTAATGCTTCGAGGGTATCGGCCAGATCCGGCGGCGGCAGATGCGCCACCAGCGCCCCTACCTCAGCAATATCGTCGGCTAAGGTACCGACGTCATATTGCTCAGCCAGGGTAAGCTTGCCCAACAGCGTGGAAATAATGGCTTTATCAGTGGTCAGCAACCAGATGAGGCGCGCACGCTCTTCATCACGCAGTCTGGCGCTGTTTTTGTTGAATGCGGACATTAATCATAAATCCATGATATGAAATATCATTAATCATGATGCCGATTTATGTAAATAACAATAAACGCAACCGCCGGGCGGATAAAAAACCGGCGGTTGCTGGGATTACGCAGTACGAGCGACGGCATCTCGCGAGGCGGCGTCACGCTCATCGCCCACGAGTTCACTTAACTGTCCGTTACGCATCTCCAACAGACGATCGGCGTGAATAAAATAGTGATCGTCATGGCTAATAGCGAAGATGGTTTTACCCATTTCCTGCATCAGCGGCAATAACACCTGATAGAACTCACGGCGGAAGTGCGGGTCCTGATCGGCAGCCCATTCATCCAGCAGAATAATGTCGCGCTCCTCCGCCAGCGCCAGCAGCAGCGCCACGCGTTTTTTCTGCCCTTTCGACAGCTTGAGATTGAGAATACGCCCATCGTTCAGCTCAAGCTTGTGACCCATCTTCAGATGTTCCAGCCACTTCGCCACCAGCGCCGGATCGGCCTCTTTACCTTCCGGACCGAGCAGTTTGTCGAACAGCCAGACGTCGGTAAACACGGCGGAGAACAGCTTGCGATAGTCCTCTGGTTTTTCGACAGCAACCGCTTTGCCGTCGAGCAGGATCTCGCCTGACTGCGGCTGATACAACCCGGTGAGTAACATAGCCAGTGTGGATTTCCCGCTACCATTGCCGCCAATCAGGAAGATCAGTTCCCCGCGACGAATAGTCAGATTTACCGGCCCGACAGAGAACGCATTATCCTGATAGTGGAAAACCACGTTACGTAATTCCAACGTTTGCCAGTCCGGAAACGCGGTTGGGCGCGGGAATTCGGCCTTAAAGGGCGCCAGTGAGAACTTATTCAGCTTGTTGAAAGCGACCTGTGCAGTGAGCAGCGTCGGCAATGCGCCAACAGCAGAAAGCAGTGGCGTACGCAGGAATAACAGCGTCAGCGAATAGGTCGCCGCCACGGCGGTATCCGCCCAGCCCAGACTGTTAGCCATCCAGAACACCAGACCAATGGCGCCCAGCATCATAATGTTCGACCAGTTCACCGCGCTGAGGTGGAAGGTATCGGCGCGGATAATATGGTGACGATACTCTTTGGCATCCGGGACGTATAACTGATTAAAGATATGCTCGGCGCGCTCGCGGTTGAGCGTCAACTCTTTGCGCCCTTCCAACACCGTCTGGTAATCATTGTACAATTTGTCTTCTGTTTCGCGCAGGGTCGCCATATGTTTATATACCCGCGCAACCAGCACAAATCCGCCCCAGATGGTGATTGCCACCCAGATTGCCGTCACCAGCAGCATTTTGGTTGATAGCATCGCCAGATACGCCGCCGACCCGATGGTCAGGATAATCCCCTGCACCAGCTCAGGCAGACGGACAAAAGCGATGGTGATGTTGCGGATATCGCTGGTTAAACCGGCCAGCAACGAGGCGCTGCCAAGCTGTTCGATACGCTCGACGTGGGTGTCCAGAATACGCTTGATAAATTCACTACGCAGGCGGTAAACAAAGTGGTGTCCCAGCGTGGTTAACGCCAGCTGTGAGCCGAGGGTGACAACCATCAACAGCAGCAGCAGGCCAAGAAACTCCGGTAGCACCATCAACGTGGTGTCGACCGTTTCAATCAGGCGCTGGTTAATAAACGCAATCAAACCAATTCCCAACGCAGCGCTGGCGAGGCTGAGCGCCATGACGCTGATAAATGGCCAGCGATACTGCCGCCAGACAAGAAGTAAAAGTTCCATGCAAACAACCCGGACAAGTAATAACAGCCCGCAGTTTAAACATCTCTTTGCCGACAGCAATAATAATTCTTATTTTTATTCTTTTTTACCAGCCTGGCGAAACGTCAGATTGTAACGACAGTCACCGGTTAACGGATGATACCCTGTCTTAAGTGGCTGGATCCCATGATAAAACAACCGTGAGTTCCCACCCCATACCACGACATCGCCATGCTCCAGCAGTAAACGTTTTAAAGGGTCATTACGGCGCAAACCGCCAAACTGAAAGATGGCTGGTAACCCCAGCGAGACAGAAACGATAGGCGCCCGCAGGTCAGGTTCGTCTTTATCCTGATGTAATGACAGTTTCGCCCCTGGCGTGTAGCGGTTAATCAGGCAGGCATCGGGTTGAAAATCAGCATAGCCCGCTGCGGTTGACGCCAACTGGCACAGGTCCGCGAAAGTATCCGGCATCGGCGGCCAGGGCGTACCGGATAGCGGGTCAAACGGTGAATAAAGGTAGCCATGTTGATCCGTCGTCCAGCCCAAATGACCGCAGTTGGTCATCGCCACCGACATCGTGTAACCGCCGGGCGTCACCATCTGGCGAAACGGCGACTGTCTGGCGACAGCCGCGATCGCCTGCAGTAAAGACGGTGCGGACTCAAAGGCAAAACGTCGCAAAATTACCGCGCCGGATGCCAGCGGTTCTTGCCAGGGTTTCTCATCCGCAAAGAGATCAAGCATTACGTTTCCTCCCCAGTGGTTTCTCGTTGCAGTAACTGCGCTTTGCGCGTAATACCCCAGCGGTAGCCCGAAAGCGCACCATCATTGCGGATCACCCGGTGACACGGGATGACAATCGCCAGTTTGTTAGCTCCGCAGGCGCTGGCCACTGCGCGTACCGCTTTCGGTTTGCCGATGGCGCTGGCTAACTGCTGGTAGCTAACCGTCTTACCACATGGGATTGCGCGCAGCGCTTGCCACACCTGCAGCTGGAATGCGGTCCCGCGAATATCCAGCGGCAGAGACAACGACGTATTGCGCGTATTAATCACGGCGATGACTTCACGCACATGCTGCTGGAAATCGGCATCGGCTGCTTCATCCTGAGCGGCGGGAAACAGCTCATGCAGTTCCGCAACCAATGTAGCATCATCATCACCCAACAAGATCGCGCAGATACCGCGTTCGCTTTCCGCCACCAGGCAACGACCCAGGGCGCAATCTGCCAGGGTATAGCGCACAGAAACGTTGTCGCCGCCTTTGCGAAATTGCCTGGCGGTCATCCCTAGTGCCTGATCCGCTTGCCGGTAATAGCTGCTGCTGTCGGGGAATCCGGCGTTCAGAATCGCCTGGGTTACTGGTGCCCCTTTTGCCAGGGCATCGCGCAGACGACGAGCGCGCCAGGACTGCTGCCACGCTTTCGGGGTCATGCCCGTCGTGGCTTTAAACAAGCGGTGTAAATGATACGGGCTCATCGCCACCTGCTGCGCCAGGTCATCCAACGTGAGAGGCGACTCCTGCTCCAGCAACTGACAGGCGTGGGCTATTTTGTCCAGCCGATGCTGCTGCGCACTGTCTTTATCCGGCTGGCAGCGTTTACAGGGCCGAAACCCGGCGGCCTGCGCCTGCTCGGCATCAGCAAAGAAACTGACATTTTTGCGCAGCGCATGCTTCGCCCGACAGGACGGACGGCAGAAAATACCGGTGGTGTGGACGGCGAAAACAAACTGACCGTCGGCGTCAGCATCACGATCCACAACAGACTGCCAGCGGTCATCATCAGTTATGCGTAAACGACTTTTCATTATGGACTCCTTTGTTAAGCATAGCGCTTAGCCTCAGTGTGTCCTGATAGCCAGGTATAAAAACCCGCAATCTTGCTTTTTAATTTTTTTCGCTGAGCAGAAAGCTTTTAAACTGCGGCGACATCCAGGTTTTAAACCCTTGCCCCTCTTTCACAATCATATACACCGCCAGCCCTTCACGACGCACCACTTCTTTGGCCTTTTCCGGGCCGAGCACCATCAAACCGGTATCCCAGCCGTCAGCCTCCAGCGCCGTAGGGGCTATCACCGTCACAGACACCAGATTATGTTCGATCGGACGACCAGTTTGCGGATCGATAACATGCGACAGGCGTTTACCGTCCAGCTCGTAATAGTTACGGTAGCTACCGGAGGTGCTGATGCCGTGCCCGTTAATGTCGACAACCGCTTGCACCGCGTTTTCACGATCGGTGGGTTTCTGGATCGCCACCCGCCATGGATGTCCTTCCGCATTCATACCACGACTGTTTAGCGCACCGCCAACGGAAACCAGATAACGGGCGATCCCCTCTTGCTCCATCAGTCGCGCCAGATGATCGGCGGCATAACCTTCACCAACGGTAGACAGATCCACATACAGATCCGGCAAGTCTTTTTGCAGGTAGTTGCGTTGCGCCTCATTCACTACCTTCAGATGTGAAAGTCCGGTTTGCGCTTTTGCGGCATCAATTTGCGCCTGAGTGGGAATGTGCACGGGTTGCTGATCCGGACCGAAACCCCACAGGTTGACCAACGGTCCCACGGTGATATCCATCGCCCCATCGGTTTTCGCGCCAATTCTCAGCGCCGACGTGACGATATCCGCCATAGCGTCATTGACCGGCCACGGCGACAGGCTTTTCGACAGATTAAAGCGCATCAGGGCAGAATCATTTTTATAGGTTGAAAGAAGCTGATCGTCAGCATCAAGCTGAGTCTGGATCTTCTCCTGCAACTCCCTGGCGCGTTTGGCATCCACGCCCACCGCGCTGACCCGCCAGAAGGTGCCCATCGTTTTACCTTCCAGAACGGTGGCGGATTGTGTGGTCTGAGCCGGTTTCGGGGCCTCATCGCACCCGACAAAAAAGATCGTCACAGCCAGCAGCGCTGCGCGATAAAAATTCATTTCCATACGTAATTATCCTCATGCGAACGGGCGCAAGAGTACACCAAAAATCGTTGTTTGTACGGCGAAAAAAAAGCATTAAAAAAGGCCCCGCAGGGCCTTTTAACAACATGAACGCAGATTAGAACTGGTAAACCAGGCCCAGTGCTACGATGTCATCGGTAGAGATACCGGCACGTTGGGTGAAGTTATTGTCATCCAGCAGGTTGATTTTGTAATCAACATAGGTGGACATGTTTTTGTTGAAGTAGTAGGTTGCGCCAACATCAACATATTTCACGATGTCCTGGTCACCATAACCATTGTTCAGGTCTTTACCTTTAGACTGCAGGTAAGCCACGGATGGACGCAGACCGAAGTCGAACTGGTACTGCGCAACGGCTTCGAAGTTCTGCGCTTTGTTAGCCCAGCCCAGGTTACCCGCACGCGTTGCGTTGTAGGTCTGGGTGTACTGTGCTGCCAGGTACACATTGTTCGCATCGTATTTCAGACCACCAGTGTAAGTTTCAGCACGATCGCCAGTACCGAAGTTCAGCTTGTTCTGCTCGTCAGTACGTTTAGAGCTGGTGACTGCAGTACCCAGGGAGAAGCCTTCACCGATATCATAAGTGATAGATCCGCCAACGCCGTCGCCGTTCTGATTCAGTGCATCACGACCGTTGCCGGTCACACCAGTCATACCTTCACCTTCCGGGCTACCGTTTTTACCCTGGTACTGAATGGCAAAGTTCAGGCCATCAACCAGACCGAAGAAATCGGTGTTACGGTAGGTCGCGAAGCCGTTACCACGCTGCTGCATGAAGTTGTCCGCACCATAGGTGTCGCCGCCGAATTCCGGCAGAACGTCGGTCCAGGACGTTACGTCGTAAACCACGCCGTAGTTACGACCGTAGTCGAAAGAACCTGCATCAGCGAATTTCAGACCAGCAAACGCCACACGGGTCCAGGCGTTGTTTTCGTTTTCAGAGGAGTTACCCTGAATCTGGTATTCCCACTGGCCGTAACCGGTCAGTTGGTCGTTAACCTGGGTTTCGCCTTTGAAGCCGATACGCATATAGGTCTGATCACCATCTTTAGAAGAGTCATCAGAGAAATAGTGCAGACCATCGACTTTACCGTACAGGTCTAATTTGTTGCCGTCTTTGTTGTAAATTTCAGCCGCATTTGCTGCGCCTGCTACCAGCAGAGCCGGTACCAGGAGGGACAGTACTTTAACTTTCATGTTATTAACCCTCTGTTATATGCCTTTATTGCTTTTTTATGCCACTGCTCACTGGCTAACCCTCATTAACCAGTCGGCAACTTCATTCTCCGCAAAAACACAGAATAATCCAACACGAATATGATACTAATACTTTAAAGATGTTTCATTTATCTATGTAGATGTTTCAAAATATTAACAAAAGGGAACTTTTTTTAATTAAGAAAATGGAGAGAATAAGCACAAATAGTCAAGAACTATTACAAAATACATATAAATCAATTAATTAAACAAAACACAACCATAGCACTGAATGATAAAAAAAAATCTTCACTCGCAACTAAAATAGACTCGCTATCATCATTAACTTTATTTATTACCGTCATTCATTCATGAATGTCTGTTTACCCCTATTTCAACCGAATGCTCTGCGTTCGGTTTTTTTTTACTCTTCTTTACACAAAGCTGACTGTTCTGTGCTACCGATGAACAACTATCACGTCTATTAACCATCCCGTCACGTTGAGATCAGAAATAAACCTTATTATTAATTTCTTGTTATTTAATGCTAAATGTATACATTCACTACAAAATATTTGTACCCGCTATTCTTCGCTGTACATCTTTGCATCATCGGGGGTTACAGCAAAATGCGGCGCAGACAATGCAAACTCTGTCGCATGCTCCAGGTATGGCAATTCATACATTACCCTTTATACTGCCCCTTCATGTTTCGCGTCGTTTAACAGGTCATAAACACGAATGAGTCAGTCTGACACAACGGCTTCTACCCGATTCTCTCTCCTACCGGGAAATATTACCCGTTACTTCTTATTACTGATCGTGGTGCTGTTGGTGATGATGGGCGTCATGGTCCAGAGCGCCGTCAATACCTGGCTAAAGGATAAGAGCTATCAGATTGTCGATATCACCCATGCCATTCATAAAAGGGTCGATACCTGGCGATACGTGACCTGGCAAATTTATGACAATATTGCTGCCACGCCCAGCTCGCCTGGCGCAGAAGGGCTGCAGGAAACTCGCCTGAAACAAGATGTCTACTATCTTGAAAAACCTCGCAGAAAAACCGAGGCGCTGATTTTCGGCTCGCATGACAGCTCTACGCTGGAGATGACCCAACGAATCTCAACCTATCTGGATACGCTATGGGGCGCGGAAAATATTCCATGGTCAATGTATTACCTCAATGGTCAGGACAATAGCCTGATCCTTATCTCAACATTGCCGCTGAAAGATCTGACTTCCGGCTTTAAGGAATCGACAATCGGTAATATTGTCGACTCCCGACGCGCTGAAATGCTGCAGCAGGCCAATGCGCTGGATGAGCGCGAAAGCTTCTCGTCGCTGCGCCGTCTGGTCTGGCAAAACGGACATTACTTCACGCTGCGCACGACCTTTAATCAGCCGGGACATCTGGCAACGGTTGTCGCCTTTGACCTGCCGATTAATGACCTGATCCCTGCCGGCATGCCGCTGGACAGTTTCCATCTGGTCCCTGATGCCAGTTCAACGACTGAACACGTCAATGAAAAAGAGTCGCCTGACAGCGTCAGTATTAGCTTCAACAACAGTAAAATTGAGATCTCATCGGCGCTGGACTCAACGGATATGCGGCTGGTCTGGCAGGTTCCGTTTGGCTCATTGTTACTTGATACGCTGCAAAACATTCTTCTGCCGCTGTTACTGAACATCGCGTTGCTGGCTCTGGCGCTGTTTGGTTATACCACCTTTCGTCACCTCCCTGCCCGTTCAACCGAAGTGGCGCCAAATCTTGCGGCAAATAATGAACTGCGGATCCTGCGTGCGATCAATGAAGAGATTGTTTCCCTGCTGCCGCTGGGATTACTGGTGCACGATCAAGAAGCCAACCGCACGGTAATTAGCAATAAAATTGCCGACCACCTGCTGCCGCATTTAAATCTGCAAAACATTACCAATATGGCGGAGCAGCATCAGGGCGTCATTCAGGCCACTATCAATAATGAGCTATATGAAATCAGGCTATTTCGCAGCCAGATCTCATCGCGAACCCAGATCTTTATCATTCGTGACCAGGACCGTGAAGTACTGGTTAATAAAAAGTTGAAGCAAGCGCAACGGCTGTATGAGAAAAACCAACAGGCTCGCGCAGCCTTTATGCAGAATATTGGTAATGCGCTGAAAGCCCCGGCTAAAACACTGGCTGCTAATGCCGCCGCGCTCAATACCCCCGACAGCCAAAAACTGGCCAATCAGGCTGACGTTTTGGTTCGCATGGTGGATGAAATCCAGTTGGCTAACTTGCTGGAAAGCGACGCCTGGAAAGGTGAATCAACGCTGTTTTCCGTACAGGCGTTGATTGACGACGTGGTCCCGGAGGTGTTGCCGGCCATTAAGCGTAAAGGGCTGCAGCTACTGATTAAAAATCACCTTAGCGCTCATGACGAACGCCGTGGCGACCGCGATGCCCTACGTCGTATTTTGCTGCTGCTGATTCAATATGCGGTAACCACCACGCAGATTGGTAAAATCACGCTGGAAGTCGACCAGGATGAATCGGAGGCTGAACGTCTGACCTTCCGCATTCTGGATACCGGGGAAGGCGTCACGTTACAGGAAGTTGATAACCTGCATTTCCCATTCATTAATGACACACAAGGCGATCGTTATGGCAAAGCCAACCCGTTGACGTTTTGGCTGTGCGATCAGTTAGCCCGTAAGCTGGGTGGACACCTGAACATTAAAGCGCGGGAA
This sequence comes from Citrobacter sp. wls710, assembly GCF_005281115.1. Lineage (NCBI taxonomy): Bacteria > Pseudomonadati > Pseudomonadota > Gammaproteobacteria > Enterobacterales > Enterobacteriaceae > Citrobacter > Citrobacter sp. wls710. The sequence continues at coordinate 68,974 of NZ_SZXD01000039.1, forward strand.
GAGCTTGGAACACGTTATATAGTCCATGTTAAAATGCCACTGCACGATCAACATGCTGATAGTGAAGAGCGCCTGTTAGATGACGTCTGCGTAATGGTTGATGTGACCTCTAATGACGTACGGAGCATCGTATTACGTCAACTGGAAAACTGGGGAGCAACCTGCATCACGCCCGACGAACGGTTGAATAGTCAAGAATATGATCTCTTTTTAACAGATAATCCGTCTAATCTTACTGCCTCGGGCTTGCTTTTAAGCGATGATGAGTCTGGCGTACGGAAAATTGGCCCCGGTCAGCTGCGCGTCAACTTTAATATGAGCAATGCTATGCAGGAAGCTGTCCTCGAGCTGATAGAAGAGCAGTTGGCACAAGAAGAGCTCCAGGAGCTCCCCCTCGGCGGAGATGAAAACGCCGAACTTCATGCCAGCGGTTACTATGCACTCTTTGTAGACACAGTACCGGATGATGTTAAGAGGTTGTATACTGAGGCAGCAATCAGTGATTTCGCTGCGTTAGCCCAAACGGCTCATCGCCTGAAAGGCGTGTTTGCCATGCTTAATCTGGTACCCGGCAAGCAGTTATGTGAAGCGCTGGAACATCTTATTCAAGAGAAAGATGCTCCAGGTATAGAAAAATACATCAGCGACATTGACGCATACGTCAAGAGCTTGCTGTAGCAAGGTAGCCCAATACATGAACACTATGAACGTAATTATTGCCGATGACCACCCGATTGTACTGTTCGGTATTCGTAAATCACTTGAACAGATCGAGTGGGTAAATGTTGTCGGCGAATTTGAAGACTCCACAGCACTGATCAACAATTTGCCTAAGTTAGATGCTCATGTGTTGATTACCGACCTCTCCATGCCGGGAGATAAATACGGTGATGGGATCACGTTAATTAAATACATCAAGCGCCATTTCCCGAGCCTGTCGATTATTGTTCTGACCATGAACAATAACCCGGCCATCCTGAGCGCGGTACTGGATCTCGATATTGAAGGGATTGTCCTGAAGCAAGGCGCGCCAACAGACCTGCCGAAAGCGCTGGCCGCGCTGCAAAAAGGGAAGAAATTTACTCCGGAAAGCGTTTCTCGTCTGCTGGAGAAAATCAGCGCCAGTGGCTATGGCGACAAACGCCTGTCACCGAAAGAGAGTGAAGTTCTGCGTCTGTTTGCCGAAGGTTTTCTGGTTACGGAAATTGCCAAAAAGCTCAACCGCAGTATTAAAACCATCAGCAGCCAGAAAAAATCGGCGATGATGAAACTCGGTGTGGAAAACGATATCGCGCTGTTAAATTACCTCTCTTCCGTGACGCTGAGTCCTTCAGATAAAGAGTAAGTCACTGCCGATGGCACTGCGTTTATCAGACCTACGAACAACTTGTTTCGTAGGTCTGATAAGAGATCTCTTATCCCCGCGCATTCCTCACTCTTTCCGCATAGACCGTCAGAGTTTGCTTCAATACATCCAATGTCACTGGCTTGGAAAGACAGCTATCCATACCGGATTCCAGACAACGCTGCTTCTCTTCAGCCAGCGCGTTTGCCGTCACGCCCACAACCGGCAACGTTAAACCTAACTGGCGGATGCGCTGAGTCAGGCGATAACCATCCATATTTGGCATGTTGACGTCGCTCAGCACGATGTCGATATGGTTTTTACTCAGTACATTGAGCGCATCGACACCGTCATTCGCCGTTTTACACTGATATCCCAACGATCCCAGTTGATCGGCCAGTAAACGCCGGTTGATAGGATGATCGTCGACCACCAGTATCATCATGTCATCATTGGTCGCGCCGACTTTATCCGGGGCGGGGAGCGCCGTGGAGAGTTCTTCACTCCCCAGATCAACGCTGTAAATATGCGCCAGCAACGCGGGCAGTTCGTGCGGCGACGCCACGCTGTGCACCCACTCCCCTAGCCCCCTTTCCAACGGAATCCCAATATGTCGACGGCAGAAAATCACCGCGGCACGTCCTTGCCACGCCTGTTCCAGCACATCGTCGGCAACCAACAAGTCATCAGCGTCCGGGTGCTGCCCCTCATAACGCAGCACCGTCACCCCGTTACGCGTCAGACTGGATTCGACAAAGCGATACAGCGATGCGTTACGCACCGCCAGCCAGCAACGGGTGCCAGCCAGTCCTTCTACGCCTTTTTTCTGCGGATACTGGGCGCCATAAAGAGGAATACGGAGCGTAAACTGGCTGCCCATTCCCGGTTCTGAATCAACGGAAATATCGCCATCCATCATGCTGATCAGTTTTTCACAGATAGCCAAACCGAGCCCGGTTCCCTGGAAATTACGCTGTACGCCAGTGCCCACCTGGAAGAAAGGATCGAACAAACGGACCACTTCTTTGGCGGGGATCCCCACCCCGGTATCACGCACACGGATACTGAGGTAATCACCGTCACACTGCACATGCAGCACAATGCAGCCGGTATCGGTAAACTTGATCGCGTTACTCAGCAGATTGGAGATCACCTGCTGTAAACGCATAGGATCGCCATTCAACGCGACGGGCACATCCGGGTCGATAAAACAGTACAATCCCAACTGCTTACGCACCACCAGCGGCAGATAGTTTGCCGTAATATGGCTCATCACTTCACGCGGTGAGAACTCGCGCGGTTCAATCTTCAACTGTTCAGATTCAATTTTCGAGAAATCGAGAATATCGCTGATAATTTTCAACAGCAGGCTGGAAGAGTTATTCATCGCCGTCACCAGGCGATCCACCCCGTTGGGTAACTCTTTGGTTTGCAACAAATCGAGGTTACCGATAATGCCATACAGCGGCGTGCGCAGCTCATGGCTCACTGTCGCAAGGAACATCGATTTGGACTGACTCGCCTGTTCCGCCGCCTGGGCCATCTCCTGCAACGACTCTTCCATTTTAACGCGCGCGCTGACGTCAACCAGGACGCAAATTGCCACGTTTTCATTGCGATAGCGCGAATGCACAAAGCTGATTTGAAGATTGGTATTGTTACTGGTCAGCACATCGACAAAATTGACCTGCTGGCCGCAGATGATTTGCGTTAACCGTTGCCGGTCTTCATGCGTCAGCATATTCAGATAGGTATGCGCCAGTTCATTACTCAGGATGTTAATGCCATCCAGCGTGCGCAAAATACAAATCCCCACCGGCGCGGAAGCCACGATTTTACGGTTAAATTGCTCGTGTTCCTCCAGGCGCTGAGCATCGCTTTCCGCAGGAATAAAAATGCGCCGCTCATACATACGCGTGAGCATAAATAATGCCGCGCCGACCAGCACATTCAGCAGGATAGCGTTCAGGATCATCATGCGGATCCGCTCCAGCACCAGATCCACCGGAACAGAGTACACAATGCTCAGCGATGACGGCGGCAGATTTTTCTTCAGCACCAGATCGCGAAAACCCGGCGTATAGCCAAACCAGGAACGCTCCTGCATCCAGCGTGGTTCAGCCTTAATATTCCCCTCAGGGCCGGTGAGCGAAATCAGCGCATGGCCATTTTCATCGAGAATGGTCACCCCCATCGGCAAACTGCCCGGCGTGAAGAAGTTCTCCATGCGAATAGGTTGTTCCACGCCCAGCAGCGCCTGCAGACGGTTGGCAAGATAAACCGGCGTCAGCGCATAGAAATAGCCCACTCCAGGACGCGGCCCCTGGCTAATCCAGAACAGGTTATTACCGTTTTCATCCTGCGGCGCATTGCGATACTTAATAATACGCTCATGCAGCGCTTTCAGGGCCTGGTCACGTTCGACGGGCATCTCACGCAGACCAAAATTCGCCATACAGAGATTATCGCTGCCGATCAGGAATACGCGATTCAAATCATAGGCTGCAGAAAAATTGTCGCGCCAGTAGCGCATAAACCACGCCAGCGACTCCAGAGAACCTCGCCAGGCGTTGCCCATCACCGAACAGTCGGAGTCGGCAAACAGCGGCTCAAAGTTAGGTACGACGGTTTTGTCATCCCGCGCCCGCAGCGACATCACGCCGTTTTCCGCCGTTAAGCGATTCTCAGCAATATATTTCAGCTCTTTGATAACATCTGATGTGCGCTGGATATAACGCTGGGCCTGATCGGAGCTGAGGTTAAGCTCCTGATGGATCTCAGACTCTCTCTGGTGCAGCGCGTTCACAATGTAGAACACGGAGGCAAAAGCGATCAGACACCAGATCAGGAGCGCCAACGCTCTGAACAGGTAGCGTGAGACTTTTAGGGTTGAATGAACGGAAGCAAGGTATTTCAAAGGGGCGAAGCTCCGCCTCAGGGCATTAATAGAGTGTGGTTAAGGTAGCGGTAAATGTCCGGCGTCGCAATGCCCTCTCTTTACGGGAATATGATACACCGCGCTGAAACCATTGTCCTAACCCGTGATAATCGTCGTTTGCCTGAAAAACACTGCATGGATGTCAGAATGCGCGACCTGAGATGGCTGGCTCGTCGGTTATATCCACGACGATTACGCAACCAAATGATCATGATGGCCATTCTGATGGTCATCATTCCGACGATATCCATAGGTTATATCGTAGAAACTGAAGGCCGTTCAGCAGTCTTATCTGAAAAAGAGAAAAAACTGTCATCAGTCATAGCCCTGCTAAACGATGCGCTGGGCGACAGCTTTAACAACTACGACAACCTGCCGCGCGAAGAGCGCATTCGGGCGCTTAATCATGAGTTAGCCCCCGTTACCGAGCGAATTACCCGGGCGTTTCCCGGCGTTGGCGCAGGGTATTACCACAAAGCGCTGGATGCCATTATCACCTACGCGCCCTCTGCGCTGTATCAGAGCAATGTAGGTATCACTATCACTGACGATCATCCGGGACGCGAAGTGATGAGTAGCAATGCGCCAGTGGTCTATTCAGGGCGACAGGTGCGCGGCGACATACTCAACTCTATGATCCCAATAGAGCGCCATGGAGAGGTTATTGGGTATATCTGGGCCAATGAGCTAACCCAAGATATCCGCCAGCAGGCCTGGAGAATGGACGTCAGGATAATTGCCGTGCTGGTTACCGGGCTCATCTTTAGTCTGCTGCTGATCGTGCATTTTTCACGCCGACTCAGTGCGAATATCGACATTATCACTGATGGGCTCTCAACGCTGGCACAAAAAACGCCCGCCCGACTGCCTGAACTCCCCGGCGAGCTGGGACAAATCAGCCGTAGTGTTAATGCACTGGCGCAAACGCTACGGGAAACCAAAACCCTCAACGATCTGATTATTGAAAATGCCGCAGATGGTGTGATCGCCATCGACAGACAAGGTGACGTCACCACCATGAACCCGGCGGCAGAGCAGATAACGGGCTACACGCTGCATGAACTGGTCGGACAGTCCTATGCTACGCTGTTTGCCAACACGCAGTTTCATAGCCCGGTACTGGATACTCTTGAGCACGGTACTGAGCACGTGGCTCAGGAGATTAGCTTTCCGGGACGTGAACGCACCATTGAGATAAGTGTTACCACCAGTCGGATCCATAACGCACACGGCGAACTGATTGGCGCGCTGGTTATTTTCTCCGATTTAACCGCCCGGAAAGAGACCCAGCGTCGGTTGGCGCAAACCGAAAGGCTCGCCACTCTGGGTGAACTGATGGCCGGGGTCGCGCATGAAGTGAGAAATCCGCTGACCGCAATCCGTGGCTACGTCCAGATCATCCGCCAGCAAACCTCCCTGCCGGAACATCAGGAGTATTTATCTGTTGTGCTTAACGAAATTGATTCCATCAATAAAGTTATTCAACAACTGTTAGATTTTTCACGCCCACGACAAAGCCAGTGGCAGCAGATTCAGCTCAATGCGTTGATTGAAGAGACGCTAATCCTGGTGCAAACCGCCGGCCTTCAGGCACGGATTGGTTTTACCACGGAATTAGATCCCAGCCTGCCGCCGATCGTCGCCGATCGCGAACTCCTCAAGCAGGTGATCCTCAACATTTTAATCAATGCAGTACAGGCGATCGCTGCGCGAGGCGAAATTCGCATTCGCACCTGGCAATACTCGGCCTCACAACAGGCCGTGATGATTGAAGATAATGGCAATGGTATCGATCTCGCCATCCAGAAGAAAATATTCGATCCCTTTTTTACGACAAAAGCATCCGGCACTGGTCTTGGACTGGCGCTGAGCCAGCGCATCATCAATGCGCATCAGGGGGATATCCACGTAACCAGCCAACCTGGCTGTGGGGCGATATTCACTCTGATTTTACCTCTTAACCCGCAGGGAAATCCGTCAGAATGAAAACGACATACCGTATTCTCATCGTTGATGATGAAGAAAATGTTCGCCGTATGCTTGCCACCGCATTTTCCCTGCAAGGGCATGAAACGCATTGCGCCAGCGACGGGAAAGCCGCGCTGAACCTGTTTAGCGAAATGCAGCCAGACGTCGTGCTGATGGATATTCGCATGCCGGAGATGGACGGCATCGACGCGCTGAAAGTGATGCGCGGGCAACAACCACGGATCCCCGTCATTCTGATGACCGCTTACGCCGAAGTCGAAACCGCAGTAGAAGCGCTACGTAGCGGCGCATTTGATTACGTGATTAAGCCCTTTGATCTCGACGAGCTAAGCATGGTGATTCAACGCGCATTGCAACTGCAGGAGATGAAACAGGAAATACGCAATCTACACAAAGCGTTGAGTACCAGCTGGCAGTGGGGGCATATTCTGACCAACAGTCCGCGTATGATGGATATCTGTAAAGACACGGCGAAAATCGCCCTCTCACAGGCAAATGTCCTGATAAGCGGTGAAAGCGGCACAGGAAAAGAGCTGATCGCCCGCGCCATTCACTACAACAGCAAACGCGCCAATGGCCCATTTATCAAAGTTAACTGCGCGGCTCTGCCGGAGTCGCTGCTGGAAAGCGAGCTATTTGGTCATGAAAAAGGCGCTTTCACCGGGGCGCAGACGTTGCGTCAAGGGTTGTTCGAGCGCGCTCATCAGGGAACGTTGTTGCTTGATGAAATTGGTGAGATGCCGCTGGTGTTGCAGGCCAAACTGCTGCGTATTTTGCAGGAGAGAGAGTTTGAACGCATCGGCGGGCACCAGACCATTCGCGTTGATATTCGCATCGTCGCCGCCACCAACCGCTGCCTGCAAACCATGGTGAAGGAAGGAACGTTTCGCGAAGACCTGTTTTACCGGCTCAACGTTATCCATTTGACTTTGCCTCCCTTACGCGAGCGTCGTGAAGACATTGCCTTACTCGCCAACCACTTTTTACAAAAATTCAGCACTGAAAATCAGCGCGATATCATCGAGATCGACCCGACGGCGATGTCGATGCTCACCGCCTGGTCCTGGCCGGGTAACATTCGTGAACTGTCAAACGTCATCGAACGTGCCGTCATTATGAATACTGGCGCGATAATTTTTGCCGACGATCTCCCCGACGCTTTCCGCAACCCGGTGAGCGCCACGACAGAGACAAAACCGACTCACTCCGGGGAGCGCAATCTGAAAGAAGAGATTAAGCGTGAGGAAAAACGCATTATCCTCGAAGTCCTCGACAGTCAGGACGGCAACCGCACCCACACGGCGTTGATGCTGGGGATTAGCCGACGTGCCCTGATGTATAAATTACAAGAGTACGGCATCGACCCTTCGGGTTCCTGATACGCAAATTTGCTATGCAGAATTTTGCACACTGCGCAAAATTCTGCATAGCCCCTCGCTTTCCCTCTCCGTTAGAAATATAGAAATACATTAATAAATTCAAACGACTAAAGATTAATACGTCTTTTAAAGCATCCTGGCATTCTGCTTGCACTTCCCTGAGCGTACCCAAAATGGAGTATGCAAAAGGGAAACATAATGAAAACAAAACTGATTACCTTACAAGACGCTGCAGGCTTCTTTCGTGACGGCATGACCATCATGGTCGGTGGTTTTATGGGGGTAGGCACACCGCCTCGCCTGGTTGAAGCCCTGCTGGAATCTGGCGTCAGAGATCTGACGCTGATTGCTAACGATACTGCATTTGTCGATACCGGTATCGGGCCACTGATCGTCAATGGGCGGGTGAGCAAAGTCATTGCCTCGCACATTGGCACCAACCCGGAAACCGGTCGTCGCATGATTGCCGGCGAGATGGACGTACAGTTGGTTCCGCAAGGTACCCTGATCGAGCAAATTCGCTGCGGCGGCGCGGGTCTTGGTGGTTTTCTGACGCCTACCGGCGTTGGCACCATCGTGGAGGATGGTAAGCAGACCATCACGCTCGAGGGCAAAACCTGGCTGCTTGAACGACCATTGCGCGCCGATTTAGCGCTTATTCGCGCCCATCGCTCTGACATGCTTGGCAACCTCACCTACCAGCTCAGCGCCCGAAACTTTAACCCTCTGATTGCTCTCGCCGCTGACATCACGCTGGTTGAACCGGATGAAATGGTTGAAACAGGCGAGCTGCAGCCTGACCAGATTGTTACCCCCGGCGCCGTTATCGACCATATCGTCATTCCACAGGAGAGCTAATCATGGATGCTAAACAACGTATTGCGCGCCGGGTGGCGCAAGAGCTTCGCGATGGCGATATCGTCAACTTAGGTATTGGCCTGCCAACCATGGTAGCCAACTACTTGCCTGCAGATATTCACATTACGCTGCAATCTGAGAATGGTTTTCTGGGACTGGGCCCAGTGACCACCGCGCATCCTGACCTGGTAAACGCGGGCGGCCAACCGTGCGGTATTTTGCCAGGCGCGGCGATGTTTGATAGCGCCATGTCGTTCGCGTTGATTCGCGGCGGTCACGTTGATGCCTGTGTATTGGGTGGGTTACAGGTCGATGAGCAGGCAAACCTTGCCAACTGGGTGGTTCCCGGCAAGATGGTGCCCGGCATGGGGGGCGCTATGGATCTGGTGACCGGTGCACGGAAAGTCATTATTGCCATGGAGCATTGCGCGAAAGACGGCTCAGCAAAAATCCTGCGGCAATGCACCATGCCGCTCACCGCGCAGCATGCTGTGCACATGCTGGTCACTGAACTTGCCGTATTCCGCTTTATTGACGGCAAAATGTGGCTGACTGAAATTGTTGAAGGATGTGATGTCGCCACGCTGCGTGAAAAAACCGAAGCGCAGTTTGCTATTGCCGACGATCTGCTCATCCTGCGAGGTGACGCATGATTGGCCGCATCGCTCGCTTTATGACACGGGTGGTCAGCCGCTGGCTGCCCGACCCGCTGATTTTCGCCATGTTGCTAACATTGCTGACCTTCGGCATCGCGCTATGGTTAACGCCACAGGCGCCCATCAGCATGGTGAAATTCTGGGGTGACGGTTTCTGGAACCTGCTGGCGTTTGGTATGCAGATGGCGCTAATCATCGTGACCGGCCATGCGTTAGCCAGTTCCGGGCCAGTGAAAAGCCTGCTGCGTACGGCGGCATCCGCTGCCAAAACCCCCGCTCAGGGCGTAATGCTGGTCACTTTTTTTGGTTCGGTTGCCTGCGTTATCAACTGGGGATTCGGTCTGGTAGTCGGGGCGATGTTCGCCCGTGAAGTCGCTCGTCGGGTACCGGGCTCCGATTATCCGTTACTGATTGCCTGCGCCTACATCGGCTTCCTGACCTGGGGCGGTGGTTTTTCCGGTTCAATGCCTTTGCTGGCGGCAACGCCTGGCAACCCGGTCGAGCATGTAGCGGGGTTAATTCCTGTCGCGGACACTCTGTTCACCGGCTTCAATATCTTCATCACCGTGGCGCTGATTGTGGTAATGCCGTTCATCACGCGCATGATGACGCCAAAACCTACAGATGTGGTGAGCATCGATCCGAAACTATTACTGGAAGAAGCTGATTTTCAGAAGAAGCTGCCGCCAGACGCGCCGCCTTCGGAAAAACTGGAAGAAAGCCGCATTCTGGCACTGATCATCGGTGCATTAGGTATTGCCTATCTGGGCATCTACTTTGCCGAGAAAGGTTTCAACATCACCATCAATACCGTCAATCTGATGTTTATGATTGCCGGTCTGCTGCTGCATAAAACACCGATGGCCTATATGCGTGCCGTCAGCGCTGCCGCACGTAGCACCGCCGGGATTCTGGTGCAATTCCCCTTCTACGCCGGTATTCAGTTGATGATGGAGCACTCTGGTCTCGGCGGGCTTATTACCGAGTTTTTCATTAACGTCGCCAACAAAGATACCTTCCCGCTGATGACCTTCTTCAGTTCAGCGCTGATTAACTTTGCCGTGCCGTCCGGCGGCGGCCATTGGGTTATTCAGGGACCGTTCGTCATGCCTGCGGCGCAGGCGCTGGGTGCCGATCTTGGCAAATCAGTGATGGCCATCGCCTACGGGGAGCAGTGGATGAACATGGCACAACCATTCTGGGCGCTACCGGCGCTGGCCATCGCCGGGCTGGGCGTGCGCGACATTATGGGGTACTGCATCACCGCCCTGCTCTTCTCCGGCGTCATTTTTGTTATTGGATTGACCCTGTTCTGACGGCAACAACTTATTAAAAGGAACTGAAAAATGAAAAACTGTGTCATCGTCAGCGCGGCACGTACCGCAATCGGCAGTTTTAACGGCGCACTGGCAACAACGGGGGCCGTCGAGCTTGGAGCCACCGTCATTAGAGCCGCCCTTGAGCGTGCTCACCTTGATCCACAGCGCGTGGACGAGGTGATTATGGGCAATGTGTTGCAGTCAGGACTCGGACAAAATCCGGCGCGTCAGGCATTGTTAAAAAGCGGCCTGTCCGACACCGTTTGCGGCTTTACCGTCAACAAAGTGTGCGGCTCGGGCCTGAAAAGCGTGGCGCTTGCCGCCCTCGCAATTAAGGCAGGACAAGCTCAGGCGATCGTGGCGGGAGGGATGGAAAACATGAGCCAGGCCCCCTATCTGTTAGACGCAAAAGCACGCTGGGGATATCGTCTTGGTGATGGGCAATTGTCAGACGTTATTCTGCGCGACGGTCTGATCTGCGCCGAGCATGGGTATCATATGGGGATCACCGCAGAAAATGTCGCCAAAGAGTACGGCATCAGCCGCGAAATGCAGGATGAACTGGCACTGCAGTCACAGCGTAAAGCCGTGGCTGCAATCGCGTCCGGCGCATTCGAGGCTGAAATCGTGCCCGTCAGCGTGTCGTCTCGTAAAAAAACCATCATCTTTGAGCGCGACGAGTTCCCCAAAGCTGACTCGACGGCGGAAGGGCTCGCCGCCTTGCGCCCAGCCTTCGATAAAACAGGAACCGTCACCGCAGGCAACGCTTCGGGGATCAACGACGGTGCGGCGGCATTAGTGGTAATGGAAGAGTCTGCGGCACTGGCGGCAGGGCTAAAACCACTGGCACGGATCAAAGCCTGGGCCAGCGGTGGCGTGGCACCGGCGATGATGGGGATGGGGCCGGTTCCGGCCACGCAAAAAGCGCTACAGCTGAGCGGGCTGCAGCTGTCCGATATCGATCTTATCGAAGCCAACGAGGCATTTGCCGCGCAGTTTCTTGCCGTCGGCAAAACGCTGGGGTTCGATCCGCAAAAGGTTAACGTCAACGGCGGGGCTATTGCCCTGGGACATCCTATTGGCGCCAGCGGCGCACGAATTCTGGTTACGCTGCTGCATGCGCTACAGGCACGCGATCAAACGCTTGGGCTTGCCACGCTGTGCATCGGCGGCGGTCAGGGAATCGCAATGATTGTGGAACGCATGAATTAAAAAAAGGGCCGGATTTCTCCGGCCCTTTTCATAACATCTCAATTACTCGTCAGCGTCATCCGCTGCATCATCATCAGTTTCTGCTTCAGGCGCGATATCATCGTCGCCCTCAGCGGCACTTCCGTCGATGGAGTCGAGTTCTTCATCATCAACCGGCTCAGCAACGCGTTGCAGACCCACGACGTTTTCATCTTCCGCAGTACGGATGAGGATCACGCCCTGGGTATTACGCCCTACTACGCTGATTTCCGACACGCGAGTACGCACCAGCGTACCTGCATCGGTGATCATCATGATCTGGTCGGTATCTTCAACCTGCACCGCGCCAACAACAGAGCCGTTGCGCTCGGTCACTTTGATGGAGATAACGCCCTGAGTCGCACGAGACTTGGTCGGATACTCTTCTGCCGCGGTACGCTTACCGTAGCCGTTTTGCGTCACGGTCAGGATAGCGCCTTCGCCGCGCGGAATAATCAGAGAAACGACTTTGTCTTCGCCTGCCAGTTTGATACCGCGTACGCCGGTCGCGGTACGCCCCATCGCACGAACGGCATCTTCTTTAAAGCGCACCACTTTACCCGCGGCAGAGAACAGCATGACTTCGTCACTACCGGACGTCAGGTCAACGCCAATCAGCTCGTCGCCTTCGTTCAGGTTAACTGCAATGATACCGGCGGAACGCGGACGGCTGAACTCAGTCAGCGCGGTTTTCTTCACCGTACCGCTGGCGGTCGCCATGAAGACGTTCACACCTTCTTCGTACTCGCGTACCGGCAGAATAGCGGTGATACGTTCGTTCGCTTCCAACGGCAGCAGGTTGACGATTGGACGTCCACGCGCGCCACGGCTGGCTTCCGGCAACTGATAAACCTTCATCCAGTACAAACGACCACGGCTGGAGAAGCAGAGGATCGTGTCATGGGTGTTAGCCACCAGCAGGCGGTCAATAAAGTCTTCTTCTTTAATACGTGCTGCTGATTTGCCTTTACCGCCACGACGCTGTGCTTCGTAATCGGTTAACGGCTGATATTTCACGTAGCCCTGATGAGACAAGGTTACGACAACATCTTCCTGGCTAATCAGATCTTCGATGTTGATGTCAGCACTGTTCGCGGTGATTTCGGTACGACGTTCGTCGCCGAACTGCTCGCGAATCAGCTCCATCTCTTCACGGATAACTTCCATCAGACGATCTGCGCTGCCCAGAATATGCAGCAGTTCAGCGATCTGCTCCAGCAGCTCTTTGTATTCGTCGAGCAGTTTTTCATGCTCAAGGCCAGTCAGTTTCTGCAAACGCAGATCCAGAATCGCCTGGGCCTGCTGTTCAGTCAGGTAGTACTGACCGTCACGCACGCCAAATTCCGGCTCCAGCCATTCAGGACGCGCGGCGTCATCACCGGCACGTTCCAGCATGGCGGACACGTTGCCCAGTTCCCACGAACGCGCAACCAACGCAGCTTTCGCTTCTGCCGGGGTCGGCGCGCGGCGGATCAGTTCGATGATGGGGTCAATGTTCGCCAGCGCAATCGCCAGCGCTTCAAGGATATGCGCGCGGTCGCGGGCTTTACGCAGTTCAAAGATAGTACGGCGCGTTACGACTTCACGACGGTGACGTACAAACGCGGCAATAATATCTTTCAGGTTCATGATCTTCGGCTGACCATGGTGCAGCGCAACCATGTTGATACCGAAAGAAACCTGCAGTTGGGTCTGGGAGTAAAGGTTGTTCAGAACCACTTCTCCGACCGCATCGCGTTTCACTTCAATCACGATGCGCATACCGTCTTTATCAGACTCGTCACGCAGCGCGCTGATGCCTTCAACGCGTTTGTCTTTTACCAGCTCGGCGATTTTCTCGATCAGGCGCGCTTTGTTCACCTGATACGGAATTTCATGGACGATGATGGTTTCACGGCCGGTTTTGGCGTCAGCTTCGACTTCCGCGCGGGCGCGAATGTACACTTTGCCACGACCAGTACGGTAGGCTTCTTCGATACCACGACGACCGTTAATGATCGCGGCGGTCGGGAAGTCCGGACCCGGAATATGTTCCATCAGCCCTTCAATGCTGATGTCTTCATCGTCAATGTATGCCAGACAGCCATTGATCACTTCCGTCAGGTTGTGCGGCGGAATGTTGGTTGCCATACCTACCGCGATACCGGACGAACCGTTCACCAGCAGGTTAGGAATTTTGGTCGGCATGACGTCAGGAATTTGTTCGGTGCCGTCGTAGTTATCGACGAAATCAACCGTTTCTTTTTCCAGGTCAGCCATCAGCTCATGGGCGATTTTCGACATACGGATTTCCGTATAACGCATCGCCGCTGCGGAGTCGCCATCGACAGAACCAAAGTTACCCTGACCATCTACCAGCATGTAACGCAAGGAGAATGGCTGCGCCATACGAACAATGGTGTCGTAAACGGCGGTATCACCATGAGGGTGGTATTTACCGATTACGTCACCAACGACACGGGCAGATTTTTTATAGGCTTTATTCCAGTCGTTGCCCAATACGTTCATGGCGTAAAGTACGCGACGGTGAACCGGTTTCAGGCCATCTCGGACGTCTGGCAGCGCACGGCCAACAATGACCGACATCGCATAATCCAGATATGAGCTCTTCAGCTCTTCCTCAATGTTGACCGGTGTAATTTCTCTCGCAAGGTCGCTCATCTAACCGCTATCCCTCTACTGTATCCCGGATTCAAAGGTCGCAAATTATAACACATTCGCACAGATTCAGGTAAATGGATTCCCCCTGACAGAGGCTTTATTCATCCCGTCAGGCTGATATACTCATTTGCATCGCAAATTTAGGAGTAGAAGCCCCAATGAATGCCGAAAAACCCCCGGTAAGCCACAACGTTGACCATGAAGAAATTGCCAAGTTTGAAGCAGTCGCGTCACGCTGGTGGGACCTTGAGGGTGAATTTAAGCCACTGCACCGCATTAACCCGCTGCGTCTGGGTTACATCACGGAGCGCTCAGGCGGCCTGTTTGGTAAAAAGGTACTCGACGTAGGCTGCGGCGGCGGCATTCTGGCAGAAAGTATGGCGCGCGAAGGCGCAACCGTCACGGGCCTGGATATGGGCTTTGAACCGTTACAGGTAGCAAAACTGCATGCGCTGGAGAGCGGTATCCAGGTCGAGTACGTCCAGGAAACCGTCGAAGAGCACGCGGAAAAACATGCGCACCAGTATGACGTGGTGACCTGCATGGAAATGCTGGAGCACGTGCCGGACCCGCAGTCGGTGGTCAGCGCCTGCGCCAGGCTGGTTAAACCGGGCGGCGAAGTGTTTTTCTCCACGCTTAACCGCAACGGCAAATCCTGGCTGATGGCCGTGGTCGGAGCGGAATATATTTTGCGCATGGTGCCGAAAGGCACGCATGATGTGAAAAAATTTATTAAGCCTGCAGAGTTATTACAGTGGGTAGATCAGACCGTGCTGAAAGAGCGTCATATGACCGGCTTGCATTACAACCCGATCACCAACAGCTTCAAACTCGGTCCGGGCGTTGATGTGAACTATATGGTCCATACCACCGCCAATGTTGATTAACCACTTTCTGTAGGCCGGATAAGGCGTCCAACGCGACTATTCGGCATGCTGACAGGAATAGGGCCTGATGGCGCTTCGCTTATCAGGCCTACAATTCCTGTGCCAGATCATAAGAACTTTCTTCGCCTTAGATGAAGAAATCAGCACTCGATCAAATTTTCTATTTTTTTTCTCAATTATTGACATCCCCGCCAGGCCTTATAAGACGCGCACTTAGCGATTCTTACCCTTTTGCAACCTCAATTTAACGTCAAAATCAACTCTTGTGCTGAAAAGAATCCCTACTAGAATACTCACCATATAGCGTCTATTTTATCAAACAACCCCTACATATAGTATTTATCCACAGACTTAGTCACAACATGACTCTGTGGATAATATGGGGGATATTTTTTCTTTCACGGACAGGTAAAAAACCACATGAATCAGAGTCTGCTGGTGACAAAGCGTGATGGTAGTACAGAGCGCATCAATCTCGACAAAATCCACCGAGTTCTGGATTGGGCGGCAGAAGGACTGAATAACGTATCGATTTCTCAGGTCGAGCTGCGCTCTCATATTCAGTTTTATGACGGTATCAAAACTTCCGATATCCATGAGACGATCATCAAAGCAGCCGCCGACCTGATCTCCCGCGAGGCGCCGGATTATCAGTACCTGGCTGCCCGCCTGGCTATTTTCCACCTGCGCAAAAAAGCCTACGGCGAGTTTGAACCGCCTGCACTTTACGACCATGTCGTGAAAATGGTTGAAATGGGCAAATACGACAATCATCTGCTGGAAGACTACACGGAAGAAGAGTTCAAGCAGATGGACTCGTTCATCGTACACGACCGTGATATGACCTTCTCCTACGCTGCGGTGAAGCAGTTAGAAGGTAAATATCTGGTGCAAAACCGTGTCACCGGTGAGATTTATGAAAGCGCGCAGTTCCTCTACATTCTGGTAGCGGCCTGCCTGTTCTCTAACTATCCGCGTGAAACGCGTCTGCAATATGTAAAACGTTTCTATGATGCCGTTTCAACGTTCAAAATTTCTCTGCCAACGCCAATTATGTCCGGCGTGCGAACCCCAACCCGTCAGTTCAGCTCCTGCGTACTGATCGAGTGCGGCGACAGCCTGGATTCCATCAACGCCACCTCCAGCGCGATTGTGAAATACGTTTCCCAGCGCGCCGGTATCGGTATCAACGCCGGCCGCATCCGTGCGCTGGGCAGCCCGATTCGCGGCGGTGAAGCGTTCCACACTGGATGTATTCCGTTTTACAAGCACTTCCAGACCGCGGTGAAATCCTGCTCGCAAGGAGGCGTGCGCGGCGGTGCGGCCACCCTGTTCTACCCAATGTGGCATCTGGAAGTCGAAAGCCTGCTGGTGTTGAAAAACAACCGTGGCGTTGAAGGCAACCGCGTGCGTCATATGGACTACGGCGTACAAATCAACAAGCTGATGTACACCCGTCTGCTGAAAGGCGGCGACATTACCCTGTTCAGCCCGTCCGACGTGCCGGGGCTGTACGACGCGTTCTTCGCCGATCAGGACGAGTTCGAACGTCTGTACACCCAATATGAAAACGACGACAGCATCCGTAAACAGCGCGTGAAAGCGGTCGAACTGTTCTCCCTGATGATGCAGGAACGTGCCTCTACAGGCCGTATCTATATCCAGAACGTGGACCACTGCAACACCCACAGCCCGTTCGATCCGGTAGTCGCTCCGGTGCGCCAGTCCAACCTGTGTCTGGAAATCGCCCTGCCGACCAAACCGCTGACCGACGTTAACGACGAAAACGGCGAAATCGCGCTGTGTACGCTGTCCGCTTTCAACCTTGGCGCGATTAAGAGCCTGGACGAGCTGGAAGAACTGGCCGTACTGGCGGTGCGCGCGCTGGATGCGTTGCTGGATTATCAGGATTATCCAATCCCGGCCGCCAAACGCGGCGCGATGGGCCGTCGTACGCTGGGTATTGGCGTCATCAACTACGCCTACTGGCTGGCGAAAAATGGTAAGCGTTATTCTGACGGTAGCGCCAATAACCTGACCCACAAAACCTTCGAAGCCATTCAGTATTACCTGCTGAAAGCTTCTAACGAGCTGGCAAAAGAGCAAGGCGCGTGCCCGTGGTTTAACGAAACAACTTACTCCCAGGGTATCTTGCCGATCGATACCTATAAGAAAGACCTTGATGCTATCTCTGACGAGCCGCTGCACCTGGACTGGGAAGCGTTGCGTGAGTCCATCAAAACTCACGGCCTGCGTAACTCCACGCTGTCTGCGCTGATGCCATCGGAAACCTCTTCGCAGATCTCTAACGCGACTAACGGTATTGAACCACCGCGCGGCTACGTGAGCATCAAAGCGTCTAAAGATGGGATTCTGCGTCAGGTCGTGCCGGACTACGAACACCTGCACGACGCCTACGAACTGCTGTGGGAAATGCCGAACAACGACGGCTATCTGCAACTGGTAGGTATCATGCAGAAGTTTATCGATCAGTCGATTTCTGCCAACACCAACTATGATCCGACGCGTTTCCCATCAGGAAAAGTGCCGATGCAGCAGTTGCTGAAAGACCTGCTCACCGCCTACAAATTTGGCGTCAAAACGCTGTATTATCAGAACACCCGCGATGGTGCGGAAGATACTCAGGACGATCTGGTACCGTCCATTCAGGACGATGGCTGCGAAAGCGGCGCATGTAAGATCTGATGAATGTTGCCGGGTAGCGCTACGCTTACCCGGCCTACGATTGCACGGTTTGTAGGCCGGATAAGGTGTTTATACCGCATCCGGCGCTCATCCCACAAAGGATTCACATCAATGGCATACACCACTTTTTCACAGACGAAAAATGATCAGCTTCTGGAACCGATGTTCTTCGGCCAGCCGGTGAACGTCGCCCGCTACGATCAGCAAAAATATGACATCTTCGAAAAACTGATCGAAAAGCAGCTCTCTTTCTTCTGGCGTCCGGAAGAGGTCGATGTTTCCCGCGATCGCATCGACTTCCAGGCGCTGCCGGAGCATGAAAAGCATATCTTCATCAGCAACCTGAAGTATCAGACGTTACTGGACTCCATTCAGGGTCGTAGCCCGAACGTCGCGCTGCTGCCGTTAATCTCGATTCCTGAACTGGAAACCTGGGTCGAAACGTGGGCGTTTTCTGAAACTATCCACTCGCGCTCTTACACCCATATTATCCGTAACATCGTGAACGATCCGGCGGTGGTGTTTGATGATATCGTTACCAACGAGCAGATCCAGAAGCGCGCGGAAGGCATTTCCAGCTACTATGACGAATTGATCGAGATGACCAGCTATTGGCATCTGCTAGGGGAAGGCACCCATACCGTTAATGGCAAAACGGTTGTCGTGAACCTGCGTGAGCTGAAGAAAAAGCTGTACCTGTGTCTGATGAGCGTGAACGCGCTGGAAGCCATTCGCTTCTACGTGAGCTTCGCCTGCTCCTTCGCATTCGCCGAACGTGAACTGATGGAAGGCAATGCGAAAATTATTCGTCTGATCGCCCGCGACGAAGCCCTGCACCTGACCGGTACGCAGCACATGCTGAACCTGCTGCGCAGCGGTGTAGACGACCCAGAGATGGCGGAAATCGCAGAAGAGTGTAAGCAAGAGTGCTACGACCTGTTCGTGCAGGCCGCGCTGCAAGAGAAAGAGTGGGCGGACTATCTGTTCCGTGACGGTTCGATGATCGGCCTGAACAAAGATATTCTGTGCCAGTACGTTGAGTACATCACCAACATTCGTATGCAGGCTGTTGGGCTGGATCTGCCGTTCCAGACGCGCTCTAACCCGATCCCGTGGATCAACACCTGGCTGGTGTCCGATAACGTACAGGTTGCGCCGCAGGAAGTGGAAGTCAGCTCCTATCTGGTCGGCCAGATCGATTCCGAAGTTGATACCGACGATCTGAGTAACTTCCAACTCTGATGAGCCGCGTTACTCTGCGCATCTCTGGCACACAGCTGCTGTGCCAGGATGAACACCCTTCCCTGCTGGTCGCACTCGAATCGCACAATGTTGAAGTCGAATACCAGTGTCGTGAGGGTTACTGCGGTTCCTGCCGTACCCGCCTGGTAGCGGGACAGGTGGACTGGATTGCAGAACCTCTGGCCTTTATTCAGCCGGGAGAAATATTGCCCTGCTGTTGCCGGGCAAAAGGCGATATTGAACTTGAGCTGTAACGGTTAGTGCACTTCATGTGCGCTAACCAGCGGCATCGCCCCGCGGCGTTTCATCTGCGCGATATACAGCGCCCCGGCTAAAACCACCAGCAGCGCCCCTACCAGATAAATCGCCCGATAGCCCACGCCCTCGACCATCATCCCCATAATGAACGCGCCAATCGCCATTCCCGCATCCATCGCATTAAAGAATAGCGAATTGGCGATGCCAATTTTATGCGGCTCCACCGAGCTAATAATTTGTGTCTGGAATACCGGCGTGACCGAACCGTAACCAATGCCGATTAATCCCCCGGCAATAATCATCATGATGCTGCCGTTGGTGTAGCCAAGCGCCACCAGTCCCACTGTAAAGGCCAGCAAACACGGATATACCACGTATTTCGGCCCTTTTTTATCACAAATGTTGCCGGTAAAGGTTCGACAGATCATCAGGCAAATAGCGTAGCACAACAGGAAATTACTGGCGGCGGCCATCAGATCCAACTCGCGCGCATACAGCGCGAGGAAAGCAGAAACGCCCGCATAGGAGAAGGTCATGAAAAACGTCACCATCGCGAAAGGCAGCGCGGCACGGTCAAACATTGCCGCAAATCCCAGCTTCGGTTTTGAGCCGTCGGCATGACGGATGACCGGCGGTACGGCGACGATCAATGACAGGATAATACCCAGCGCGGCAACCGCGCTACACAGCCAGAAAGCGGTGGTAAAAGCGCCCCAGCGTGCCATATTCAGCCCCACCCAGGGCCCCACAACCATTGCCAGTCCCATGGCCAACGAGAAAAAACTGATGCCCTCCCCACGTCGGGAGGCCGGTATCAGCCGCGCGGAAATCGTTCCTTTTACCGTGGTAATGACGCCAAACGTCACCCCATGAAGCACCCGAATAAACAGCAGCGATTCAATTGAGTGGCAAACAGGATACAGCGCAGTGACAACCAAAAAGGCCAGAGAAGAGAGCACCAGAATCGTTTTATTCGAATATTTTCCCACCCATTGCCCGGCGAACGGACGCACAACAATTGCGGCACCTAAAAAGAAGGTGACCAATAAGCCGGCTTTATCCGGCGTGGCGTGCAGGCGATCCGAAATATAGATCGGTAATAACGTAAGCAGGACATAAAACACAAAGAATATAATGAAGCTAATTATCGTGATTGCCCAAAAATCCTTCGTCCACAGTTTTTCTTTCATATTCGACAACCTGTCCAGACGGCGCACGCAGGCAACGCTCAGCTCAACTGAGCAACGGAGAGGTGCGTCAAAATGTGATTTATACGGTAGACCGCAAGTGTAAACAGGTTCATCATATTAGAGAAATTAATCGTTTTAATATTGTTAATTAGAGGGAACTAATGACATTAACCCAAATCCACGCCCTGCTTGCGGTGCTTGAATGCGGCGGTTTTACCGAAGCCAGTAAGCGGCTGTATATGACCCAATCCGCTGTAAGCCAGGCAATTTCGGCGCTTGAAGAAGAGCTGGGAGTCGAATGTCTTATCCGCGAGCGCCGCAAAGACATTCAGCTCACCCCCGTTGGAAGACGGATCGTACCGCACCTGCGCATGATCGTTTCAGAAACCAACGCGGTGAAAGAGATTGCCGAGCAGGAGCGAAAAAACCCAGCCCGAACCCTGCGCATCGGCTGCTTTCCCAGCGCCTGCGCCTGCATTTTACCGGGCATTATCCACCACTTCGAGCAGCACCATCCGCACATCAAAATCATTCCCTTCGAAGAGAACAGCACGGCGATCGTGGATTCCCTGCGCAGCGGGGATATTGATGCTGGATTTGTGCATTTTCCGGTGACTGGCATGTACTGCGTACCGATCTATCGCGACAAATTTACCGTCGTGGTTCCCGAAAACCATCCTCTGGCAGCCAATACCGCGGTTACGGTTGAACAGTTGGTGGGAGAACCGCTGATTATCAGTAAAGGGCGCTACGAATTAAGCATCATGACGCTATTTAAAGAGAAAGGTATCGAGCCGGTTATTAAATACGAATTTAACCATCCGGATACCGCGATGAGCTTTATTCGGCAGGGGCTGGGTATTGCATTATTACCGGAATTGACGCTGAAAGCCGCTGGCGGGGAGATTCGCTCGGTGGCGCTGGAGCCGACGTTCTATCGACAGATATCGTTACTGGCAAAAGAGCCGCCGGTGGACGGCAGCCCTTTATTTCTCCTGCAGGCTTGTATGGAAACATTGACAGCAGACGGCCTTATCTAACAGTTACTAACGTTATCCAATAAGGCCTGTGACCGGAGGTGCATCACAGGCCTTGTGCCATTACTCTTTATTCAGGAATTTCACTGCTTTGTCGGGGAAATCGGTGAACAACCCGTCAACGCCCGCCTTGTTATACAGAATGTCATACAGCTGGTTTACGTCAGTAGTGTAATCCGGTAGCTGATCGGCACGAACCGTATAAGGATGCACCACCATCTTGTTCTGATGCGCGTCCTGAACCATGCCAGTTAACGAGATATTGCCTTTTTTCGAGTTCTCATCAACCAGCATGTGGTAGTCCGGCCCAATGCCGTCCGCATACTGCGCCACCTGTTTCATGGCACCCGGTTTGAACATCCAATCGTAGTTGTAATTAACCCAACTACCGTCCGGCTTTTTCTCCTGGGTTTCATTCCAGTCAGTGTACGCAATTAACTGCACCAGATTGAGATCCATCCCCATCTTTGGTTCCAGTTCATTTTTAATGCGCTTTAACTCCGCAACATCAAAACACTGCAGATAAACCTTGTCGTTTTTGCTGGTATACCCGTACTTTTTCAGCACTTCCAGCGTTTTCGCTGCGATGTCCTTCCCTTCCTGGTGATGGAACCACGGCGCTTTCATTTCCGGATAAATACCGATGTTTTTACCGGTTGAGTGATTCAGTCCCTGAACGAACTCAATCTCTTCTTCGAAGGTGTGCACGCGGAAATCAGATTTACCCATTGGGAAGCGCCCAAGGTAGGTCTGTACCTTTTTGCCATTTTCGATATCAAAGCCTTCGGTAAATTTCAGCGATTTGATCTCATCCAGAGTAAAGTCGATAGCGTAATAACGTCCATCTTTACGCGCACGATCCGGAAAACGCTCAGCGACATCGGTGACGCGGTCCAGATAGTGGTCATGCAGGACGACCAGATGGTCATCCTTGGTCATCACCAAATCCTGCTCCAGATAATCCGCGCCCTGAGCATAGGCCATCGCTTTCGCGGGCAGCGTATGCTCAGGTAAATAACCGCTTGCCCCACGGTGCGCAATCACGATTTTATCGGCGGCGACCGCCGCGCTGCTAACAACCATACCAGCCAGCATCAGCGCCACGCTGAGACTTTTCAATGTGGTTTTCATAAATTAGCCCCCGTTACGTTTCAGCTGTACTTCTTCGTGGTGACGTTTTTCACCAATCATGACGACCACCAGCAGAATGACCGCCAGCACGCTACCGCCAATCATCACCATAAAGCCGCCGTCCCAGCCGAAGAAGTCAACGGTGTAGCCGACAATGGCGCTCGCCGCCACAGAACCGCCGAGATAACCGAACAGTCCGGTGAAGCCTGCCGCCGTGCCCGCCGCTTTTTTCGGCGCCAGTTCCAGCGCGTGCAGACCAATCAACATGACCGGGCCGTAGATCAGGAAGCCGATGATAATCATACAAGCCATATCAACGTTCGGGTTCCCTGCCGGGTTCATCCAGTAAACGATGGTCGCGATAGTCACCAGCGTCATAAAGAACACGCCGGTCGCGCCACGGTTGCCGCGGAAGACTTTATCCGACATCCAACCACACAGCAGCGTGCCCGGAATACCCGCGTATTCATACAGGAAGTAGGCCCAGGATGATTTATCGAGTGCGAAATGCTTCACTTCTTTCAGGTAGGTCGGTGACCAGTCCAGGATGCCGTAGCGCAGCAGATAAACAAACACGTTGGCGATAGCGATGTACCACAACAGTTTGTTTGGCAATACATACTGCATGAAGATCTGCTTCGCAGTCAGCTCTTCTTCCGCTTTCTCGTTGTAATCGTCCGGATAGTCGTTCTTATATTCTTCGATAGGCGGCAGGCCGCAGGACTGCGGCGTATCACGCATCATCGCAAAGGCGAACAGCGCAACCACAATCGCACCGAAAGCAGGCATATACAGCGCCGCTTTCCAGTCATTGAACCAGGCCATACCGAGCAGGAACAGCAGAGGAGGCAGACCGCCGCCCACGTTGTGCGCACAGTTCCAGACGGAAACAATACCGCCACGTTCTTTCTGCGACCACCAGTGCACCATGGTACGGCCACACGGCGGCCACCCCATCCCCTGGAACCATCCGCAGAGGAACAGCAGCACAAACATAATCGCAATGCTCGATGTCGCCCACGGCACAAAGCCCATAAACAACATCACTGCGGCAGCCAGAATCAAACCTGCTGGCAGGAAAACGCGCGGATTCGAGCGATCCGAAACGGACCCCATGATGAATTTCGAAAATCCGTAAGCGATGGAGATACCGGATAAGGCAAAACCCAGATCGCCGCGAGAGAAACCCTGCTCAACCAGATATGGCATCGCCAGGGCGAAGTTCTTACGTACCAGATAGTACGCGGCATAACCAAAGAAAATCCCCAGGAAAATCTGCCAACGCAATCGACGATATGTCGGATCGATCTCCGTAGCAGGCAAACGCGCCTTATGTGGCGCTGGTTTAAAAATACTCAACATAGTGTAGCCTCCGTGGCCGTCTTTCATTCGAAGTAAACACTGCAGTTCGTCATTACTACCCTACCGCTTCCAGTGTGGCCGCGATGTTAAGGAAAGATACCTAACAAAAATGTGAAACGCAGCACATATTGTTACAGATTTATGACAAATGTTCATAAAGGCGCACGGAATCACGTTTCATTTTCGAATAATGAGCGATTATGCGCGAAATCAAACAATCCATGTTTTTTATGTGGCTAAATGATAAAAAACGAACTGTGAGGAAAAACAATGAAAACTCGCGACTCGCAAACAAGTGACGTGATTATCATTGGTGGAGGAGCAACAGGTGCAGGGATCGCACGCGACTGTGCGCTGCGCGGGTTGCGCGTCATCTTAGTGGAACGCCACGATATCGCCACGGGCGCGACCGGACGTAACCACGGCCTGCTGCATAGCGGTGCGCGCTACGCCGTCACCGACGCTGAATCTGCCCGTGAGTGCATCAGCGAAAACCAAATTCTGAAACGTATCGCCCGTCATTGCGTTGAGCCGACGGACGGTCTGTTTATTACCCTGCCGGAGGATGAGCTCTCCTTCCAGGCTACCTTTATTCGCGCCTGTGAAGAGGCCGGTATTCGCGCAGAAGCGATTGACCCTAAGCAGGCGCGCATTATCGAACCCTCCGTCAACCCACTGTTGATTGGCGCAGTTAAAGTGCCGGACGGTACGGTCGATCCCTTCCGCTTAACCGCCGCCAACATGCTGGATGCGCGTGAGCATGGCGCGCTTATCTTAACGGCCCATGAAGTGACGGGGCTGATTCGCGAAGGGGCAACGGTTTGCGGCGTTAACGTGCGCAATCATCTGACGGGTGAGATGCAGTCCCTGCATGCGCCGGTGGTGGTGAATGCCGCCGGGATCTGGGGCCAGCGCATTGCAGAATATGCCGATCTGAGTATCCGGATGTTCCCGGCCAAAGGTTCGCTGCTGATTATGGATCATCGTATAAACCAGCATGTCATTAATCGCTGCCGTAAACCTTCTGACGCCGATATTCTGGTGCCTGGTGATACCATTTCGCTCATTGGTACCACCTCGCAGCACATTGATTACGACGATATTGACAGCAACCGCGTCACCGCAGAAGAGGTTGATATTCTGCTGCGCGAAGGCGAGAAACTGGCGCCGATTATGGCGAAAACACGCATTTTACGTGCCTACTCAGGTGTGCGACCGCTGGTCGCCAGCGACGACGATCCAAGCGGTCGTAACGTCAGCCGCGGTATTGTGCTGTTCGATCACGCTGAACGTGACGGACTGGATGGGTTTATCACCATTACCGGCGGTAAGCTGATGACCTACCGTCTGATGGCGGAATGGGCCACCGATGCCGTTTGCCGCAAGCTGGGCAATTCTCAACCTTGCACCACGGCAGACACCGCGCTGCCAGGCTCGCAGGAATCCACCGAGCACACGCTGAAACGCGTAATTTCATTGCCTGCGCCGTTGCGCGGTTCGGCGGTCTACCGTCACGGCGATCGCACCCCGGCGTGGCTTAGCGAAGGTCGTCAGCACCGTAGCCTGGTCTGTGAATGTGAAGCGGTCACCGCGGGCGAAGTGCAATACGCCGTCGAGAATTTAACCGTCAACAGCCTGCTCGATTTACGTCGCCGTACCCGCGTTGGTATGGGGACCTGCCAGGGCGAATTGTGCGCCTGCCGCGCCGCAGGTTTACTGCAACGTTTTAATGTCACCACTGCTGCGCAATCTATCACCCAGCTTTCCGATTTCCTCAATGAGCGCTGGAAAGGCGTGCAGCCTATCGCCTGGGGAGATGCGCTGCGCGAAAGCGAATTCACGCGCTGGGTCTATCAGGGATTGTGCGGTCTGGAAAAGGAGCACCAGGATGAAATTTGATACCGTCATTATCGGCGGCGGCCTGGCCGGACTGCTGTGCGGCCTGCAGCTGCAAAAAAGCGGGTTGCGCTGTACGATTGTCACGCGCGGCCAAAGCGCCTTGCATTTTTCCTCCGGCTCACTGGATTTGCTCAGCAACTTACCCGATGGTCAACCGGTGGTAGAGATAGAAGCAGGTCTGAATGCGCTGCGTACTCAGGCGCCCACGCATCCGTATAGCACCATCGGAACACAGAACGTCCTGGAGCTGGCCCAGCAGGCGCAGGATCTACTGGATGAATGCGGAACGCATTTGCAGGGCAAGGTACGCCAGTCACATCAACGCGTAACCCCGTTGGGAACTCTGCGCTCAACCTGGTTAAGTTCCCCAGAAGTTCCGGTGTGGCCACTGTCCGCACAGCGTATCTGCGTTGTCGGTATCAGCGGTTTACTGGATTTTCAGGCGCATCTCGCCGCGGCCTCACTGCGCCAGCGTAATCTCAGCGTCGAGACAGCCGAAATCGATCTGCCCGAGCTGGATGTCCTGCGTGACAACCCGACCGAGTTTCGCGCCGTCAATATTGCGCGCCTGCTGGACAACGAAGATAAATGGTCGCTGCTCTATGATGCTTTACTGCCACAGGCAAAAACCTGCGACATGATCATTATGCCAGCCTGTTTCGGCCTGGTGGATGAGCGCCTCTGGCACTGGCTTAACGAGCGCCTTCCCTGCTCGTTAACGTTGCTACCAACTCTACCGCCTTCAGTAATGGGTATGCGTCTGCACAACAAATTACAACGCCAGTTTGTGCGCCAGGGCGGCGTCTGGATGCCGGGTGATGAAGTGAAGAAAATCACCTGTCAGGACGGCGTAGTCAGTGCAATCTGGACCCGTAACCATGCCGATATCCCGTTGCGTCCACGCTTCGCCGTGCTCGCCAGCGGCAGCTTTTTCAGCAGCGGACTGATCGCCACGAGAGAGGCCATCCACGAACCGATCCTCGGGCTGGATGTACAGCAAACCGCCACCCGCGCCGAGTGGTATCAACGCGACGTCTTCGATCCGCAACCGTGGCAAAAGTTTGGCGTCATAACCGACGCTACGCTGCGCCCGTCACTGGCGGGTAAAACGGTAGAAAATATGTATGCCATCGGTTCTGTTCTCGGTGGTTTCGACCCTATTGCCGAGGGTTGCGGAGGCGGCGTATGCGCAGTCAGTGCCTTACACGCCGCACATGACATTGCGAAACGTGCAGGAGGACAGCAATGAGCGACACACGTTTTGAAAGTTGTATCAAATGCACGGTGTGCACCACCGCCTGCCCGGTAAGCCGCGTCAATCCGGGCTACCCTGGCCCAAAACAAGCCGGACCGGACGGCGAGCGTCTGCGCCTGAAAGATGGCGCGTTATACGACGACGCGCTGAAATACTGCATCAACTGTAAGCGCTGCGAAGTGGCGTGTCCGTCAGATGTGAAAATTGGCGATATCATCCAGCGTGCGCGCGCCAAATATGACACTACGCGTCCATCGCTGCGTAATTTTGTTTTAAGCCATACGGATTTAATGGGAAGTGTATCCACCCCGTTCGCGCCGATAGTGAATACCGCCACCTCGCTGAAACCGGTACGCCAGTTGCTGGACTACGCGCTGAAAATCGACCATCGCCGTACGCTGCCGAAATACTCCTTTGGTACGTTCCGCCGCTGGTATCGCAGCGTTGCTGCCCTGCAGGCACAGTATCCGGAGCAGGTCGCCTTTTTCCACGGCTGTTTTGTTAATTACAACCATCCGCAACTCGGCAAAGACCTGATCAAGGTCCTGAACGCCATGGGAACCGGCGTACAACTGCTGAGCAAAGAAAAATGCTGCGGCGTACCGCTGATCGCCAACGGCTTTACCGATAAAGCCCGCAAGCAGGCGGTGAGCAACGTGGCCTCGCTCAGGGAAGCGATTGACGGGAAAGGCATTCCGGTGATCGCCACCTCATCAACCTGTACCTTTGCACTCCGCGATGAGTACCCGGAAGTGCTGGACGTCGACAACACGGGCCTGCGCGAACATATTGAACTGGCGACCCGCTGGCTGTGGCGCAAGCTGGATGAAGGCAAAACGTTGCCGCTGAAGACGCTGCCGCTGAAAGTGGTCTATCACACGCCTTGCCATATGGAGAAAATGGGCTGGACGCTCTACACGCTGGAGCTGTTGCGCCAAATTCCGGGACTGGAGCTGACGGTGTTAGATTCTCAGTGTTGCGGAATCGCCGGGACATACGGCTTTAAAAAGGAAAACTACCCGACATCACAATCGATTGGCGCACCGTTATTCCGCCAAATTGAAGAAAGCGGTGCCGATATCGTTGTCACCGACTGTGAAACCTGTAAATGGCAGATAGAGATGTCTACAAGCAAACGCTGCGAACATCCTATCACCCTGCTTGCCAAAGCATTGGGTTAACTCTGTTGCCCGGTGGCGTTTGTTACCGGGCATTTTTGCGTACTCTGTTCCGCCTATCTGAATACGTTGCAATCGGGCGTATTTATCTCTGATTCACGCACACAAATAGCCAAATCCCCCAATGCAGCTCTGATTAAAAGTGAGTACCGTCATGCCATCTTCTCCTTCAGGTGACGGACTACCATGGATAAATCAACCACCGCTACACCGCATGATGCAGCGTGATTTGATGGGGCTGGTGGACCGTCTGGTCTCGCTTTTAGTTACAAGCACCGCTAATGACAGCCAGTTGTAAACGCTATTTAATTACCTGCTACGATACGGCAATGTTTCTCACGTCAGCGCATTTATCCATGAGGTTGCCGAACGTTCCACCCATCACAAGGAGAGGTTGATGACAATCGCAGAGAGGCTAAGACAAGAAGGCCACCACCATGGCCTACAAGAAGGGATACAGCAAGGATTAGAACAGGGAGTGCAAAAAGGTACGCAAGAAGAGGCCTTACGTATCGCTCGCATGATGCTGGAAAATGGAATTGATCATAATTTGGTTCAGTTAATTACCGGGCTATTGCCTGGCGATGTTACAGACTGAGTCAGGTTGGGAAGGTTTGCAGCCTTCCCAATCAATGCTTAAATCGTCAGCGATTCAACCACTTCAATCCAGCCGTGTTCGCTGGCAATATCCTGGCCGTTTAGCCAACGACGCAGCATATTGAGCGCCATCATCGCGCACACTTCCTGGCGAATCGGCAAGCTGTAGCGATTAGCGTTCAACCGTACGCGTAAGGCATGCGTCCCGTTAGGCGTGGCCAACGCAAAGTTAATATGTTCGTTTTCGAAAGCCGATATCGCCAGTGCCAGCCCGGCATAGTGTTTGCCGCGTCGCTCGGTAATCCAGTGCGCCGTTTGCGCCAGCGTTTCTTCCTGGGGAGGAACCACTTCACTTGCCAACAAAGGAGCATTTGCACGCGAAAGCTGTAGCGCCACCAAGCCACCGGTGAACTGTTCGCTCAGCGTCAGACTGTATTGCCGCTCCTGCAACGTGCGGGCGATTTGCGCAGGCAAACCTTCCGTACCTTCGAAAATCATATTCTGCCCGGCAACCCGCTTCACCTCAGGCCACAGCGCCAGCATGGCGTCTCGTTGGGAATCCGGCCCGGTCAGCTTCAGCTCAATAATCGGCATCGACGAGCGGTAGCCCATTGTTACTCCCGGCGGCAAAGGCAGCGGATCCAGACTCTGCGCCAGGTCACTTTCAGAACGGCCAAAGGTGGTTAATCGCAGGCAGAGAGGTGGTTGAGGCAGAGAAAAACGCTCACGCAAACGCGGCAGAATCTCATGCTCAACCATGACTTTAAATTCCGATGGCACGCCAGGCGTAAAGAACATCAGGCAACGGTTTAGCTTCACTGCGAATCCGCACGCGGTGCCGACAGGATTATTGATAAATTCAGCGCTGGCAGGAAGCTCAGCCTGTTTTCGGTTGCTCGGCGCCATCACGCGGCCACGGTCGCGGAAATAACGCTCCATCTCGGCCAGCCATGCTTCATGCAGTACCAGCCCTTCGCCTTTCGCCGTTGCCGCCGCCTGCGCGCTTAAATCATCGCTGGTTGGCCCCAGACCGCCATTAACGATCAGCACATCGGCGTGTTCGCTACGTTCACGTAGAATAGCGACCAAATCGTCAAGATTGTCCCCTACCGTATTGCGGCGGGTTAACGGTAATCCCTGATTAAAGAAAAAATCAGCCAGCCAGGCGGCATTGGTGTCGACGATTTGTCCGTGCAACACTTCATCCCCGGTGGATAGCATCTCCACGTTTAACATCGTGTTCTCCTGCTTTTATGATGAAAACACTATAGCGCATGGAGAGGGGAAGGCGCGACTGAACGCCGCGCCAGAAATATCAGAAGCTGGCGTTAACCCCAACGTACGGACCATCAGCAATCGCGTTATCGCGGTTGCCATCTTTACCCGCCAGGTTCAGGTAGCGATAACCGGCTTCAATGCTCAGCGGGCGCATAATTGTCAGACGCGCACCGGCATTGGCTTCTTCATAACTGTCGATACCGCTGGAAAGCGAATCAGGAGAGTAATAGTACTCACCAAACAGGCGGAAGCTATCGCCAATCGGCCACTGCAGACCGCCACCAACTGCCGCCGCGTAGCCTTCATCACCATCATTAGGATTAGTATAAATACCTTTTCCTCCAACGGTTGCCAGCAACGGACCAAGCGGAATATTCAGACCCAGTCCCAGACCGGCTGCATCGCCATCGTCATCGTTATGCATCCAGTTACCGCTGACCGCCAGTCCGGTAGACTCAGTTCCCATACCAAACCCAAGGTTGGTGTAATCTTCGCCCGCCTGGCCACTAATGCTAATTGCGCTCGCCGACGCGGAAACAAACAGCATTCCGGCAAAACCCAACATTAAACTTTTTTTCATTTTCTATCCTTTCCAGCAAGAATCAAAACATAGCCCCAAAACCGAGGAATTGTACTGCCAGATGACAAGGAATCAATGAGCTAAAAAAGCGATGCAATGGCATATTGTAACCAAATACTACTTACAAGTTTGAGTTAAGGTTACATTCTGCGGCTAATTGCAGAATCGAACGCGGCTGCCCCCGTTTTCAACAAACATCCCTTTCCCCCCTGATAAAGCAGGGTTAATCGTCACGGAAGCGTTTTTTCTGCCGCCAGCAAAAGGTAAGATGGGCACACGATGGAATTCTCAGTATTCCCCTACAAGGATCCGACTTATGCGCCAAAGAACGATTGTTTGTCCATTAATACAAAATAATGGCTGTTATTTACTGTGCAAAATGGCTGATGACCGTGGCGTGTTCCCCGGCCAGTGGGCGCTTTCTGGCGGCGGTGTTGAAGCGGGCGAACGCATCGAAGAAGCATTGCGTCGGGAAGTGAGGGAAGAACTGGGCGAACAGCTCGTGTTATCAGAAATTACCCCATGGACCTTCAGTGATGATATTCGCACCAAAACCTATGCCGATGGCAGCCAGGAAGAGATTTACATGATCTATCTTATCTTTGATTGTGTCGCGGAGAATCGTGAAGTGAACATTAACGAAGAGTTTCAGGCGTTCGCCTGGGTTAAACCGGAAGATCTTGGCACGTACGACTTAAATGTCGCCACGCGTAAGACGTTAACCCTGAAAGGATTACTCTAAGTTATCATTCTAATAGTGGCATAAAATAAACCCTCTGAATTGCGGCATTGCATTGACCTGTCTACGGTAAACAGCAATGCCGTTTACGCCACGCAATTTCTGTAAAATTCATTTGATTTCAAAACAATAAATTAAAAACACCGTTATTTTCCTTTATATCTCGAACCTTAAACTCTTAAGGATAAATTAACCTTCAGTCATTAACCTTTGAAGCCTGATAAATAATTAACGACGCCCCTGTTTATCGCTAAAAATAAAACGTCGGTGCGTTAAATGGCTTGAAGGAATAATGATGTCTGACTTTTTGCCTTTCTCTCGCCCGGCTATGGGAGCTGAAGAGCTTGCCGCAGTGAAGGCGGTTCTGGATTCTGGCTGGATAACCACCGGCCCGCAAAATCAACAGTTGGAAGAAGCCTTCTGCCAGCTCACGGGAAATAAGCATGCCGTTGCCGTCTGCTCCGCCACTGCTGGAATGCACATCACGCTGATGGCGCTGGGCATCGGTGCGGGCGATGAGGTCATCACGCCATCGATGACGTGGGTTTCTACCCTCAATATGATTGTCCTGCTGGGTGCCACACCAATCATGGTCGATGTTGATCGCGATACGCTCATGGTCACACCGGAGCAGATTGAAGCGGCCATCACGCCACGAACCAAAGCGATTATTCCGGTACATTACGCTGGCGCCCCTGCTGACCTTGACGCGATTTATGCCATTGGCGAACGCTATGGCATTCCGATCATCGAAGATGCGGCGCACGCCGTAGGGACGTTATATAAGGGTCGTCATGTTGGCGCGCGCGGCACCGCTATTTTCTCGTTTCATGCCATCAAAAATATCACCTGTGCGGAGGGTGGGCTGATTGTTACCGATGACGGCCAGCTTGCCCAGCGGCTTCGCAGTCTGAAGTTTCACGGCCTGGGCGTTGATGCTTTCGATCGACAAACCTACGGCCGTGCGCCGCAGGCCGAAGTGTTGGCGCCAGGATACAAATACAACCTCACAGATATCAATGCCGCCATCGCGCTGGTACAGCTGAAGAAGCTGGAACAACTGAACTCGCGCCGCGCACAAATTGCCCAGGAATATCAACAGGCGCTGGCCGATACGCCATTTCAACCGTTGAGCCTGCCCCAGTGGTCCCACGTTCACGCCTGGCACCTGTTTATCATTCGTGTTGACGAAGCGCGCTGCGGCCTGAACAGAGATGCCTTAATGGAAGCGCTGAAGGCCAGAAATATCGGCACCGGTCTGCATTTTCGTGCAGCCCATACGCAAAAATATTACCGCGAACGCTTCACCACGCTTTCGCTGCCAAATACAGAATGGAATAGCGCACGCATCTGCTCGCTGCCATTGTTCCCCGATATGACCGCCACCGACACCCAGCGGGTCATTACGGCGCTTCGCGAGATTGCAGGACAATAACTATGTTTGAAGCCACACCGATCAAGAAAGTCTCAGTGGTCATTCCTGTTTTTAACGAACAGGAAAGCCTGCCAGAATTAATCAGACGCACCAGCGCCGCCTGCGAAAAATTGGGCAAAGATTATGAAATCTTGCTGATCGATGACGGCAGCAGCGACCGTTCCGCGCAACTGATGATGGACGCTTCACAGGCGCCGAACAGCCATATCGTTTCTATTCTGCTGAACCGCAATTACGGCCAGCACTCGGCAATTATGGCCGGTTTCAGCCATGTCACCGGTGACTTGATCATCACGCTGGATGCCGATTTGCAAAACCCGCCGGAAGAGATCCCCCGGCTGGTCGCCACCGCAGATGAAGGTTTCGATGTGGTCGGAACGGTACGCCAGAACCGACAGGACAGCGTATTTCGTAAAACCGCCTCGCGTATGATCAACCACCTGATTCAGCGCACTACCGGTAAAGCGATGGGCGACTACGGCTGCATGCTACGCGCCTATCGTCGCCATATTGTCGATGCCATGCTGCATTGCCAGGAACGCAGCACCTTTATTCCGATTCTGGCCAACATTTTTGCCCGTCGCGCCACGGAGATCCCGGTGCACCATGCAGAGCGTGAATTTGGTGACTCTAAATACAGCTTCATGCGTCTGATCAACCTGATGTATGACCTGGTGACCTGTCTGACCACCACGCCGTTACGTATGTTGAGCCTGCTCGGCAGCGTGATTGCCGCCACGGGCTTTACGCTGTCCGTTCTGCTTGTTGTGTTACGCCTGACGCTCGGCCCGCAGTGGGCCGCGGAAGGGGTATTCATGCTGTTTGCCGTCCTGTTTACCTTTATCGGCGCACAGTTCATTGGCATGGGTTTACTCGGCGAATATATCGGTCGCATCTATAACGATGTCCGCGCCCGCCCCCGCTATTTTGTTCAACACGTTATCCGCCCACAAACCACGCAGTCAACCGAGGAAAACCGCGCATGAAAGCCGTCGTATTTGCCTATCACGATATGGGATGTCAGGGTGTCCAGGCCTTGTTGGATGCAGGTTATGAAATCGCCGCAATTTTTACGCACACCGACAACCCGGGTGAAAAAGCGTTTTTTGGCTCTGTTTCCCGCCTCGCCGCCAGCGCCGGTATTCCGGTTTACGCCCCGGACGAGGTTAATCATCCTTTGTGGATCGAGCGCATTAGCCAACTGGCACCCGATGTTATCTTCTCGTTCTACTATCGCCATTTACTGAGTGAGGAGATCCTCAGTCTTGCGCCTAAGGGGGCATTTAATCTGCACGGCTCGCTGCTGCCAAAATACCGCGGCCGCGCGCCGCTGAACTGGGTATTGGTCAATGGCGAAACCGAAACCGGGGTCACGCTTCATCGCATGGTCAAACGTGCAGACGCTGGCGCTATTATCGCCCAGCAGTCTGTCGCTATCTCTTCGGATGATGTGGCGTTAACGCTGCACCATAAATTGTGCCAGGCTGCGCGTCACCTGCTGGAACAGGCGCTGCCCGCGATTAAAACGGGCGATTACGCAGAACGCCCGCAACAGGAAGCAGAGGCTACCTGTTTTGGCCGCCGCACGCCGGAAGATAGCTTCCTGGACTGGAACAAACCCACCGCGGAGCTGCATAACCATGTCCGCGCCGTCAGCGATCCGTGGCCGGGTGCATTTAGCTATGTTGGCACGCAAAAGTTCACCGTCTGGTCGTCGCGTGTTTGCACAAATGACCTTGCAGCCCAACCGGGCACCGTCATCTCCGTGTCGCCTTTGCTGATCGCCTGTGCCGATGGCGCACTGGAGATTATTACCGGACAAGCTGGCGATGGTATTGCGATGCAAGGCTCACAGCTGGCGCAGGTTCTGGGCCTGGTACCCGGTTCTCGTCTGAACAGCCAGTCAGTTACCACCAGCAAACGTCGTACTCGCGTGCTGATCCTTGGCGTTAACGGCTTCATTGGTAACCACCTGACCGAGCGCCTGCTGCAAGAAGACAATTACGAAGTATATGGACTCGATATTGGCAGCGACGCAATTGGGCGTTTCCTGCAACATCCGCGTTTCCATTTCGTCGAAGGCGACATTAGCATTCACTCCGAATGGATTGAATATCATGTGAAAAAATGCGACGTCGTATTGCCGCTGGTGGCGATCGCCACGCCAATCGAATATACCCGCAACCCACTGCGCGTGTTTGAACTCGATTTTGAAGAAAACCTGAAAATCATTCGCTACTGCGTGAAGTACCGTAAGCGCATCATTTTCCCGTCAACCTCCGAAGTCTACGGCATGTGTACCGATAAAGTCTTCGATGAGGACAGCTCGAATCTGATCGTCGGCCCGGTGAATAAACCACGTTGGATCTACTCCGTTTCCAAGCAGTTGCTGGACCGCGTAATCTGGGCATACGGCGAAAAAGAGGGGTTGCGCTTCACCCTGTTCCGTCCGTTTAACTGGATGGGACCGCGTCTGGACAGTCTTAACGCCGCGCGTATCGGCAGCTCACGCGCCATCACCCAATTGATTCTCAATCTGGTGGAAGGCTCACCGATTAAGCTGATTGAAGGCGGCAAGCAAAAGCGCTGTTTTACCGATATTCGCGATGGTATCGAAGCCCTGTACCGCATTATTGAAAATGAAGGCGGACGCTGTGACGGCGAGATTATCAACATCGGTAACCCGGAAAACGAAGCGAGTATTCAGGAACTGGCAGAAATGCTGCTAACCTGCTTTGAAAAACATCCATTACGTCAGCATTTTCCGCCGTTTGCCGGTTTCCGCGACGTCGAAAGCAGCACCTACTATGGTAAAGGTTATCAGGACGTTGAGCACCGTAAGCCCAATATTCGCAACGCAAAACGTTGCCTGAACTGGGAACCCACCATTGAGATGCAGGAAACGGTAGAAGAGACGCTGGACTTCTTCTTACGCAGTGTGGATATCACGGAACACACATCATGACCAAAGTTGGCTTGCGCATTGATGTCGACACATTCAGGGGGACACGCGAAGGCGTGCCCCGCCTGCTGGAGACATTGAACCGACATAACGTTCGGGCAAGTTTTTTCTTTAGCATGGGACCTGACAACATGGGACGCCATCTCTGGCGTCTGGTGAAGCCACAATTTCTGTGGAAGATGCTGCGCTCAAACGCAGCATCGCTCTACGGGTGGGATATTTTGCTGGCGGGTACAGCATGGCCGGGAAAAGAGATCGGCCAGGCCAATGCGGCCATTATTGCGCAAACCGCCCTGCTTCATGAAACCGGTTTGCATGCCTGGGATCACCATGCCTGGCAGGCGCGAAGCGGAAACTGGAATGACAAAGAGCTAATTGATGATATTTCACGTGGCATTACCGCCCTTGAAGCTATCATCAATCAGCCCGTTACCTGCTCCGCCGTTGCCGGATGGCGTGCCGACGACCGCGTCGTCCATGCCAAAGAAACGTTCCATCTGCGCTATAACAGCGACTGTCGGGGAACGTCGTTATTCCGTCCTGTGCTGGCATCCGGGAAAACAGGTACGCCGCAAATTCCTGTCACATTACCCACATGGGATGAAGTGGTGGGTCAGGAGGTTCAGGCGGTGGACTTTAACGCTTATATTCTCTCCCACATCCAGATGAGCAGAGAGACACCGGTGTACACCATTCATGCAGAAGTGGAAGGTATTGCCTTTCAGCAGAATTTTGACGAACTGCTCACTCGTGCTGCCGACATGGGGATTACGTTTTGCCCGCTCGGGGATCTGCTACCGGACGATATCAGTACGCTGCCAACCGGGCGGATCGTGCGTGGGAAAATTCCCGGCAGAGAGGGATGGCTCGGCTGTCAGCAACCCGTGGATATGACACAATGAAATCGGTACGTAACGCCCTGGCATTTATCGCTTTTATCGCGCTGTATTTTATTTTACCTATTAATAGTCGTCTGCTGTGGCAGCCTGATGAAACGCGCTATGCCGAAATCAGTCGGGAGACGCTGACCTCTGGCGACTGGATCGTTCCGCACTTTTTAGGGCTGCGTTATTTTGAAAAACCGATTGCCGGATACTGGTTGAACAGCATCGGGCAATGGCTGTTTGGCGCCAATAATTTTGGCGTCAGAGCGGGGGCGATTTTTGCCACCTTGCTGACGGCGCTGCTGGTAGCCTGGCTTGCCATGCGGATGTGGCAGGATAAGCGTACCGCCGTACTCTCTTCAGTTATCTTTTTAACCTTTTTTTCGGTCTATAGCATCGGTACCTACGCGGTACTCGATCCTATGATCGCACTCTGGCTGATGGCGGGCATGTGCTGCTTTTGGGAGGGGATGCAGGCCACTACCAGAACACGCAAAATCGTTGCCTTTCTGCTGTTAGGGCTAACCTGCGGCATGGGCGTAATGACCAAGGGTTTCCTGGCGCTTGCCGTTCCTGTGCTCAGCGTACTGCCGTGGGTTTTCGTGCAAAAACGCTGGAAAGACCTGATCGTCTACGGCCTGCTGGCAGTCGTCGGCTGCGTCGTGATTGTGCTGCCTTGGGGAGTAGCGATTGCTCAGCGTGAGCCGGACTTCTGGCATTACTTTTTCTGGGTCGAACACATTCAACGCTTCGCCCAGGATGATGCCCAACATAAGGCCCCTGTCTGGTACTACATTCCCGTGCTTTTGGCTGGCGCGTTACCGTGGCTCGGGCTGCTTCCCGGCGCACTGCGTACGGGCTGGCGGGAACGAGATGTTCCGCGCAGCACACTATACCTGCTAAGCTGGATTATCATGCCGATCCTGTTTTTCAGCATCGCAAAAGGAAAACTGCCGACCTATATTCTTTCCTGCTTCGCGCCGCTGGCGATATTAACGGCGCGTTTTGGCCTGCAGGCTGCGCAAAAAGGTTCAGCCGCGCTGCGTGTGAATGGCTGGATCAACGTTCTGTTTGGTGTGGTAGGCATTATCGCCACGTTTATTGTTTCCACGCTGGGACCGTTGAAAATGCCTATCTGGTCGCATATCGAAACCTATAAGGTTTTTTGTGCATGGGGTATTTTTCTCATCTGGACGCTCTTTGGCTGGTATACGTTAAATAACCGCGAGAAGAACTGGCAATTTGCCGCGTTTTGCCCATTAGGACTGGCGCTGTTGTTTGGCTTCTCCATTCCCGATCGGGTCATGGAATCTAAACAACCGCAGTTTTTTGTCGAGATGACCAAAGAGTCGCTGGAATCCAGCCGCTATATTCTCACCGACAGCGTTGGCGTCGCTGCGGGGCTGGCCTGGAGCCTGAAGCGTGACGACATCATGCTATACGGACAAACAGGCGAGTTGAAATACGGCCTCAGCTATCCGGATGCCCAAGGGCGCTTTGTCAGTCGGATGGACTTTGTCGACTGGTTAGCCCAACACCGTCAGCAAGGAAATATTACCCTCGTGCTCTCGATTGATAAGAATGAAGATATTAATCAACTAGCCATTCCTCCCGCTGATTATATCGATAATCAGGGGCGTCTGGTCCTGATTCAGTATCGGCCGAAATGATCTGGATAGTATTAATTTTCGCCAGCCTGCTCAGCGTATGCGGACAGTTATGCCAGAAGCAAGCAACGCGTCCGGTACCTTCAGGCAGGCGAAAACGCCATATTACGCAATGGATTGGGCTGGCCCTGGCAAGCCTCGGCCTGGCTATGCTGCTCTGGCTGGTGGTGTTGCAGAATATCCCTGTTGGCATCGCCTATCCCATGCTGAGCCTGAATTTTGTCTGGGTGACGCTGGCCGCCTGGAAAATCTGGCGCGAACCGGTCGCAACGCGCCACTGGCTGGGTGTGGGGCTGATAATCGCCGGCATATTCATTCTTGGGAGCGCGGTGTAATGGGCATTTTTTGGGGATTATGTAGCGTTATTATCACCTCGGCTGCCCAACTGAGTCTCGGCTTTGCGATGGATAACCTGCCGCCGATGCTGCAACCGTTGAAATTTCTATCCGCCGTATTCGCCCTCAACGCTGGCGCATTGGCTCTTTTTAGTGGGCTGGCGGGATATTTACTGTCGGTAATTTGCTGGCATAAGGCCCTGCACCAGCTCGCCCTGAGCAAGGCTTATGCCTTGCTCAGCCTCAGCTATGTTCTGGTTTGGGTCGCATCAATGATTCTGCCCGGCTGGCAGGGAACATTTTCAGTGAAGGCGCTGGTTGGGGTACTGTGCATCATGGCGGGTTTAATGACGATTTTTCTGCCTGCTGACAAGCACCGGCGCTGAGCTCATTTATCTGCCGACAGTCGTAACAGGCGCTCCCATTCGTCACAAATGTACTGTCTGGCATCGATTATTTTAATCACACGGGATGCATCACGATTAACACAATACTGTGCGTCTTTCAGCGGTGAAAGGAGATCCCCGGGCTTAACCCGTTCGGAAGATTGCGCCTCAGCAAGCATCTTAAGCGAACCACCGCTATCGCAAAGTACGATATAGAGCCTCCCTGCTTTCTTGTGACAGCAAGACTTCTTCACATGCCATTCCATAGCGCACCTTTTGTTAATGAATTTCACATCAGGTTACACTTTAGCTGATAAACAAAACGACAATAGCGACGGAATGGCAAAAATGAGAAATGTAATTAATATTTTCTTAATGTTAATGATGAAGCACTTACCCAATCCGCCAACGCGCGACGAGAGATTTTAATCCCTCCGGCTTTCAGTTCAGGTGGCAACGTCAGCCAACATACCGGTTGCTGAAAACGGGCCAGCTTATCTTTAACCCACTCTGCAAGATTGGCGTCGCCAGCGTTGGTGTCATACTCAACGACCGCCACCGGACGATGACCAAACTCTTTATCTTCTAACGGGACAATAAAGGCCTGCAGAACCTGCGGATGCGCTGCAATCACGCGTTCCACTTCTTCTGGCTGTATGCCTTCCCCACCGCTAAAAAACAGATTGTCCATGCGACCGATAATGGTTAACTTGCCGTCCTTTAACACCCCACGATCGCGGGTAGCAAACCACCCTTCCGCGTTCACTAAAGGAATAAGCTGTCCGTTACGCCAGTAACCTTGCGCCATGCTGGCCGCACGCAGCCAGACTTCGTCATCCACGATTCTGACTTCTCTGCCCGCTAAGGCTGAACCGACATCAGCCAGACCATCCGCCTCTTTCGCACAAACGGTGGAAGCGAATTCCGTCAGTCCATAACCGCACCAGCAGCGAATCCCCTGATCGCGCGCCTGCTCCGTCAACTCAACAGGAATAGCTGCGCCGCCCAGCAGCACCGCTTTGAGCGTGACCGGCGTTTTATTGACCAACAAGCGCCACAACTGTGTGGGGACCAACGAGGCATGGGTGCAGCCGACCAGCATTTGCTCCAGCGGCTGCTTGTCGCGCACGGTCATTCGCGCCCCGGCAAACAACCAGCGCCATAAAATACCCTGGCCGGAAACATGAAACAGCGGCAATGAAAGCAGCCAGTCATCTTCAGCGCCAAACGGCATTAATGACAGCACGCCCTGCGCGCTTGCCAGATGTGCCTGACAGGTGTGAACCGCCGCTTTCGGCAATCCGGTGGAACCTGAGGTTAACGTCATTGTGCTCAAGCGCTGAGGCGACCACGCGGCGGCATGTGCGCCTGGCAGCGCCTGCATCTGCAACGGTTCCAGCCCGGGAAACGCGTTAGCGGCCTCCAGATCCAGGGCAAAACGTAGCGTTAAGTCCGGGACCAGCACATCAAGCAGCGATTGAGGCAACTGCGGGTTCACAGGTAAAACCCGCGCCCCACATTGCAGCAATGCCAGCCAGGTCAGTAAAGAACGCGGATGATTCCATGCGCGGAGCAGGACGCCATCGCCCTCTTTCACGCCCTGAGCGGCAAAGCCGCTGGCCAGATGATCGACGCGGGTACAGAGCTCACTCCAGCTTAATACTTCATCGTTGAGGCGCAGCGCTGGCGCCTGCGCACGAACCTGCCGCCAGTCGCGCCAGGGCCAGTCAGTGCCCGCTAAGCTTGCGCTAGCGGGCGTTTCCCATGAAGTCATAGCAGGCGTTCCAGCGCATCAACGGCAATACACGGCAACGCGCTACCCGGCCAGGTGCGTACCTGCTGGCACTGCATCAGACTCAGCGTGTCCAGACCCGGAATGGTCTGCGGCGTCAGCCAGGCGGCAATTCTCGCCAGTTGGGTTAAACCAAGACTCGACTCAATAGATGAACTGATAACGGCGGTGAGACCAAGCGCATGCGCCGCCGCAACCTGTTCACGCACTTTGTCGAGACTACCGGTCAGAGTAGGTTTGATAACCACAGCCTTGACGCCCTCTTCGGCTTCAAAGGTGAAATCCGCTTCGCGCAGACTTTCGTCCCAGGCGATAGCGATGCCGGTTTC
Source organism: Citrobacter sp. wls710 (assembly GCF_005281115.1). Classification (NCBI taxonomy): domain Bacteria; kingdom Pseudomonadati; phylum Pseudomonadota; class Gammaproteobacteria; order Enterobacterales; family Enterobacteriaceae; genus Citrobacter; species Citrobacter sp. wls710. Next base: position 110,478 of record NZ_SZXD01000039.1, read on the forward strand.
ACGTGCGAATGCGCGTGAGTCATCGCGCGTTTTACATGGTTCTTCAAGGAAGGCAATGCGTCCGCGATACTCTGGATTGACGTATTTCGCGAACTGTTGGGCTTTCAACGGCGTCCAGGCGCGGTTGGCGTCGAGTCGCAGATGCAGCTCCGGAATCGCCTCGAGCAGCAGATTGGCTACCATTCCGTCACGAACCGCTTCATACAGCCCAACCTTGATCTTGGCAACTTTTTCGCCCGGCATATCCGCCAGTTGCAGCACCAAATCGTCAGGATCGCCCGTACACAGAGGCGCAGCACGATAGTCTGCTGCCTCCGGCAGAGCGTCAGCCAGTTCGGCCAGCGCACAGCTTGCGCCAAAAGCGACAGAAGGCAGCCGTGGTAAAGAATCATCCCCTTGCAGCCAGCCTTGCACCCAGGACAGCAGCTCGGTTTGCGCCTCTTCCCAGCTTTCCTGACTGAAGCCCGGCAGCGGGGAGATCTCTCCCCACCCTTCATGCTCGCCGTCACGCAGACAAACATACAACCCGTCACGCGTTTTTAACCGCCTGTCGCGCAGAATCACCCCCGCGTCCATGGGGATCTGCCAGCGGTATACCTGCGCGCTACGCATTACGGATTCCGTTTGAATTTGCTGAAATCAGGCTGACGTTTCTGGTTAAAGGCGTTACGACCTTCCTGACCTTCTTCCGTCATGTAGAACAGCATGGTGGCGTTACCGGCCAGTTCTTGTAGACCTGCCTGCCCATCGCAGTCGGCGTTCAGTGCCGCTTTCAGGCAACGCAGCGCCATCGGGCTGTTTTGCAGCATCTCACGGCACCAGCGTACGGTCTCTTTCTCCAGATCCGCCAGCGGAACCACGGTGTTGACCAGGCCCATGTCCAGCGCCTGCTGCGCATCGTACTGACGGCACAGGAACCAGATTTCACGCGCTTTTTTCTGACCCACGATACGGGCCATGTAAGAGGCACCCCAACCACCGTCGAAGGAACCCACTTTCGGGCCGGTCTGACCAAAGATGGCGTTTTCCGCCGCAATGGTCAGGTCACACATCATGTGCAGCACGTGGCCGCCGCCGATGGAGTACCCTGCTACCATCGCCACGACCGGTTTCGGACAGGTACGAATCTGACGCTGGAAGTCCAGCACGTTCAGGTGATGCACACCGGAGTCATCCTGGTATCCGCCGTAATCGCCACGCACTTTCTGATCGCCGCCTGAGCAAAACGCTTTGTCACCCGCACCGGTCAGAATGATCACACCGATGTTGTCGTCATAGCGGGCATCCGCCAGCGCCTGGATCATCTCTTTTACGGTAACAGGACGGAAAGCATTGCGTACCTGTGGACGATTAATGGTGATTTTGGCGATACCGTCGGTGGATTTCTCGTAGAGAATGTCGGTATAGCCTGCAGAGCAATCGTGCCATTCTACCGGTGCGTAAAGCATTGTTTCATCAGGATAGATCATAAAGTGTCCTATAGTCAGCGACGTAGAATCTGAGCCAGACAGTCCACCACGCCAGCGGGATTGTCCCGATGCGCGTTGTGTCCGGCATTACGAATCACATGGTTTGGTACTGACATTTCCGTCGCCAGCGCGCGGAATTTATCGTCACGTTCACCACATAAATAATAAAACGGAAATGTGCGCGCAGTGAGTTGCGCACGTAAATCAGGTTGTACGGCAAGCGAGGTGGCCTCCAGCATCGCCGCCAGCGTATGCCCGTTATTCTGGCTACGCAGATCGACCAGCGCCTCTCTTTGCGCCGCATTCAGCGAGGAAAATACCGGCTGTTGATACCAGTCATAAAATACCTCACGCAGAGGCTCTGCGCGAAAACGCGCGGCCCAGCGGCCATCTGAAAGACGACGTTGAACGCGCGCCTCCTCGCTTTGCAAGCCAGGATGGCCACCTTCTACGACCAGACCGCAAAGTCCGGGCATCTCCTGACAGGCCGCCATCATCGCGACTCTGCCGCCAAGAGAGTATCCCACCAGCCAGTAGCTAGGTATGTTGTAACTAAGCAAGGTGTTACGCAATAACGCACAAACATCATTGAACCCGCTCACCTTGATCTCGGCGGAACCGCCGTGTCCCGGCAGGTCGATATATAGCCGTGAATAATCCTGAAACGCTTCGCCGACCGTGTGCCATTCCCGACAGTCGCCGGAGAACCCGTGCAGGAAAACCAGCCAGGGTGATCCACTCTGGCTAACGGTCGCCTGGGCGTGCAGGATCATAGATGGCTTACCTGCGCCAGCAGTTGCTGCAGGGTTTGCGCCCCGTCAGTTTCGTTCACCACCAGCTCAATAACCGTTGCCGCAGGAGTACGCCAGGCATTTGTCAACGCGTTCTCCAGTTGCTCCCAGTTTTCTGGGCGCTGATATTTAAGGTTAAACATGGCTGCGGCATGCTCAAAGTGCACGTTCTGCGGCATCAGATAGAACCGTTCACGTTCACTTGCCGGCGTCGGTAGCAGGGAAAATATCTGCCCACCGTTATTATTGACCACTATCAGGACAAACGGCGCGGAAACCTGACGCAATAACGCCAGCGCATTGAGATCATACAGTGCAGATAAATCGCCGACGATAGCCAACGTTGATTTTGCGCTGGCGCGCTGTACGCCCGCCGCCGTTGACAGCAGACCGTCAATGCCGCTCGCGCCACGGTTGCTATAGACCGGGAAACCAGCCGGAAGCTGCGACAGTGCATCAATCAGGCGCACCACCAGACTGTTACCCACGAACAGTTGCCCTTGTTCGGGCAGATATTCGTGAATACGATGGGCTAATTGAGCTTCACCAAACACGTTGCGACGGGCTTCCACCGCCTGCCATGCCAGTTGCGCCAGGCGCGGGATTTCCACGCACCAGGGTTGGCGTTTTTCCGCCGGATGCAGATCCAGCCAGTCACCAACCTTCGCCACCAGCCTGCGTCCACGATGATGCGCCGGATCGAGGCGACCTTCGATATTATCGACAATCCAGTATTCCTGCGGATCGCAACTGGCCTGCCATTGCAGGAGTCGTTTTCCGGTCAGGCTACTGCCAAGCTGCACCACTATCTGCGCCTGCTGTAACTCAGTCACCGCCTTCGCATTCCCCAACCACAGGTCAGCACACGGCAGGGGTTGTCCGGTTTGCGACAACACATCGCCAATCAGCGGCCAGCCAAGCATCTGCGCCCATTGCGCAACTTTCTTGCCCTCTTCCGCGCTCATACGGCCTGCAATGACTACGCCGCGCTTTTGTCGCCAGAAAAACCAGTCACGTTGTTTGTCGCTTTCCAGCCGACGCGCTTCACGTAGCCAGGGTTTATCATCCTGCCACCAGTCGCCGAGGCGCTGCTGCCAGGCGATCCCCGTTTCGTCCATGTCGCCATACAGCGGTTCGGCAAACGGACAATTAATATGAACCGCTCCGCTATGCAGCGCGGCCAGGGCATTATCAATGGTGGACACCAGCCAGCTTGCCGGAATGTCCTGAGTTGGACGCGGTAAGGAGAGCGTTTGCGACGGATGAGAAGCAAACATGCCGGCCTGACGAATCGCCTGATTAGCGCCACAGTCGATAAGTTCTGGCGGTCGGTCAGCCGTGAGTAAAATCAGTTTTTCACCGGTCAGGCCCGCTTCAATCAATGCGGGATACAGGTTCGCCACCGCCGTACCGGACGTGACAATCACGGCGACAGGCTGGCGACTCACTTTTGCCAGACCTAAGGCCAGATGCCCAAGACCACGCTCATCAAAATGGGTATGGTGGATGAAAGCAGGATTTTCCGCGGCTGCCAGCGTCAACGGTGTAGAACGAGAGCCAGGGGCAATGCAGATATGCCTGACGCCGTGGCGAGTGAGTGCTTCCAGTATGACCGCCGCCCAGCGTCGGTTAAATGCGCTTACTGACATGAGATTGTCCGGTATCAATATTGCGACACAGTATAAAGAATCGAATAAATGGATTTTTGATATGAGTCGGTAATATACAACTCATTACCCTTCCATCTGTAATAAAGTGCGCAGTCCTGCCGCTTTATTGTCTATTTCTTGCCATTCTTGCTCAGGATCTGAACCACGTACAATCCCCGCGCCGGCATACAGGCGGACCACGTTGGCGTTAATTTTCGCCGAACGCAATGATACGCAGAATTCACTTTGGCGCAGAGAAAGATAACCCGCAGAGCCGGCATACCACTCGCGTTCAAAGGGTTCATTTTGCTGGATGAATTCGCGCGCCAGCTCACGCGGAATGCCTGCAACGGCCGCCGTAGGCTGGAGTTGCATCAGGCAAAGCGTATCGTCGGCCTGATTCAGTTCCGTCCAGATACAACGGCGTAGATGCTGCACCTTACGCAGTCTGAGCACCTGCGGGGGGAGCACATCAAGGGTTTGCGTACAGCCTTGCAGCCGCTGGCAAATATCTTCGACCACCAGCATATTCTCGCGCTGGTTTTTATCATCTTTCATCAACCAGTCGCCTAACTGCCAGGCGCGATGATCCTCAGCGTGGTTGGCAACGGTTCCGGCCAGCGCTTCGGTGCGCAGCGCCGTATCACGCCGCCGATACAAACGTTCAGGGGAAGAACCAAGAAAAGCGGAGTCGGCAGAGAATGCCATAAAGAAATGGTAGCAGTTGAGGTTCAGGCGACGGCTGGAAGCCATCACCGCAGCGGCATTCACCGACTGTGAAAACTGTAAATCTGTCGCTCGCGCCAGCACAACTTTGTCGAGTTCTTCGCCATTGATGGTGTGCGTGGCAAGTTTTATCAGGTCTGTCCAGCCGGCCTTATCTGGCCAGTGTTGTTCTCCCGTCAAACTCAAACGCAACGCGGGCAACGGCTTAACGTTGGCCAGCGTGGAAATAAATTCGACCGCGCGTACGGCGTCTTCACGCAGCGAAACATCGCTGTACAGGTGTAGCCGTAAGCTTGCCACCCCGGCGCAGCGTCGCCATTCCAGTCGCGGTAACAACAAATTGCCGTGCCGGGGCTCGAACGCATTAAGGCCCCAGATACGCAGGTCAGGTTGGTTGTCGTGCTGACGTAAAAACTGTTGAGCGGATGCCAGCGAGGAAAACGTGGCAACGGCACCCAGCACAGCGGCTTCTTCGTCGCCGTTACGCTGCTGCCAGTAAAACTGGGGCCAGACGGGTTGACTGGCCAGCCATCCTAAAGCGTCAAACGCATCGTTCAGAGGGAAAGGTATGTCGTAAATACGAATTCCAGGTGCTGCCGGTATCTCTTGCGACAAATGACGCATCAGACCTTCCAGCGCAGTAGTGATTGATTGCACGCGGACCTCTCCCTGTTAAAAACCTCTTATTATACGGGGTACTGAACAGAAAAAGCAGTACCCCCAGTTAGGGAGTACGAACAAATGCGCTGACGGAGCGGAATTTATCGCCGTGCTAACAACAATCCCATCACTAAACCGACCGTGGCGCCAACGCCGATTCCACGCCAGGGTTTTTCATGCACATAGTCATCTGCACGGCAAACGGCCTTTTTCGCGCGGAAATAATAATTGTCAGAGGCATGGCTGACGCGATTTCTCACCTCTTCTAACGCCCGCTCTGCCCGCGCTTTTAACTCAAGATATTTTTGATCGGCCGGATCGCCGGAAGAACGCAGCACCTCTTCCAGCGTTTCGCTCAAGAGCTCCAGATCATCATCGATACGTGATTCATAAGATTGAAAAGACATTGTATTCTCCCTTTCTATTGACGTATCCGCTAACTATAGACAACCTGGACCGTTTGCGCCTGTTTATGCCTGATGTGCTTCTCGCGCCATCCCGATGTGCGGAATCCCGTCTTCGTCATAAATATCCGTCACCGGTATAAAACCAAAGCGCGCATAAAACGATTGCAGATGCGCCTGCGCCCCCAGATACAGCGCCTTGTGCGGCCAGTGTTGCGCACAGGATGCCAGCGTCTGGGTCATCAGCTGTTGCCCAAGTTTTGCGCCGCGTAGCGCTTCGCTGACAATCACCCGGCCAATGACCACCGGCTCCAGATCGTCATCGCTTTTCAGAATCCTCGCATACGCCACCAACTCATCATTGTGCCAGCCCAGAATGTGCCGATTTTCTCCAACCAGATCGTCGCCATCCACATCCTGATATGGACACTGTTGTTCAACAACAAACACCGCGCAGCGAAGCTGAAGAATGGCATACAGTTCTTGTGTACTCAGCTTTGCATGGTGGAGATCTTGCCAGTGAATCATTGTCTGCCCCTTTGTTGTGATAACCTGAACACCCTGCCTTATTGATGGCGAAAAGTGTAACGCAAAGATGGAATTACTATTTTTAGGCACGTCAGCGGGAGTTCCTACCCGCTCACGCAATGTAACGGCAATTTTACTCAATCTGCAACACCCGACTCAGCCGGGGCTGTGGCTTTTTGATTGCGGCGAAGGAACACAGCATCAGATGCTCGCCACGCCGTTCAATCCGGGAAAACTCGACCGTATTTTTATCAGCCACCTGCATGGCGACCACCTGTTTGGTTTACCTGGTCTGCTATGCAGTCGTTCGATGGCCGGGAACGTGAAGCCACTGACGCTTTACGGACCAAAAGGATTACGGGAATTTACCGAAACCGCATTGCGTCTGAGCGGTTCATGGACTGATTATCCTCTGGATATTGTGGAAATCACCGCAGGTGAAATCGTGGATGACGGCCTGCGTAAGGTAACGGCATATCCACTAGAACATCCGCTGGAATGCTATGGTTTTCGCATTGAAGAGCACGACAAACCCGGTGCACTTGACGCCAGTGCTCTGAAGGCGGCTGGTGTTAAATCCGGCCCGTGGTTTCAGGATTTGAAAGCCGGGAAAACCATCGTACTGGAAGATGGTCGCGCGATTAACGGTGCCGACTTTCTTGCCCCGGCCACCAGGGGAAAATCGGTGGCTATTTTCGGCGATACAGGCCCGTGCGCAAGCGCCCTCGAACTGGCAAAAGGTGTGGATGTGATGGTGCATGAAACTACGCTGGACTCGTCAATGGAGGAGAAGGCCAATAGTCGTGGACACAGCTCAACCCGACAAGCCGCGCTTCTGGCGCTTAAAGCAGGTGTCGGACGCTTGATCATGACCCACGTTAGCTCACGCTACGATGAAAAAGGCTGTCAGCGATTACTCGAAGAGTGCAGAACGCTGTTCCCGGCAACAGAACTGGCTCACGATTTCGCCATTTTCACCGTTTAATGCTCTATTTTTTCGCCTCAGTGCCGATAACAGTGAAAAGGCTGGCTTTCACACTGAGGACAGGATGAACAATTTCCAGAAAGATATTGATGACAGGACCAACCTAACCCTGTCTAACCGTTTTGAACTGCTACTGTTTCGCCTCGGCAAATCTGTTGAGGAGCAGAAATCAGAGCTGTTTGGCATCAACGTATTTAAACTACGTGAAATCGTGCCGATGCCGACGTTTACGCGTCCGGCGGGAATGAAAGCTCCGCTGTTAGGTATGGTAAACATTCGCGATCAAGTGATTCCGGTGATTGACCTGCCGGCGGTGGCGGGCTGTAAACCCGAGACCGGACTCAACATCCTGCTCATTACAGAATACGCCCGCAGCGTACAGGCGTTTGCGGTGGAATCAGTGGAAAACATTATGCGTCTGGACTGGCAACAGGTGCATACCGCCGAGAAAGCCGTCAACGGCCGCTACATCACCAGTATCGCCTGCCTGGATGACGATAAAGAGACCAACAACCTGGCGCTTGTGCTCGACGTTGAGCAAATCCTTTACGACATCGTACCGTCCAATCACGATTTACGCGCGACAGACCTGAAAACCAGTAAATTCAACATCACGCCGGGTGCGGTGGCGATTGTAGCAGAAGATTCGAAAGTCGCTCGCGCGATGCTGGAGAAAGGGCTTAATGCCATGGAAATCCCGCATCAGATGCATGTGACAGGTAAGGATGCATGGGAAAAAATCCAGCAGCTTTCCGCAGAAGCGCAGGCGGAAGGCAAGCCAATCACCGAGAAGATAGCCCTGGTGCTCACCGACCTGGAAATGCCGGAGATGGACGGTTTTACGCTTACCCGTAAGATCAAGACCGACGAACGCCTGAAGAAAATCCCGGTCGTTATCCACTCCTCGCTTTCCGGTAGTGCCAATGAAGATCACGTTCGCCGGGTTAAAGCTGATGGCTACGTGGCAAAATTTGAGGTCAATGAACTCTCTTCTGTCATTCAGGAAGTCATGGAGCGCGCAGCGAAAGACATTAGCGGTCCGCTGGTGAGCAGGCAGCTATTAAACTGACCGTATTTCACGCATAAAAAAACCCGCCAAGGCGGGTTTTTTTCGTTTTAGCGGGTCGCTTACATCAGCGGCGTCGCTAACTGCACAATGCTGATCAGCGGTTGCGGATAGATACCCAATACCAGCACCAAAAGAGCAGAAATCAGCACCACGATCCCGCCCGCGCTGTACTGCCAGTTAGACGGCGCATCGCGGTTCAGCTGTTGCGGCGCGCTCAGGTACAGGCTCACGGCAACACGCAGATAGTAGTACAAACCAATTGCGGAACCGACCACCACGGCAGCAACCAGCCACCAAAGGTTAGCCTGCACACCGACTGCCAGCACGTAGAACTTACCGATAAAGCCCAGCGTCATCGGGATACCCGCCAGAGACAGCATCATTACCGTCATCACTGCCGCGAGGATCGGACGATGCCAGAACAGACCACGGTAGGAGAACAGAGAATCGGCATCCGGGCCGCGGTACGGGCTGGACATCAGGCTGACCACACCGAACGCGCCGAGGCTGCTGAACAGATAACCGGCCAGGTAAACGCCAACCGCTTCCATCGACATTTCGCCACTCTGCAGGGCAATCAACGCCACCAACAGATAGCCGAGGTGAGAGATGGAGGAGTAACCGAGCAGACGCTTGATGTTGGTCTGGCTCAGCGCCATCAGGTTACCGAAGATGATGGAGGCAAAGGCAATCACACCCAGCACGGTACGTACCGCTTCGCTGTCGCCAACCGGTGCGTACAGGAACAGACGCATCACTACGCCGAAGATAGCGATTTTGCTCGCCGTCGCCAGGAAGGTGGAAACCGGAGCCGGAGCGCCCTGGTATACGTCTGGCGTCCACAGGTGGAACGGAACCAGCGAGAGTTTAAAGCCGAGGCCAACAATCATCAGACCGAAGCCCGCCAGCAGCAGCGGTTCGTGCAGCATGCCGTCGCCAAGACTCTTACCGAGCGCAACAAACGACAGGTTGCCAGACTGCGCGTACACCAGCGCCATACCGAACAGCAGGAAGGAAGACGCTGCGGCAGACAGAATGGTGTATTTGATACTGGCTTCCAGCGAACGTTTCTGACGGAACGCATAGCCAACCAGACCAAACAGAGGCAGAGAAATCAGTTCGATACCGAGGAACAGTGCCGCCAGATGGTTAGCATTTGCCAGCAGAATACCGCCAAGCGCGGCAATCAACACCAGCAGGTAAAACTCTTCCCGGTTGTCGTCGTAGCCTTCCAGCCACGGGTAAGCAAAGGTACAGGTGGCAAGACTCGCCAGCAGCACCAGCCCGGTGTAGAGCATGGCGAAACCGTCAACCCGCATCAGCGGGGTGACGTCCATGGCGCCCGCCTGGCCAACAAACCAGAGCGAAACCAGCGCGGCGTTAAGCCCAATGACCGACAGCGTGGCATTGAGGAAGTGATTGCGTCGCCACGCAATGGAGAGCATCACAACCACCACCGTCAAGCCGACGATCAGCAGCGGTAGCAGCGCAATCAGGTGTTGTGGAGTTATTGTCATGGCGATTTACGGCCTTGTAGTAGTAACGGAATTAACAAACCACTGCTGGATGTTGCTCATCGCAGAATGCGAGGTATCCAGAATCGGCTGCGGATAGAAGCCAAGCAGTACCAGAAGCACGACCAGCAACAGGATGATAAACAGCTCACGCAGCGACATCCCTGGCAGTTCTACGCTGGCAATCTGGCTCTTCGCCTTACCAAAGTAAGCGCGATGCAGCATCGCCAGCGAGTATACAGAGGCAAACACCAGACCAAAGGTCGAGATCACGGTAATGACCGGAACCACCTGGTAGCTGCCGAACAGAATCATAAATTCGCCAACGAAGTTACCTGTACCCGGCATACCCAGCGTACATACTGCGAAGAACATGGACAGCGCAGGCAACCATTTCATTTTGCCCCACAGACCACCCATCATACGCATGTCACGCGTGTGCAGACGTTCGTACAGCTGACCACACAGGATGAACAGACCGGCTGCGGACAGACCGTGCGCGATCATCTGGATAACCGCGCCCTGGTAAGCCAGTTGGCTGCCGGTATAAATAGCAATCAGCACGAAGCCCATGTGGGATACGGAGGTGTAGGCAATCAGACGTTTGATGTCGTACTGATTAAAGGCCATCCACGCGCCGTAGAAGATACCGATTACGCCAAGCCACATGGCGATAGGCGCAAACTCCGCCGACGCGTTCGGGAACAGCGGCAGAGAGAAACGCAGCAGACCGTAGGCTGCGGTTTTCAGCAGGATCCCCGCCAGGTCAACGGAACCCGCGGTCGGTGCCTGGGAGTGCGCATCCGGCAACCAGCCGTGCAGCGGAACCACCGGCATTTTCACCGCGAAGGCGATGAAGAAGCCGAGCATCAGCAGATATTCCACGCCGTGGGACATCGGGGTATTCAGCAGATCTTCATAATTGAAGGTCCACACGCCGGTCGCTTTATAGTGCACAAACACCAGCGCCAGGATGGCAATCAACATCACCAGACCACTCGCCTGGGTGTAAATGAAGAACTTGGTTGCCGCCGTGATACGCGTTTTACCGTCAGAAGCTTTATGCCCCCACAGCGCGATCAGGAAGTACATCGGCACCAGCATCATTTCCCAGAAGAAGAAGAACAGGAACATGTCGATGGCCAGGAACACGCCGATCACGCCGCCTAAGATCCACATCAGGTTCAGGTGGAAGAAGCCCTGGTATTTTTCGATTTCATTCCAGGAGCAAAGGACCGCCAGAACGCCGAGCAGACCGGTCAGCACTACCATTAGCAGCGACAAGCCGTCGATTGCTAAATGGATAGAGATGCCAAAACGTGGGATCCACGGCAGGACAAACTCAGACTGCCACTGCGGAATACCCGCGGATTGCGTCAGTGAATAGCCGCCCTGCAACCACAGTTGCAGGCCAAGCGCCAGCGTCAGTCCCATGGTAATCAGCGCGATCCAACGCGGCACCTTCACGCCAAAGCGTTCGGTCTGCCAGCACAGGAAGCCACCGATAAAGGGAATCAATATTAGCCAGGGTAGTAACATGGCGATTTTTATTCCTTTTTAAGGCCTCTGACAGAGGCCTGATTTTCAACGAATTTGGATAAAATTCACTTTACGATCAACGCAGTACCATCAACAGTGCCAGCACAACGACAGCGCCAATGCTCATTGATGCCACATACCAGCGCAGATAACCGTTCTCGCTTAACAGCAGGCCTTTACCTGCAAAGCGGGAAAGGACAGCCGGAATGTTCATCATTGAGTTCAGCGGGTCGCGCTTCAGCAGCCAGGCAATGCCCAGGAACGGCTTAACGAACACTTTGTCATACAGCCAGTCGAAGCCCCAGGCGTTATACCACCAGGTACCCAGCAGGCGGCCCGGCGCACTGTTGGCAATCGACGTAACAAGCGTACGTTTACCCAGCCACAGCCACGCTGCGATCAGGATGCCCGCAATCGCTACGATGCCGGAGGTAATTTCCAGCGTCATGACGCGACCATGCTCAAGTTCGGTCGTTGCAGGCAATACTCCCTGCAGCGGCGGCACAATCAGCGCGCCAACAAAGGTAGACAGGATCATCAGCACAATCAGCGGCAGATGATGGGTAATCCCCTTCCCGGCGTGAGCGTGAATTTGTTCTTTACCGTGGAACACGATGAAAATCATACGGAAGGTGTACAGCGAGGTCATAAACGCACCGACCAGACCTGCAACCATCAGATTAATATGACCGTTCGCCATCGCACCGGCCAGAATCTCATCCTTACTGAAGAAGCCCGCGGTAATCAGCGGCAGAGCCGACAGCGCCGCGCCACCAATCAGGAAGCAGACATACACCAGCGGAATCGACTTACGCAGGCCGCCCATCTTGAAGATGTTCTGTTCGTGGTGGCAAGCCAGGATAACCGAGCCGGATGCCAGGAAGAGCAGCGCTTTAAAGAAGGCGTGCGTCATCAGGTGGAAAATTGCCGCATCCCATGCCTGAACGCCGAGCGCCAGGAACATGTAGCCAATCTGGCTCATGGTGGAGTAAGCGAGAACGCGTTTGATGTCGGTCTGTACCAGCGCGGCAAAACCCGCCAGCACCAGCGTGATCGCACCGATAATCCCCACCAGATGCAGGATTTCCGGGGTCATCAGGAACAGACCATGGGTACGTGCAATCAGGTAGACACCAGCGGTAACCATCGTCGCGGCGTGGATCAGCGCGGAGACAGGCGTCGGGCCGGCCATCGCGTCAGCAAGCCAGGTCTGCAACGGCAGCTGCGCGGATTTACCCACCGCACCACCCAGCAGCATCAGGGTTGCCCACATCAGCATGTTATTACCCGCTTCAAAGTGCGCAGGCGCCAGTTCGACCATTTCGCGGAAGTTCAGCGTGCCCAGCTCGTTGTAGAGGATGAACAGCGCGAAGGCGAGGAACACATCACCGACACGGGTCACCACGAAGGCTTTCATTGCCGCAGCGCCATTCTTCGGATCGGTGTAATAGAAACCGATCAGAAGATAGGAGCACAGGCCCACGCCTTCCCAACCGAGGTACATCAGCAGCAGGTTATCCGCCAGTACCAGAACCACCATGCTGGCGATAAACAGGTTGGTGTAAGCGAAGAAACGAGAGTAGCCCTCTTCCCCACGCATATACCAGGAGGCGAACATATGGATCAGGAAACCGACGCCGGTCACCACGCTGAGCATAGTCAGCGACAGGCCGTCCAGCACCAGGTTGAAGCCGATGTTGAAGTCACCGACAGACATCCACGTCCACAGCGGCTGACTGTAGGCTTGTTGACCATTAGCAAAGAAGTCAACGCCAACAAACGCCGTCACCAGCGCAGCCAGGCCAATAGAGCCAACGCCCACGGTAGCGGACAGATTTTCTGACCAACGACCGCGAGAGAACGCCAGTAATACAAAGCCAATAAATGGCAGAATAATGGTTAAGGCAAGCATGTTCATCCACGCATCTCACTTACTGAATCGATGTTCAGGTTCTGGCGACGGCGATGAAGTTGCAGCAACAGTGCAAGTCCAATGCTCGCTTCCGCAGCCGCAAGGCTGATGGCGAGAATGTACATCACCTGACCATCGGTCTGGCCCCAGTAGCTTCCGGCGACCACAAAGGCCAACGCGGAGGCGTTAATCATGATTTCCAGCCCAATCAGCATAAACAGCAGATTGCGGCGGATAACCAGACCTGTTAAGCCCAGCACGAATAAGACAGCCGCGAGGATCAGTCCATGTTGTAAGGGGATCATGCGTGCTCCTCCGTTTTTCTTTTCGCACGGTCATCGGTGCGATTGCTCAGCACTTCACCTGAACGCTCTTCGCGACCAACGTGGAAGGCCACAACCAGGCCCGCCAGCAGCAGCATCGAAGCCAGTTCGACCGCCAGTACATACGGTCCGAACAGGGAAATACCGACCGCTTTCGCGCTAATTGGCGTACCGTCGATGCCCTGATCGTTAACGCCAAGAATGGCGTACACAATCACGACCAGCATGATGGCCGACAGAATCGCCGGACCAATCCACACCTGCGGTTTCAGCCACTGGCGTTCCTGTTCGATTTCAGAGCCACCGAGGTTGAGCATCATGACCACGAACACGAACAGCACCATGATGGCACCCGCGTAGACGATAATTTCCAGCGCACCGGCGAAATAAGCGCCTAACGAGAAGAACACCCCAGAAATCGCCAGCAGCGAAATAATCAGATACAGCAGCGCGTGTACCGGATTGGTGTGGGTGATCACCCGCAAGGTTGCGAGAATGGCTATCAGGCCACAGATATAAAAAGCGAACTCCATTGCCCCTCTCCTTACGGTAACAGGCTCTTGACGTCGATAGGCTTAGCTTCGTTCTCTGCTTCGCCCTTATCTTTGCCGTCGATTGCCATACCTGCCATCCGGTAGAAGTTATATTCCGGGTATTTGCCCGGACCGGAGATCAGCAGATCCTCTTTCTCGTAAACCAGGTCCTGGCGCTTGTACTCACCCAGCTCGAAATCTGGAGTCAGCTGAATAGCCGTTGTCGGACAGGCTTCTTCGCACAGGCCGCAGAAAATGCAGCGTGAGAAGTTAATGCGGAAAAACTCCGGATACCAGCGGCCGTCTTTGGTCTCTGCTTTTTGCAGAGAGATACAGCCTACCGGACATGCTACCGCGCACAGGTTACAGGCAACGCAGCGCTCTTCACCGTCCGGGTCGCGGGTCAGAACGATACGACCACGAAAACGGGGCGGGAGATAGACCGGCTCTTCCGGGTACATCTGCGTTTCACGTTTCGCGAACGCATGCAGGCCGATCATCCAGATACTGCGTACCTGGGTGCCGAAACCTACGAACAATTCTTTTAAGGTCATGGTCTTTGTGTCCCTTATTGCGCCTGCCACAGAATGACAGCCGCCGTTACCAACAAGTTGACGAGCGTCAGCGGCAGACAGACTTTCCAGCCGAAGGACATTACCTGGTCATAACGAGGACGCGGTAACGACGCACGAATCAAAATGAACATCATCATGAAGAACGCGGTTTTCAGCGCGAACCAGACGAATGGCGGTAAGAACGGGCCATGCCAGCCACCGAAGAACAAGGTAACCATCAGTGCAGAAATGGTGACGATACCGATGTACTCGCCCACGAAGAACAGACCGAATTTCATGCCGGAATATTCAATGTGGTAACCGTCGGCCAGTTCCTGCTCGGCTTCTGGCTGGTCAAACGGGTGACGGTGACATACCGCCACGCCCGCGATGGCAAAGGTGACAAAACCAAAGAACTGCGGAATAACGTTCCAGATATCAGCCTGGTTATTGACGATGTCGGTCATATTGAATGAACCGGCTTGCGCCACCACGCCCATCAGGGACAGCCCAAGGAACACTTCATAGCTCAGCGTCTGCGCAGAAGCACGCATCGCACCAAGCAGGGAGTATTTGTTGTTACTGGACCAGCCAGCGAACAGCACCGCGTATACCGCGAGGCCCGCCATCATCAGGAAGAACAGGATGCCGATGTTCAGGTCAGCAACCACCCAGTTTGGACTCACCGGCACGATGGCGAAAGCCAGCAGCAGTGACGTAAAGGCGATCATCGGTGCCAGGGTAAAGATGACGCGATCCGAGAATTTCGGGATCCAGTCTTCTTTAAAGAACATCTTGATCATGTCCGCAACCAGCTGGAGCGAACCGCCCCAGCCAACACGGTTCGGTCCGTAACGGTTCTGGAACAGACCCAGCAGACGACGTTCGCCAAAGCTCATGAATGCCCCGCAGGTGACCACCACCAGCAGAATCACCACCGCTTTGAGAATGCTCAGCAGGATCTCAATCAGATCGGGTGTAATCCAACTCATTGTTGTGCCTCCTGCAGATCTTCAAGACGCGCGCCTGCCAGAACCGGCGCGATGCCAGGCATACCCATCGGTAAACCAACCTGCCCTGCCGTTAATCCTTCAGCGATTTCAACCGGCAGCGTGACCGTATTGCCATCGTAGCTGAAAGAAACACGGGTACCGGCATTAACACCCAACTTCGCGGCGTCTGCCGGGTTAAGTTTGATGTACGGCTGTGGCATACGGGTCTGGAAGACCGGCGCACGCTGAGACAATTCGTCACTACCAAACAGATGGTAGTACGGCGCGATACGCCACTGACCATCCTGAGCCTCGAAGCTCGCCGGAACGGTAGTGAAGTAATCCATACCATCCGCAGAAGCTTCGATCAGACGCACGCCCGGATCGCCATGACGCAGTTTACCGCCCACTTCATCCTGGAACTTGTTCCACGCCTGTGGGGAGTTCCAGCCCGGAGCCCAGGCAAACGGAATTTGTGAACGCGGCGCAGACGGTTGGTTGTTCCCTTCCATCGAGAAGGCGAACATGGTGTCTTTATCCTGCGGCTGACGTGGTTCATGGACGCTAATGTTAGCGCGCATCGCGGTACGACCGCTGTAGCGGTGCGGCTCACGCGCCAGTTTCTGTCCACGGATACGGAAGCTTGCATCCGGCGCGGCATCTTTAATACCAGCCAGTTGCGGCAACTTCTCAACAACCGCGTCGATAACGTGGTCGAGTTGCGTCCAGTCCACTTCCCGGCTCTGCACGGTGCTGTGCAGCGAGTGCAGCCAGCGCCAGCTTTCCAGCATCACGGTGTTGCTGTCATAGTAGGACGGGTCATAGACCTGGAAGAAGCGCTGCGCGCGGCCTTCGTTGTTAATCACCGTCCCATCGCTTTCGGCAAAGCTCGCGGCGGAAAGCACCAGATGGGCGTTCTCCATAATTGCCGTACGCTGATGGTCAACAACCAGTACCAACGGCGCTTTCGCCAGCGCGGCATTAACGCGCGTTGCTGAAGCATGGCGATGCAGGTCATTTTCCAGCACCACAACGGCGTCAGCACGACCTGTTTCCAGCTCGGTCAGCGCATCGTCAAGGGAACCACCGCCAATCATACCCAGGCCCATGCTGTTAACAGAGCGCGCAATCATGGTGATGCCGACGTCAGCGCCACGACCTTTCAGCGCCTTCGCCACGTTGGCAGCAGCCTGAATCACTTCGGCGCTACCGGCGTTGGTGCCAGAAATAATCAGTGGTTTCTTCGCTCCGGCTAATGCCTGAACGATCACGTCAATTTTGTTCTGCAGGTCACGATCGATACCGTCAACCGCCGGGGCGTTGTTGTCCAGCGCATGAGCGATAGCGAAGCCTAAACGCGCCTGATCTTCTACCGGTGCGCGGTAGGTCCATGCAGCGATATCATCCAGACGGGTGTTATCGACGTTAGTTACAAACAGCGGGTGCTTAGCACGCTGGCCGATGTTAAGGATTGCCGCGATCTGCCAGTCAGCCACTTTCTGCGCCGCAGCCATTTCGCGTGCTTTACCTTTCACCGCCTGACGCACTGCCAGCGCAACGCGCGCGCCGGTCTGGGTGACATCTTCGCCCAGCACCAGAACCGCATCGTAAGACTCAATTTCGCGCAGTGCGGGGGTATGAATACCGCCGTCACGCAGAACGCTCAGCGCCAGTTGCAGACGTTCCTGCTCACCCTGGGCGATACCGGTATAGAAGTTATCCGCCCCGACCAGTTCACGCAGTGCGAAGTTGCTTTCAACGCTGGCACGCGGGGAGCCGATACCAATCACTTTCTTCGACTGGCGCAGAATATCTGCCGCGCCCTGCATCGCCTGTTCGGCGTTGAGCGTGATCAGGTCATCGCCACGACGCTGTACCGGCTGACGCGGACGGTCTTTCAGGTTCACGTAACCATAGCCAAAACGACCACGGTCGCAGAGGAAGTAGTGGTTAACGGTACCGTTGTAACGGTTTTCGATACGACGCAGTTCACCATAGCGTTCGCCCGGGCTGGTGTTACAGCCAATGGAACACTGCTGGCAGATGCTCGGCGCAAACTGCATGTCCCACTTACGGTTGTAGCGCTCGGAGTGCGTTTTATCGGTGAACACGCCGGTCGGGCAAATCTCGACCAGGTTACCGGAGAATTCGCTTTCCAGCGTACCGTCTTCCGGGCGACCGAAGTAGACGTTGTCATGCGCGCCATACACGCCCAGATCCGCGCCATCGGCGTAATCTTTGTAGTAACGTACGCAGCGATAGCAGGCGATGCAGCGGTTCATTTCGTGAGAGATGAACGGCCCCAGGTCCTGGTTGCGGTGCGTACGCTTCGTGAAGCGATAGCGACGGAAGCTATGACCGGTCATGACGGTCATATCCTGCAGGTGGCAGTTACCGCCCTCTTCGCAGACCGGACAGTCGTGCGGGTGGTTAGTCATCAACCACTCCACAACGCTTTCGCGGAACTGTTTCGCTTCTTCGTCATCAATAGAAATAAAGGTGCCTTCGGTGGCTGGTGTCATACAAGACATCACCAGGCGACCACGCGTATCTTCCGCGTTTTGATATTGCTTCACCGCACACTGGCGGCAAGCACCGACGCTGCCCAGCGCCGGGTGCCAGCAAAAGTACGGAATATCAAGGCCAAGAGACAGACAAGCTTCCAGCAGGTTGTCCGCTCCGTTGACCTCATATTCTTTGCCGTCTACATGAATCGTAGCCATAGTCAGCATGCTTCCAGTTGGCTTAGTCAGGGACTAAGCGTTAATCGAATTACTTATCGCGATGCAGGGGTAACCTGCAATTACCAGCGCTCTTTCAGCAGGTTCGGCTGAATACCACCAATAGCGTGGGTATTGCTGAAGGTCTGCTTGATGCCAGCTTCGAATTCTTCGCGGAAATATTTAATGGCGCTCTGTAACGGCTCCACCGCGCCCGGTGCGTGTGCACAGAAGGTTTTACCCGGGCCGAGGAAACGACACAGTTGCTCAAGTGTCTCGATATCCCCAGGCTGGCCTTCGCCACGCTCCAGCGCACGCAGAATTTTCACGCTCCACGGCAGACCGTCACGGCACGGCGTACACCAGCCGCAGGACTCGCGGGCGAAGAACTCTTCGAGGTTACGCACCAGCGGTACCATGCCAATCTCGTGATCGACAGCCATTGCCAGCGCGGTGCCCAGACGGCTGCCTGCTTTACCAATGCTTTCGAATTCCATCGGCAGATCGAGGTGTGCTTCGGTCAGGAAGTCAGTCCCCGCGCCGCCAGGCTGCCAGGCTTTGAACTTCAGACCATCGCGCATGCCGCCTGCGTAATCTTCGAGGATCTCACGCGCGGTAGTACCGAAAGGCAGTTCCCACAGGCCAGGGTTCTTCACGCGACCGGAGAAGCCCATCAGCTTGGTGCCCGCATCTTTGCTCTTCGAGATGTTCTGGTACCACTCCACGCCGTTGGCGAGGATGGCCGGTACGTTACACAGCGTTTCGACGTTGTTTACGCAGGTCGGCTTACCCCATGCGCCAGAGCTTGCCGGGAACGGCGGCTTGGAGCGCGGGTTAGCACGACGACCTTCGAGAGAGTTAATCAGCGCAGTTTCTTCACCGCAGATGTAACGCCCTGCCCCGGTGTGGACAAACAGTTCGAAATCGAAACCCGTGCCCATGATGTTTTTGCCAAGCAGACCGGCTTCGGTTGCTTCAGCGATCGCGCGGCGCAGATGCACAGCCGCCTCGATATATTCACCGCGCAGGAAGATGTAACCACGGTATGCTTTCAGCGCAAACGCGGAAATCAGCATGCCTTCCACCAGCAGGTGCGGCAGCTGTTCCATCAGCAGACGGTCTTTATAGGTACCCGGTTCCATTTCATCGGCGTTACACAGCAGGTAACGGATGTTCATGGATTCGTCTTTCGGCATCAGGCTCCACTTCAGGCCGGTAGAAAAGCCTGCGCCGCCGCGCCCTTTCAGGCCAGCGTCTTTTACCTGATTGACGATTTCGTCCGGTGACAGGCCGGTCAGGGCCTTACGCGCACCTTCGTAACCGTTTTTGCTACGGTATTCGTCCAGCCAGACCGGCTGTTTGTCATCACGCAGACGCCAGGTCAGCGGATGTGTTTCGGGAGTACGGATAATGTCTTTCATTTATACCGCTCCAGCAGTTCAGGAATGCCTTCCGGGGTCAGGTGAGCATGAGTGTCGTCATCGATCATCATGTTCGGCCCTTTATCACAGTTCCCCAGGCAGCAGGTCGGCAGCAGCGTAAAGCGACCATCAAAAGTCGTCTGCCCCGGCTTGATGTTGAGTTTTTTCTCCAGCGCAGCCTGGATCCCCTGATAACCATTGATATGGCACACCACGCTGTCGCAATAGCGGATCACGTGGCGACCTACCGGCTGGCGGAAGATCTGGCTGTAGAACGTGGCAACACCTTCTACGTCGCTCGCCGGGATACCCAGCACATCCGCGATCGCATAGATCGCGCCATCCGGCACCCAGCCACGCTGCTTCTGAACGATCTTCAGCGCTTCAATGGACGCCGCACGGGGGTCTTCGTAGTGGTGCTTCTCGTGCTCAATCGCTTCACGCTCAGCCGCACTCAGCTCAAAAGCCTCGGTTTGTGGTTGTTGATTCTCGTGCATAATTAGCGGTCCACATCTGACATAACAAAATCAATACTACCCAGATGGACGATAAGGTCGGACACCAGACTGCCACGTACCGCTACCGGGATCTGCTGCAGGTGCGCATAGCTCGGGGTACGGATACGAGTACGATAACTCATGGTGCTGCCATCGCTGGTCAGGTAGTAACTGTTGATACCCTTGGTCGCTTCCACCATCTGGAAGGACTCGTTTGCCGGCATAACCGGTCCCCACGAAACCTGCAGGAAGTGGGTGATCAGGGTTTCGATATGTTGCAGCGTGCGCTCTTTCGGCGGCGGCGTCGTCAGCGGGTGATCCGCTTTGAACGGGCCTTCCGGCATGTTGTTGAGGCACTGCTCAAGGATGCGCAGACTCTGGCGCAGCTCTTCAACTTTCAGCATTACGCGGGTATAGCAGTCGGATACGCCGCCGCCAACCGGAACTTCAAAGTCAAAGTTTTCATAGCCAGAGTATGGACGGGCTTTACGCACGTCGAAATCAATACCGGTCGCACGCAGCGCAGCACCGGTACAACCCCAGTCCAGCGCTTCTTTCTTGCCATAGGCGGCAACGCCCTGGGAACGACCTTTCAGGATGGTGTTACGCAGTGCGGCTTTCTCGTAGGAATCCAGACGTTTTGGCATCCAGTCGAGGAAGTCACGCAGCAGCTTGTCCCAACCGCGCGGCAGATCGTGTGCGACACCGCCGATACGGAACCAGGCCGGGTGCATACGGTAACCGGTGATCGCTTCCACCACGTCATAAATTTTCTGACGGTCGGTAAAGGCGAAGAAGACCGGCGTCATCGCGCCGACGTCCTGAATGAACGTGGAGATGTACAGCAGGTGGCTGTTGATACGGAACAGTTCAGACAGCATCACGCGAATCACGTTGACGCGATCCGGCGTGGTGATGCCCGCCAGTTTCTCAACCGCCAGTACGTAAGGCATTTCGTTGACGCAGCCGCCGAGGTATTCGATACGGTCAGTGTAAGGAATGTAGCTGTGCCAGGACTGACGTTCACCCATCTTTTCAGCGCCACGGTGGTGGTAGCCGATGTCAGGTACACAGTCGACGATTTCTTCGCCATCAAGCTGCAGCACAATACGGAACGCACCGTGAGAAGACGGGTGGTTAGGACCGAGGTTGAGGAACATAAAGTCCTCGTTTTCGGTGCTACGTTTCATGCCCCAGTCTTCGGGTTTGAAGGTCAGAGACTCCATCTCCAGATCCTGTTTGGCTTTGGTCAGCTCAAACGGATCGAATTCGGTCGCACGCGCCGGGTAGTCTTTACGCAGCGGGTGACCTTGCCAGGTATGCGGCATCAGCAGACGCGTCAGGTGCGGGTGACCTTCGATATCAATGCCAAACATTTCCCAGGTTTCACGCTCATACCAGTTGGCGTTCGGGAACAGTTTGGTAAACGTCGGTACACGCAGATCGTTTTCAGACAAAGCCACCTTGAGCATGATATCGCGATTGCGTTCAATGGAAATCAGGTGATAGAAAACGGAAAAATCCGCGGCAGGTAACCCTTCGCGGTGCGTACGCAGACGTTCGTCCATGCCGTGTAAGTCAAACAGCATGACGTAAGGTTTCGGCAGTTTCTTTAAGAAATCGCCAACTTCCAGTAATTGTTCACGCTTGACCCAAACAACGGGTACCCCGGTGCGAGTCGCCTGAACGGTAAAGGCATCCGGCCCAAAACGGTTGCGCAGTTCGCCAATGACTGGGTCATCAAGGTGATCCCGTGTTTGCCATACAGCGTCTTGCGCGGTTAAGTCGGTCATATTGTTCACCATTGCAAATGGTCCGTGGTAGTCGGCAGTGCTTCGCGCTATTTATGTAGTGATAAGCGAAGGAAGGGCTGCTGCCGACAGGCGCAAATTAAATCTCGTCTGGTGTACGAAGATTCGTTACAGCAATACGTTCGCCGCGTTTACGCTCGCGTTCTGACTGCATATTGGCGCGATAAACGCCCTGATCGCCAACCACCCAGGAGAGCGGACGGCGTTCTTTGCCAATGGAATCCTGCAGCAGCATTAGAGCCTGCATATACGCTTCTGGACGCGGCGGGCATCCCGGGATGTAAACATCGACCGGAATAAATTTATCAACGCCCTGCACCACAGAATAGATGTCGTACATACCGCCGGAGTTAGCGCATGCGCCCATGGAAATAACCCATTTTGGTTCCAGCATCTGATCGTAGAGGCGCTGAATAACCGGTGCCATTTTGGTAAAGCAGGTTCCAGCCACGACCATCAGGTCAGCCTGACGCGGCGAGGCACGCAGTACTTCCGCACCAAAACGGGCCACATCGTGCACGGCGGTAAACGAGGTCACCATCTCAACGTAGCAGCAGGAAAGGCCAAAGTTATATGGCCAAATTGAGTTTTTACGGCCCCAGTTAACCATGTCATGGAGCTTACCCATGAACACATTTTTATTAACTTCTTGCTCCAGGGGGTCGGTTACGATCTCCTGTTTTTGCAGGGGGTAACGGTCGTTCTCACCGTTAGGATCTATGCGGGTGAGCGTATAATCCATCTTAATGCCTCGCGGTTAGCGTTGACGATTAGCGATACTGTTCGTTTCCGGGTTCATACGCTCGCGGCGTGAACGCGCGGGCGTCCAGTCCAGCGCGCCAATACGCACCAGATAAACCAGACCAGCCAGTAACACAAAAATAAAAATTGCAGCTTCCACAAAGCCAATCCAACCGCTTTCACGGATAGATGTTGACCATGCGAACAGATACAGCGCTTCAACGTCGAAGATAACGAAGAACATGGCTACCAGATAAAACTTGGCAGACAGGCGCAAGCGGGCGGTGCCGACCGAGTCGATACCTGATTCAAACGGCACGTTTTTAGATCTCGCGCGCGCGCGACCACCTAAAAACCAGCCGCCGACGAGCATCAGGCAGCACAGGCCAATGGCGACAATAAGAAAGATAGCGAATGCCCAGTGATGAGCGATGATTTCAGTGGATGTTGACATACTCATTGCTTACTCATCAAAAGTAGCGCCAAATTCTCTGCTCTTTTCGGCAGATGAACGCCACATCGATTCATGGGGAGGAATAAAAAAAACCTTACAATCACTGTAGAAAACCATTTTATACAGCCAATTGATGGGGTTTTTTACTCCTTTCTATAACCTTTTGTCAACTTTAACAAAAGTTTCCTCACATTATTTTACACTGTTCCAACCTCATTAACATAAAGTGCTGTTTAGACCCATTTCGATCGCATCATCGGTCTTTTTTAATGTTGTTGAATCGTGTCCGTAGTGAAGTAAAAAAGATAATACACGTCTATTTTGACAGGAATTCACACTAATGCCTCCCCCTAAATGGGAGTATTTTCTTGATCTGTGACACGCTTTTGTTAATTCACCATAAAAAACAGCAACAATTTCTCTAGTTTTTTAACATGGAAACAATTAACACTTCTGCTGATTATTTTTCACCCTATTTGCAGGCTGTTTTTTTAGCCGCTGATTTTGTTAAGTTTTAGTATAGCAAATGACATAAACCAACGTTATTTGCATAAAAAAAGAGCCGCTGGATGTTTTTTCATCATTAGCGGCTCTTTTTTTACACTTACATTTTAAAACGTTTTTTGTGACGCGTTACTCGAAGTCCCCTTCAACAAGGAGCGAATCATCTCCCCCTTCGGGGGTAAACTGATTGTATTGCCAAGGATTTTGATAAGTCTGCATCGAGTTAAAGATAACCTGAGCTAAATCATTTTGCGTAGCCGGATCGCAGCACAACAGATACTCGGTATCAGGCAGTGGCGGTAATCCGTCCGCCGCGCCCAGTACGCGTAAATCAGGACTCATCATTTCAACGGGACGCGCAGTAACGCCCAGACCGGCTTTGACCGCAGCACGAACCGCAGGCAATGTTGAAGCAACATACGCTAAGCGCCACGGGATCTGTGCAGCATTCAGCGTTGCCAACACCATATCGCGGAACGGGCTCGGATCGTCCAGCAGAACCAACGGAACCGGCTCACCTTTTTGCAGGATATATTCAGCTGCACAATACCAGTGCGTCGGTGAAGTGCGCAGATTCAGGCATTCAAAATCGCCCGGACGGTTAGTCGTTACCACCAAATCCACTTCTTGCGACTTCAGCATATCCACCATATAGGCGTTGCGCTTGACCCTCACATCCAATGCAAGCTTCGGATAAACCGAACTTATACGGTTGAGCAGGAAAGGCAGTATAGTATCGGCAGATTCATCAGAAGCTCCGATAGTTAACACTCCCTGAAGATTGTTAAACATTAATGATGAGCATGCCTCATCATTAAAACGCAAGATTTTTCTGGCGTAACCCAACAGCTGTATACCATGTTCGGTCAGCAGTTTGTTGCGTCCATGGCGCGCGAACAACTCTTTCCCCACGAGTTGCTCAAGACGCTGCATTTGCTGACTCACCGCAGACTGAGTGCGACATACCGCAGCTGCCGCAGCCGCGAAGGTATTCAGGTCGGCAACAGCAACGAAGGTTCTCAGCAGATCGAGGTCGAGGTTAATTATCGGACGATTTGCATTTATCATAGTTTTTCACTTACTCGCGGGTCATACCGTGTTAATGCTGTGCATTCAGAATCAAACAACTCCATTTGTTATCTGCCTGCCTTCCTTGCAGTTTCGCTTAGTGTAACCAAGTGAAAATAAGGATGTATTTGGTTTAACAAACGAAACAATTCTCTTTCTACGCTATATAATAACCGTGACACTCATCGGAATATAGCAACGAGAAAGGGCCATATTTTTAGCTGCTGGATGATTCTGACTAATGGAAAACATGTAAATTTTGTAAATTTAAAAAAAGTTAACGAACAATAATTTACACATTAAAAACTAACTTTTCAGTATGTTAGGAACAACCAACAAACATTTGAATTATCGTAAAATTCTTACTACGCACCATTTCATGAGACTTATCTTAACCTAAAACCACTATATTTATAAGTGTTATCGCGAATAATTCGAGGCAACAAGGCGTTATGTCAGAACTGAGGTTTTCGTATTATTAGTCCATTCAAATTAATGCGATTTAAATATTAAATAATAATTAATTAAGAATCCCTCAATTCATTAATTATGCTTAACAATGAATTCACACCGTACCACGCGCGGATCAGGCCGATAACAGCCCTCGCAGATAAAACCTCAGTATTTTCGAATGACGTCATACAGCTTAAGTGTCGGTTACCTTTTGCTTTCCAGACTTAAGTTTTTTTGACCAGACAAACCACCACATCAAAACCGAAGACATAAAATATAAAACTAATAAAATACATTTTATTAGTTTATTATCCTAATATTTTGGATGCATTTAGATATTAACAGTCAATTATAACTTCATGGATTTTCAAAATCTTCTACTAAAGACCCTTCAAAACTTACCGTCGTGGGAGTACATTGTGCTGGGCTGACTTCCATGGCAGGGAGTGGCATTCACAGCTAAAAAGGTCAACGTTCATGTCCCCCATTGAAAAATCCAGCAAATTAGAAAACGTCTGTTATGACATTCGCGGCCCGGTTCTGAAGGAAGCAAAGCGCCTGGAAGAAGAAGGCAATAAAGTTCTGAAACTGAACATCGGCAACCCGGCGCCATTCGGGTTTGAAGCGCCAGATGAAATTCTGGTTGATGTGATCCGCAATTTGCCAACAGCGCAAGGATATTGCGACTCAAAAGGTCTCTATTCAGCCCGTAAAGCGATCATGCAGCATTATCAGGCCCGTGGGATGCGCGATGTGACCGTGGAAGATATCTATATCGGCAATGGCGTTTCCGAATTGATTGTGCAAGCCATGCAGGCATTGCTGAACAGTGGGGACGAGATGCTCGTTCCGGCACCTGATTACCCGCTGTGGACGGCGGCGGTATCGCTCTCCGGCGGTAATGCCGTGCACTACCTGTGTGACGAATCATCTGACTGGTTCCCGGACCTGGACGACATTCGCGCAAAAATTACCCCGCGCACGCGTGGGATCGTCATCATTAACCCCAACAACCCAACCGGCGCTGTTTACTCCAAAGAGCTGCTGATGGAGATTGTTGAAATTGCTCGCCAGAACAATCTCATCATTTTTGCGGACGAGATTTACGACAAAATTCTCTACGATGACGCTGAACACCACTCGATCGCCGCAATGGCGCCGGACCTGCTGACTATTACCTTCAACGGCCTGTCAAAAACCTATCGCGTTGCCGGTTTCCGTCAGGGCTGGATGGTGCTGAACGGGCCGAAGAAACATGCCAAGGGGTACATCGAAGGTCTTGAGATGCTGGCCTCTATGCGCTTATGTGCTAACGTTCCGGCGCAACATGCGATTCAGACCGCGCTGGGCGGATACCAGAGCATCAGTGAATTTATCATGCCTGGCGGGCGCCTGTATGAACAACGCAACCGCGCCTGGGAGTTACTCAATGATATTCCCGGCGTCTCCTGCGTGAAACCGCGCGGCGCGCTGTATATGTTCCCAAAAATCGACGCTAAACGCTTCAACATTCATGACGACCAGAAAATGGTGCTCGACTTCCTGTTGCAGGAAAAAGTGCTGCTGGTTCAGGGAACGGCGTTCAACTGGCCGTGGCCGGATCATTTCCGCATCGTCACGCTCCCGCGCATTGACGATATCGAAATGTCGCTGAGTAAATTTGAGCGCTTCCTGTCAGGGTATCACCAGCTGTAATAAAACACGGGCT
The DNA here is from genome assembly GCF_005281115.1 of Citrobacter sp. wls710. Lineage (NCBI taxonomy): Bacteria > Pseudomonadati > Pseudomonadota > Gammaproteobacteria > Enterobacterales > Enterobacteriaceae > Citrobacter > Citrobacter sp. wls710. Next base: position 137,503 of record NZ_SZXD01000039.1, read on the forward strand.
GTTGGATCAGTATGACGAGTATTTGCATCTGACAGCCTTCTCTGCGCACAATGACTCTCAGGTTGCCATCATATAAGGGTCGTTATGAAGCAGAGCCACTTTTTTGCCCACCTCTCCCGCCTGAAGCTCATTAACCGCTGGCCGCTGATGCGCAACGTGCGCACCGAAAACGTATCCGAGCATAGTTTGCAAGTTGCCATGGTCGCTCATGCGTTGGCCGCGATTAAAAACCGTAAATTTGGTGGTCAGCTTAATGCAGAGCGCATTGCCCTGTTGGCAATGTACCATGATGCTTCAGAGGTGCTGACCGGTGACCTCCCTACCCCGGTAAAATACTTCAACTCACAAATAGCCCAGGAATATAAAGCGATAGAGAAAATTGCCCAGCAAAAGCTGGTCGATATGGTGCCCGACGAGCTGCGCGATATTTTTGCTCCGCTGATTGATGAACATGCTTACAGCGAAGAAGAGAAATCTATCGTCAAACAGGCCGATGCGCTGTGCGCCTATCTGAAGTGTCTGGAGGAACTTTCGGCGGGCAATAATGAGTTCCTATTGGCGAAAACGCGGCTGGAAAAAACGCTGGAGTCGCGGCGCAGCGAAGAGATGGACTATTTTATGGAGGTGTTTGTCCCGAGCTTTCACCTCTCATTAGATGAGATCAGCCAGGATTCACCGCTTTAAACGATTTTGCCGGATGGCGACGTCAACGTCTTATCCGGCACATAAAAATCAAAACGGGAACAGCATCGGGATCATCACCACGCACACCGCCATCACGATCACCGTAAACGGCACGCCAATTTTCACGAAATCGCTAAAGCTATAGTTACCCGGTCCCAGCACCAGCGTGTTTACCGGCGAAGAGACCGGTGTCATAAAGGCTGCGGATGCCGCCATTGCAATCACCATCGCAAAAGGATACGGCGAAACCCCCATCGACTTTGCCGCCGCCAGGGCGATTGGCGCCATGAGTACCGCCGTTGCAGTGTTAGAGATAAATAACCCAATGCTCGCGCACAGGACGAACAGGCAGCCCAGCATCATGTACGGGCCATACCCGCCGCCAACGTCCATCAGTCCTTTTACCACCAGATCGACACCGCCAGTTTTTTGTAGCGCCAATGCGAAGGGCATCATCCCGACGATCAAAATAATGCTTGGCCAGTGAATCGCTTTATAGGCGCTTTCGGCATCGATACAGCGGAATTTCCCCATCAGCAGGCAGGCGATAATTGCGGCAACCGTATTAGGAATTTCATCGGTAAGCATCAGGGCGACCATCAGCACCAGGCAGAAAATGGCATGCGGCGCCTGGCTGTGCGCCGGGGAAGCTTCACTGACCTCAGCTGGCATGTTCAACACCACGAAGTCGCGCCCTTTTTGTCCCAGCAGTGTGATGAGCTTCCAGTTACCCACCACCAGAATGATATCCCCCATCAGCAACGGTTCATCCACCACCGCGCCTGCCAGCGCCGTACCATCGCGTTTCAGGCCGACCACATTCAGACCGTAACGCGTACGAAAGGATATCTCCCGTACCGTTTTGCCAATCAGTTCCGATTCTGGGATCAGTGAGATCTCGGCCATGCCCACATCCAACGCCTGCTCGGAGAAGTATTCCCCGCGCAGCACCATCGGCTCCAGCAGTTGCTCACTGCAAAATTCTCGCAGATCGACATCCGCTGCAGACATATCAATCAGCAGCACGTCACGGGCGCGAAACTCAGAAACCCCGTTAACGTCAACAATCACGCGACGAAAGCGCCGCCAGCGCTCCACGCCAATCACGTTTGCTCCGTAACGCTCACGCAGTTTCAGGTCGTCCAGACGCTGGCCAATCATCGGTGAACCAGGGCGAATAGCCAGACGGCGGGCACGCCCCGTAAGGCGATACTCTTTGATTAAATCGCGAAAAGTCCTGCGTTTCCAACCGTCTCCTGGCTGCCCGGAGTCTTCGCCCTTCAGCATAAAGCGCATCAGCAGCATATAAACTATGCCAAGCACCAGAACCACCAGCCCCAGCGGAGTGACGCTAAAAAAGCTGAAACCGTTAAGTCCTTCGCGTAGCAACTCACTGTTGACGACCAGGTTTGGCGGTGTCGCCACCAGCGTCATCATGCCGCTTATCAATCCGGCAAAGCTCAGCGGCATCATCAGACGTGAGGGAGAAATTTGCATGCGCATGGAAACGCTTAAGACAACCGGTATAAAGATAGCAACCACGCCGGTCGAACTCATAAACGCACCGAGCCCGGCCACGGTTATCATCAGCAACACCAGCATTTTGACTTCACTGCTGCCGGCGACCTTCACCAGCCAGGCCCCCATCACCGTCGCCACCCCGGTACGCACCAGACCGTCGCCGATAATAAATAAAGCCGCGATCAAAATAACGTTAGGATCGCTGAACCCGGAAAAAGCTTCTGTGATGCTCAATGTTCCACTCAGAACAAAGGCAATAATGACCAGCAAAGCGATCGCGTCCATACGCACTCTGCCAGTTGCAAACAAGACGACGGCAATCGCCAGCAATGAGAGAACCCATATCAATTCACCGTTCACAACATATCCTTGTTAAATGAGAGGGATGGACCGATTCTGCCATAAAAAAGCCCCAACAATCTGGGGCTAAATCATGATCAGGTATTTCTTACAACGACCACATTTCCGTTGGGCTGTTTGGTCACAGAAATCTGTTCCAGACTGGTCAGCGAAAAATCGACCTCATCCAGACGCGGCGTGTCCGCTGGCGCATTTACCGCTATTACATGGCACCCTGCAGCCAGTCCCGAGAGCACCCCTGCGGGCGCATCCTCGACTACCGCGCATTCCTGTGGTGCCAGGCCCAGTAACTGAGCGCCTAACAGATAGGCGTCAGGCTCTGGTTTACCTCTTTTTACCCGTTCGGCAGTGACAAACACCTCAGGAGCAGGAAGTCCTGCGACACGATGGCGCGCCCGTGCGACCGGCATTGATCCTGAAGTCACAATCGCCCATGGAATGCCCGCTTTGTTGAGATGGTTGAGCAAGTCAACCGCCCCTGGCAGCGCGGTGATCCCCGCTGTTTCCGTCGCTTCGATCTGCTCCAGGCGGGTGAACTCCGCAGCGATCTCCGCCTCGGACTTGCCCACCATAAAGTGTCGCAGGGAGGTAATGGCCTGCTTACCATGAATAAAGCCGAGCACCTCGGCGTGATCGAGGCCAAAACGATCGGCCCAGTTGCACCACGCGCGTTCTACTGCGGGTAAGGAATCGACCAGCGTTCCATCCAGATCAAACAGAAAACCTTTGCACTGCACGCTCGCCCCCTCAGGCATTAATGATTTGGTTAATTTCATTCGCGCTCAGGTGATACTGGCGCGGGCAAGAGTGCCAGACATTCAGCATACGCTGATATTTTTCCCACATCGGGGTCTGGGCGTTGAAACCATGCGTACCCGCATCGAAGTGGGTATAACGCCCTTCCACATTGACCATAAAACGAACGTACCCGAGGAAACGGGCTTCCGTTGCGGCGTCAAAACCGAGGAAGGTCACGCGGCGCTCATCAATAGACTGCGCGTCTTTTAGATTGGTCCAGGAGACATGTAATGCGTGATACATCTCCATAATATCGATAATCGTACGACAGGTTTCTTCCGTCAGCTCACCAAACTCACGATCCAACTCACGCATCTGCAAGCCGTAACCGCGTTCAATAATCGTCTGCAAACGACGATAACGCTCGGCGTTAGTGGGATCGAGCATAGTCATCATTTTGTACTGGTTAGACAAAATCAGACGTTGAGCGTTGGTCATTTCCATTTGGGACTCCTGTATCACTGCTACTACGATGAAAAAAAGAAGGCATCTTGTGCCTTCTTTTATATGCGTAATCAGGGGTCAATTACAAATCATCGAGGAAAGTTTTATCCAGTTGTTTGAAGGCGCGCTTAAGCGTGTCAGCCAGCGCCTGATAATCAGGCTTTCCTTCTACCGGAGCGAGCGCCTGTCCGGCCTCTTGCAATTTACCCCGAACTTCGTAGAACCAGTTGAGTATTGAAGGCGGCAGCGGTGTGACGGAACGCTTACCCAGCCACCACATGCCCTGCATCGGCAGGCTGAGTGCAAACAGCGCTGTCGCCACGGCCGGTCCCAACTGCCCGCCTAAAGCAATTTGCCAGCATAAGGTGAAAACAGCGATGGGCGGCATAAAACGGATTGCGTAACGCGTCATGCGGATCACGCGGTTCTCAACAAACACGGGCGCGAGGCGCTTTTCCATTGGCCACGTCTTCGCATAGTGCTGCCCCCGGCGAAACAAACTAAAAAAATTGACGGAACGATTATCCGGTGTCGACATGGCGGTTACCTCAACTTCACATATAAAAATTAAAAAATTTGTGCAAAACAACAACTACAAGGGACATCGTTCAAAACATTTTGTCTTTGATACCCACATTCAGGTATCCTGTGCCGGCCTGTAAGGCCTTTAGTCCAAAATCATTGAGTCGTCAAATTGGCATACAGTATGCCACTGGCTGAAAAATACGCAAAATGACATAGACTCAAAGGTATTTATTCCATCGTGCCCAAAAAGACTCTGGCGCATGATGTTAATCATAAACGTCGGTGTCATCATGCGCTACGCTCTATGACTCCCTGACGTTTTTTTAGCCACGTATCATAAATAGGTACTTCCATGTCGAGTAAGTTAGTACTGGTTCTGAACTGCGGTAGCTCCTCACTGAAATTTGCCATCATCGATGCAGTAAACGGTGAAGAATACCTCTCTGGTTTAGCCGAATGTTTCCATCTCCCAGAAGCACGCATCAAGTGGAAAATGGACGGCGGTAAACAAGAAGCGGCTTTAGGTGCAGGCGCCGCTCACAGTGAAGCGCTGAACTTTATCGTTAACACTATTCTGGCACAAAAACCAGAATTGTCTGCGCAATTGACCGCTATCGGTCACCGTATCGTACACGGCGGCGAGAAGTATACCAGCTCTGTGGTTATCGATGATTCTGTTATCCAGGGCATCAAAGATTCTGCCTCTTTCGCACCGCTGCATAACCCTGCTCACCTGATCGGTATCGCAGAAGCGCTGAAATCCTTCCCAAGTCTGAAAGACAAAAACGTGGCTGTATTCGACACCGCGTTCCATCAGACTATGCCGGAAGAGTCTTACCTCTATGCTCTGCCGTACAGCCTGTACAAAGAACACGGCGTACGTCGTTACGGCGCGCACGGTACCAGCCACTTCTTTGTTACTCAGGAAGCGGCAAAAATGCTGAACAAACCGGTTGATGAACTGAACATCATCACTTGCCACCTGGGCAACGGCGGTTCTGTATCTGCTATCCGTAACGGTAAATGTGTTGATACCTCCATGGGTCTGACCCCACTGGAAGGTCTGGTGATGGGTACGCGTTCCGGTGACATCGACCCGGCGATCATCTTCCACCTGCACGACACCCTGGGCATGAGCGTTGACCAGATCAACAAAATGCTGACCAAAGAGTCCGGCCTGCTGGGTCTGACCGAAGTCACCAGCGACTGCCGTTATGTTGAAGATAACTACGCAACCAAAGAAGACGCTAAACGTGCAATGGACGTTTACTGCCACCGTCTGGCGAAGTACATCGGTTCTTACACTGCGCTGATGGATGGTCGTCTGGATGCGGTTGTCTTCACCGGTGGTATCGGTGAAAACGCAGCGATGGTTCGTGAACTGTCTCTGGGCAAACTGGGCGTTCTGGGCTTTGAAGTTGACCACGAACGTAACCTGGCCGCACGTTTCGGCAAATCTGGTTTCATCAACAAAGAAGGTACCCGTCCTGCGGTGGTTATCCCAACCAACGAAGAACTGGTTATCGCGCAAGACGCGAGCCGTCTGACTGCCTGATTTCACACCGCCAGCCTAGCTGGCGGTGCTGTTTTGTAACCCGCCTGAAATGGGCGGTAACGAAAGAGGATAAACCGTGTCCCGTATTATTATGCTGATCCCTACCGGAACCAGCGTCGGCCTGACCAGCGTCAGCCTCGGCGTGATCCGCGCTATGGAACGCAAAGGCGTTCGTCTGAGCGTCTTTAAGCCAATCGCTCAGCCTCGTGCCGGTGGCGATGCGCCAGACCAGACTACTACTATCGTTCGTGCGAACTCTAACCTGCCAGCTGCTGAGCCGCTGAAGATGAGCCACGTTGAATCTCTGCTGTCCAGCAATCAGAAAGATGTGCTGATGGAAGAGATCATCGCGAATTACCACGCGAACACCAAAGATGCTGAAGTCGTACTGGTTGAAGGCCTGGTCCCAACCCGTAAACATCAGTTCGCGCAGTCTCTGAACTACGAAATCGCGAAAACGCTGAATGCGGAAATCGTCTTCGTGATGTCTCAGGGCACCGATACTCCGGAACAGCTGAACGAGCGTATTGAACTGACTCGCAGCAGCTTCGGCGGCGCGAAAAACACCAACATCACTGGCGTCATCGTTAACAAACTGAACGCGCCGGTTGATGACCAGGGCCGTACTCGCCCGGATCTGTCCGAGATTTTCGACGACTCTTCCAAAGCGCAGGTGATCAAAGTTGATCCGGCTAAACTGCAAGAATCCAGCCCGCTGCCGGTTCTGGGCGCGGTGCCATGGAGCTTCGATCTGATCGCTACCCGTGCAATCGATATGGCGCGTCACCTGAACGCCACCATCGTTAACGAAGGCGATATCAACACCCGCCGCGTGAAGTCTGTGACTTTCTGCGCACGCAGCATTCCGCACATGCTGGAGCACTTCCGCGCAGGTTCTCTGCTGGTGACTTCTGCCGACCGTCCTGACGTGCTGGTTGCAGCATGTCTGGCAGCTATGAACGGCGTAGAAATCGGTGCTCTGCTGCTGACCGGCGGCTACGAAATGGACGCGCGCATCAACAAACTGTGCGAACGTGCATTCGCTACCGGCCTGCCGGTATTCATGGTGAACACCAATACCTGGCAGACCTCTCTGAGCCTGCAGAGCTTCAACCTGGAAGTTCCGGTTGACGATCACGAGCGCATCGAAAAAGTTCAGGAATACGTTGCTAACTACATCAACGCTGACTGGATTGAATCTCTGACCGCGACCTCTGAGCGCAGCCGTCGCCTGTCTCCGCCGGCGTTCCGTTATCAGCTGACCGAGCTGGCGCGTAAAGCGGGCAAACGCGTTGTTCTGCCGGAAGGCGACGAACCGCGCACCGTTAAAGCGGCTGCTATCTGTGCTGAACGCGGTATCGCTACCTGCGTTCTGTTGGGTAACCCGGACGAGATCACCCGCGTTGCGGCCTCTCAGGGCGTTGAGCTGGGCGCTGGCGTAGAAATCGTTGACCCGGATGTGGTTCGCGAAAGCTACGTTGCTCGCCTGGTTGAGCTGCGTAAGAACAAAGGCATGACCGAAACCGTTGCCCGCGAACAGCTGGAAGACAACGTGGTTCTCGGTACCCTGATGCTGGAGCAGGACGACGTTGACGGTCTGGTTTCTGGTGCCGTTCACACCACCGCAAACACCATTCGTCCGCCGCTGCAGTTGATCAAAACTGCGCCGGGTAGCTCTCTGGTGTCTTCCGTGTTCTTCATGCTGCTGCCGGAACAGGTTTACGTTTACGGTGACTGTGCGATCAACCCGGATCCAACTGCTGAACAGCTGGCAGAAATCGCCATTCAGTCCGCTGAATCCGCCATCGCCTTCGGTATCGAACCGCGCGTTGCGATGCTCTCCTACTCCACCGGTACCTCTGGTGCAGGTAGCGACGTAGAGAAAGTTCGCGAAGCGACTCGTCTGGCGCAGGAAAAACGTCCTGACCTGATGATCGACGGTCCGTTGCAGTACGACGCCGCGGTTATGGCTGACGTAGCGAAATCCAAAGCGCCGAACTCGCCGGTTGCAGGTCGCGCTACAGTGTTCATCTTCCCGGATCTGAACACCGGTAACACCACCTACAAAGCGGTACAGCGTTCTGCCGACCTGATCTCCATCGGGCCGATGCTGCAGGGTATGCGCAAGCCGGTGAACGACCTGTCCCGTGGCGCGCTGGTAGACGATATCGTCTATACCATCGCCCTGACCGCGATCCAGTCTTCCCAGCAGCAGTAATTTGCTGCAGTGTGCCGGATCTCTTATCCGGCAACACCTCTGCTTATCAAACCGGAAATAGCTGATATTTCCGGTTTTTTTATATCCGTTTTTTTCTTTTGTAAATTCTGAAACATTTGCCTGGATGCGCTGCATCAATGAATAACTATTCTTCTGTTTGCATACTTACTCTCTTTTGCATTGCAACAGGGATAGTCTTTCATGTCAGCAGTCACAGAATCACAGCCAGCCAAAAAATGGGCGATGCCCGATACGCTGGTGATTATTTTTTTCGTCGCCATTTTAACCAGCCTGGCGACATGGGTAGTTCCGGTCGGGATGTTCGACAGCCAGGAAGTGCAGTATCAGGTTGATGGGCAAACCAAAACCCGTAAAGTTGTTGACCCCCACTCTTTTCGTATTCTGACCAACGACGCGGGTGAAGAGCAGTATCACCGGGTGCAGTTTTTCACCACCGGAGATGAACGCCCCGGCCTGATGAATTTTCCGTTTGAAGGGTTAACCTCCGGCTCTAAGTTCGGCACGGCGGTTGGTATCATCATGTTTATGCTGGTGATTGGCGGCGCATTTGGCATCGTTATGCGTACCGGAACCATTGATAATGGCATTCTGGCGCTCATTCGTCATACGCGGGGTAACGAAGTTCTGTTTATCCCGGTGCTGTTTATTCTCTTCTCATTAGGCGGCGCGGTGTTTGGCATGGGCGAAGAGGCGGTTGCTTTTGCCATTATCATTGCGCCTTTGATGGTACGCTTAGGTTACGACAGTATCACCACCGTGCTGGTCACCTATATCGCTACCCAAATTGGTTTTGCTAGTTCATGGATGAACCCGTTCTGCGTGGTGGTCGCGCAGGGTATTGCAGGTGTCCCGGTGCTCTCTGGTTCCGGTCTGCGTATCGTAGTATGGGTCGTTGCGACCCTGATAGGGTTGACCTTCACCCTGGCCTACGCAGCGCGCATCAAAAAAAATCCGCTTCTCTCCCGGGTACATGAGTCCGACCGCTTCTTTCGTGAGCAGCAGGACGAGGTTGTAGAACGACGCTTCACGCTGGGCGACTGGCTGGTATTGCTGGTACTGACCGCGGTGATGATTTGGGTCGTCTGGGGCGTTATCGTCAACGCGTGGTTTATTCCTGAGATCGCCAGCCAGTTCTTCACGATGGGACTGGTGATTGGCATCATCGGTGTGGTGTTCCGTCTCAACGGTATGACGGTCAACGTCATGGCATCCTCCTTCACTGAAGGTGCGCGAATGATGATTGCTCCCGCCCTGCTGGTCGGTTTCGCCAAGGGCATATTACTGCTGGTCGGTAACGGAGAGGCGGGCGAAGCCAGCGTATTAAATACCCTGCTGCACAGCATTGCCAACGGTATCAGCGGACTGGATAACGCTATCGCTGCATGGTTTATGCTGCTGTTCCAGGCGGTATTTAATTTCTTCGTTACGTCCGGCTCTGGCCAGGCTGCATTGACCATGCCGCTATTAGCGCCGCTGGGCGATCTGGTTGGCGTAAACCGTCAGGTCACCGTACTGGCCTTCCAGTTTGGCGACGGATTCAGCCACATTATCTATCCGACGTCGGCATCGTTGATGGCAACGTTAGGCGTTTGTCGGGTGGATTTTCGTAACTGGCTGAAAGTAGGTGCCACGCTGTTAGGCCTGCTGTTTATTATGTCCAGCGTGGTGGTGATTGGTGCGCAGATAATGGGTTACCATTAAAAAATGATTGCCCGGCCTACATGATTTCTCGACGCTGTAGGCCGGATGAGCAGACGTTACTCGGCTTCTTCCTGCTTTTCGGCTTTTGCCCCTTCATTCTTGGCGTTGCGGGTCATCCACAGCGCCAGCGCTTTCAGAGAGTCCGGCGTAAATTCGTCGCAGCGTGCGGTAATTTCTTCCGGCGTAAGCCAGCAAACTTCACTGACCTCTTCTTCCTGTAACGCGAACGGTCCGTGGGACACACAGCTAAACAGCCCACCCCAGACGCGACAATTCTGGTCTTCAAAATAAAACTGACCGTGCTCGGCAAACGGCACACCCGCAATCCCCAACTCCTCTTCCGCTTCACGGCGCGCTGAGTCCAGTAGCTGCTCGTCAGCCTGAACAACACCGCCAGCGGTGGCATCCAGCATACCGGGCAAAAAATCTTTTGTCTCAGTCCTACGCTGAACCAGAATTTTGCCCATACCATCGTGCACCACGATATACGTCGCACGATGGCGTAAGCGCTGCGCCCGCATTTGTTCCCGGCTGGACTGTGCGATGACTTCGTTGTCTTCGTTCACAATATCCACCCATTCCGTACTTGCCAAATGACGCTGTTCCACCATCAGGAAACCTTCTTTTTTCTGGCGCTCTTACGGCGCGTTTATGTTTGTGGGGTAAATTACGGATTAATCTCGATCTGCGCAATAACACTTTGATCATTGAGTGCCATGACGCTGAGAACATTATCATCCAGAATCCCGTAGCTTGCCGCAAAGCCTCCTTTCGGGATGCTTACCGAGCCGGGGTTAAAGTGATAGACATCCCCTTGCAACTCGGCAACCGGCAGATGCGTATGGCCATAAACCAGTACATCTCCCGCGCTGAGCGCTGGCATATTTTGCGGGCCAAAAAGATGCCCGTGCGTCAAAAAGAGTCGCTGGTTTTCTGTCAGAATTTGCTGCCACGGCGCGGTTATCGGAAAATGCAGGAGCATCTGATCCACTTCGCTGTCGCAATTGCCACGCACCGCAATAATCCGCGCTGCCAGTTCATTCAACCGCTCTGCAACCTGCGTGGGCGCATAGCCTTCCGGCAACGCATTACGCGGTCCGTGATTTAAAACATCACCCAATATCACCAGCCATTGCGCTCCGCTTGCGGTAAACAGTTCGAGTACGCGTTCCGTGGCTGGCAACGAACCATGAATGTCCGATGCGAACATCAGTTTCATCACTCACTCCTCGTTGAAAAGTACCTTGTAATGATACTGGATTACGCTTCGATGGTCAGCAGGAACGCTTCGCTGAAAGCGCGATAAAACGCTGAACGGAAGCGCGCTGCCACTGGAAGGTGGCATATTCCGCAAGCGCTTCTGGCACCTCATCGCCGTTAAGGACCAGACGATTAAGCATTAGCGCTAAATCGCAATCAGCGATACACCATTCGCCAAATAAATTTTGTTTACCGTGGCTCAGTAAACTGCTCGCAGTGGCGAACAATTTTTCTGCACTGGCTTTTCCGGCTTCGCTCAACGCCGCTTTTTTCACGCCAGCAAAAACTACATCCGTTGAACGTTCTTCACGAATAGGCATCAGATCGCTGCGGATCCACGCCTGCACCTGGCGAGCCCGCGCGCGCTTTTGCACATCGTGTGGGTAGATGCGCTCCCACTGCGGCGGGGCAAAGCTCTCTTCCAGAAACTCAGTAATTGCTGATGATTCGCTCAGCTCGAAATCGTCAATCTCCAGGACCGGCACGCGGCGCGTCAACGCATAACCTTGCCATGAAGGTTGCAAGTGTTCACCGCTGTTGAGATCAACAGTTTTCAGCGTAAAAGGTAGTCCTTTCTCTTGCAGAGCGACATAAACAGACAGCACGTAAGGGGAGAAAAAATTGGCATCTGACCACAGCGTAATTGCAGGTTTGCTCATAACGTCCTCTGAAGTGTATTGGCTTGCCTTCAAAATATAGAGTCTTTCTCTCGCTGTCACTTGATGAAAACTCACGCACGCTAACAGCCTCTATACTTGTAATGACCCGGTTCATGACAAAACGGACGCTGAAAATGATCGATCTCTATTACACGCCATCGCCAAACGGTCACAAAATCACGCTGTTTCTTGAAGAGACGCAGCTGCAATACCGTCTGATTCATGTTGATATCAACAAAGGTAGCCAGTTTCGTCCTGATTTTCTGCAGATCTCGCCGAACAATAAAATCCCGGCCATTATCGACAATGCGCCACAGGACGGCGGAAACCCGATCAGCCTGTTTGAGTCCGGAGAAATTTTACTCTATCTGGCGGAAAAGAGCGGCAAGCTGCTGAGCGGTGAGTTACGTGAGCGCCACACCACGTTGCAATGGCTGTTCTGGCAGGTCAGCGGCCTGGGGCCCATGCTCGGTCAGAATCACCATTTCAGTCATTACGCCCCGCAGACGATCCCCTACGCCATTGAAAGATACCAGGTTGAAACTCAGCGCCTGTATAACGTGATGAATAAACGTCTGGAAACCTCCCCCTGGCTGGGGGGCGATCACTACAGCATTGCTGACATAGCCTGCTGGCCATGGATTCATGCCCACCAGCGTCAGCGTATCGACCTCGACAATTACCCGGCGGTTAATAACTGGCATGAGCGCATCCGTACGCGGCCTGCCACGGAACGCGCCATGCAGCAAGCGCAGAGTGAGAAGCGGTAACACGATTCGATTCTCGTGTATCATGAATAGGTTCATACATGGAGGAAACCTGCAATGTCACAACCTGACGCTATTATTCGTATAAAAAACCTTCGTCTGCGCACCTTTATCGGCATCAAAGAAGAGGAGATCCTTAACCGCCAGGATATCGTCATCAACATTGCCATTCATTATCCGGCAGACAAAGCCCGTATCAGCGAAGACATCAACGACGCACTGAATTATCGCACTATCACCAAAAGCATCATTGCGCACGTGGAGAGTAACCGCTTCTCACTATTAGAAAAATTAACTCAAGATGTGCTCGATATCGCACGCGAACATCACTGGGTCACTTATGCTGAAGTAGAGATCGATAAACTTCATGCATTGCGTTACGCCGACTCAGTATCCATGACGCTGAGCTGGCAGCGCTAAACGTAACCCGGGAGGCGACATGCAGATTCTGATTACCGGCGGTACTGGCCTGATTGGACGTCATCTGATCCCCCGCCTGTTCGAACTGGGGCATCAGGTAACCGTAGTGACACGTAACCCTGATAAGGCGCGTCAGATTCTCGGCTCTCGGGTCACGTTGTGGAAGGGGCTGACAGAGCAGCAAAATCTCAATGGCATTGATGCCGTGATTAATCTTGCCGGAGAGCCTATTGCAGATAAGCGCTGGAGCGCTGAGCAAAAGGAGCGCCTATGTCAGAGTCGCTGGGGCATCACGCAGAAACTGGTCGATTTAATCCACGCCAGCGAGACGCCGCCCGCGGTGTTAATATCCGGTTCCGCTACCGGTTACTACGGCGATCTGGGCGAAGTTGTGGTCACGGAAGAAGAGCCGCCGCATAACGAATTTACCCATAAACTGTGCGCCCGCTGGGAGCAAATTGCCAGCACAGCGCAAAGTGACAAAACCCGCGTGTGTATGTTGCGTACCGGCGTGGTATTGGCCTCTGCTGGCGGGATTCTGGGGAAAATGGTCCCACCATTTCGTCTTGGTTTAGGCGGCCCGATGGGTAACGGACGCCAGTATCTGGCCTGGATCCATATTGATGATATGGTCAACGGCATTATCTGGCTGCTGGATAACGATCTTCGTGGCCCCTTCAATATGGTTTCACCTTACCCGGTACACAATGAGCAGTTTGCCCACGCGCTGGGCCATGCCTTAAACCGCCCAGCCATTCTGCGCGTTCCCGCTGGCGTAATACGTCTACTGATGGGCGAGTCTTCCGTGCTGGTTCTCGGCGGACAGCGGGCGTTACCCAAACGTCTGGAAGCGTCCGGTTTCGCGTTTCGCTGGTACGATTTAGAAGAGGCGCTAGCGGATGTTATCCAATAGTTACTAAGCGCTATTCACATTCGCCGTTGCGATGGTAAGGTTATAGATCTGACTTCCGCAATGGCGACGTTATGGCAAAAATATCGACTCCCCGTCTTACCCTCTCTTTGTTTCAATTTTCTGACTGGTCATTTTTCCAGAGATTACGTGAAAGCCCTGAAGTCATGCGCTATATGGGCGACATCGCCCCAGCGAAGGATACGCGTCTGTTATTCGCCAGACGCCTTGCCGCACAGCACACATTTGTTATTCGCGAGCATAACAACCCGACGCCGCTCGGCGATATTGGTCTGCAAATAAGTCATCTTTATCCGCAGGAGGCCGACCTCGGTTACGCCATCATGCCACATGCGCAAGGGAAAGGTATTGCCAGCGAAGCCGTGCGCGCGGTGTGCCAGTATGCCTTTGAACATGCTGGCGTCACGGCGATAAATGCTTACGTGCTGGCTGAAAATAAGGGTTCGATACGTGTTCTGGAAAAGACAGGCTTTGTACGAACGCAGGTGCTGGAAAAAGCGTATGAGATTAATGGGATCGCGCACGACGACTGGGTTTATCGCCTGGAGTGCGATGCGTTAAAGCGGTAGGCCCGGAAAGCATGGCGCCTCCGGGCAACTGAATTACTTCAGCGATCCTTTGAGGAACTGCTGCAAGCGTGGGCTTTGTGGGTTGCCGAATACCTGCTCCGGGTCGCCCTCTTCTTCAATTTTCCCCTGATGCAGAAAAATCACGTGCGTGGAGACATTTCGGGCAAACCCCATTTCATGAGTCACGACCACCATGGTTTTCCCCTCTTCGGCCAGTTGCTGCATAATGCGTAGCACCTCGCCGACCAGCTCTGGGTCAAGCGCCGAGGTGGGTTCATCAAACAGCAACACCTCCGGTTCCATCGCCAGCGCACGCGCAATAGAAACGCGCTGCTGCTGACCACCAGACAAATGCACCGGATATTTGCCCTGCGCTCGCTCATCAATACCCACTTTAGCCAGATACTTCACCGCGCGTGCGCGGGCTTCCTGCTTGCTCAGTCCCAGTACCTGAATCGGCGCTTCCATGACGTTTTCCAGCACCGTCATGTGGCTCCACAGATTAAAGTGCTGAAAGACCATGGTTAGTCTTGTGCGCAGCAAACGCAGCTGATTTTTGTCCGCAACCTTGAGCTGGCCATCTTTGTCTCGCACCAGACCAATGTTCTGCCCACTGACGACAATGGAACCGGCGCTCGGTTTTTCAAGAAAGTTAATGCAGCGCAGAAAGGTACTTTTACCGGAACCTGACGAGCCGATAATACTGATAACATCACCCGCATTAGCCTGCAGAGATACCCCTTTCAGCACTTCATGTTCGCCGTAGTGCTTATGTAAATCGATAACGTTTAATTTATTCTCAGACATCGTGTTACTCGAATTATTTAGAGGATACATGCTGCAACCAGCGTTTTTCCGCTTTACGGAACAGACTGATCAGGACATACGAAATAATCAAATACAGCACCGCGGCAATACCGAAAGCGGTAAACGGTTGATACGTTGCCGAGTTGATATCGCGGGCGATTTTCAACAAATCAGGCACCGTGGCGGTAAACGCCAGCGCCGTGGAATGCAGCATTAAAATCACTTCATTGCTGTATGCCGGCAGCGCAATACGCAGCGCGGAAGGCAAAATTATGCAGCGATACAGTTTGAATGACGAGAAACCGTAAGCGCGCGCGGCTTCAATCTCACCGTGCGGCACAGAACGAATCGCCCCGGCGAAAATCTCCGTCGTATAGGCGCAGGTATTCAGCGTCAACGCCAGTACGGTGCAATTCAATCCGCTGCGGAAAAACGCGTTGAGGAAGTCCGTTCCTTTGACTATCTCCAGCGTATACATCCCGGAATAAAACACCAGCAGTTGTACATACAGCGGTGTCCCACGAAAAATATAGGTGAATAACCAGATGGGAAACTGAATAAATTTATTACTGGAAACGCGACCAATCGCCAAAAACAGCGCCAGTATCCCGCCCATCACCACCGAAGAAATTAGAAGCCACAGGGTAATAGCAACGCCGGTGTAGCGATATCCGTCGGTCCATAGCAGGGACTTCCAGTATTCCTGAATAATCTCAATCACAGGTCAGCCCTCTTCACACCCACGGAGTAGCGGCGCTCAAGGTACAGCAGCACACCATTAGAAACTGTGGTAAACACCAGATAGATGACCCCGCACACGACGGCAAAATAGAACGGCTCCCAGGTACTTTTCCCGGCAAGCTGAGTCGCTTTCACCACATCTTCCAGACCGAGCAGCGATACCAACGCAGTGGCTTTGAGAATAACCTGCCAGTTATTACCAATTCCCGGTAAGGCATAGCGCATCATTGCCGGGAACATAATGCGGCGAAAAATTTGTGAACTGGTAAAGCCGAATGCCGTCGCGGCTTCAATATGGCCTTTGGGCACAGCCATAAACGCGCCGCGGAACGTTTCCGTAAAGTAGGCCCCGTAGATAAATCCGAGCGTGATTATCCCCGCTACCATCGGATCGATATCAATCTGGCTGACCCCCATTGCATCGGTAATGGTATTCAGCGCGATTTGTAATCAATAGAAGATGAGCAACATTAAGACCAGATCGGGCACGCCGCGGATAAGCGTGGTGTACGCTTCGAAAATAAGCCCCAACGCCCGGCTTTGCGACAGTTTTGCTGCCGCGCCGACAAGACCTATCAGAACCGCCAGCACCACTGAGCTGAGAGCCAGCTCAAGCGTAACAATTGCGCCCTGTAAAATAACACCTGAAAAGCCATACAACATGCTGCCTGTCCTGTCGTGTGTGGTGGAGTAATAAGCCTCTTTTGATTTCAGACTCACCATTAAATGCCGGATGGCGGCGTTGCCTTATCCGGCCTACAAATCAACGTAGGCCGGATGAGCGCAGCGCCATCAGGCATAAATTCAACGCGTCAAAAATCTACGGGCTTTATCAGCACCTGCGGTGATTAACCGCCGTAAACATCAAAATCGAAGTACTTTTTAGCCAGCTTCTCGTAAGTGCCGTCGGCGCGCATCTCAGCAAAGGCTTTATTCAGTGCTTCGCGCAGTTCGTTATCGTCTTTACGCAGTCCCATACCGGTACCCACGCCAAACAATTTCTCGTCTTTCACAGACGGGCCGCCGAATTTGTAATCTTTACCAACTGGCTGTTTCAGGAAGCCTTCGCTGGCAGCAACTTCATCCTGGAATGCGGCGTCAATACGCCCGGCTGTCAGGTCAGAATAGATGTTGTCTTGCCCCTGATAGGAGACAATTTCAATGCCTTTTGGCGCCCAGTGTTCATTGCCGAACGTTTCCTGAGTGGTACCCTGCAGCACGCCGACACGTTTGCCTTTCAGCGACTCAATGGTCGGCTGAATAGCAGAATCCTTAGCGACAACCAGACGCGAGTCGGCTGCATAAAGCTTGTCGGTAAACGCGATTTCCTGCTGACGTTTTTCAGTAATGGAAAGCGAGGACATAATCGCATCGATTTTCTTCGCTTTTAGCGAAGGGATCAGCGCATCCAGCGGGTTTTCCACGAAGGTACATTGTGTATTAATACGTTTGCATAGCTCTTTAGCCAGATCGATATCAAAACCGACTAATTCACCCTGCGCATTTTTCGATTCGAACGGCGCATAAGTAGGATCGGTGCCGATACGAATTTTTTGCGGAATGGCTGCAAATGCTGCGGTAGCACTGGAGAAAGCCAGGACCAAAGAAAGAGACAACACCAGTTTTTTCATAACTATCCTCAACAGACTGTCTTTTATAGGGGATCTTTACAGGACCAGGTGCAGTTATCGTGCCATTAATCAGGCCGACAAGGCAAAGCATTCTACCTTGTCGGCGGTATTTATTTGCATGAAAAGCGCTTAAGTATGCACTCATGCTTATTAAGCCAGCGATAAAGGCACCAAAACAGTGCACTGAATTTATGATGCACCGTAATGGTTACCCGCAATGGTGCAGCCAACGCCCCCACGTCGATGAATTAATCGCCGTAGACATTAAAGTTAAAATACTTACTCGCCATTTTGTCGTAGGTGCCGTCTTTGCGCAGTTCACCCAGCGCTTTATCGAAAGCCGCTTTCAGCTCCGCATCATCTTTGCGCAAGCCAATCCCGGTTCCGTCGCCAAAGTATTTTTTATCTTTAACTGAAGGACCGGCAAAAGCGTAGTCTTTACCTGCCGGTTGTTTCAGGAAACCTTCGCTGGCCGCGACTTCATCCTGCAATGCCGCATCCAGACGTCCCGCCGTCAGGTCAGAATAGATCAGGTCCTGGTTCGCGTAGGCCACCACATCCACGCCTTTGCTGCGCCAGTTATCATTGGCATAGGCTTCCTGAGTAGAGCCTTGTAGTACGCCTACGTGTTTACCTTTGAGGGAGTCCAGAGTCGGTTGAATCGGCGAACCTTTCGCGGCGATCAAACGAGAATCTGCGGCGTAAAGCTTGTCTGAGAAGGCAATCTCTTGCTGACGCTTCTCGGTGATGGAAAGCGAGGAGATGATGGCATCAATTTTTTTCGCTTTCAGCGACGGGATCAGTGCATCAAAGTCGCTGGCAACCCAGGTACATTTGATCTGCATGCGCTTACACATCTCATTTCCCAGATCGATATCAAAACCGACGAAATCGCCTTTGGCATCTTTAGAGGAAAAAGGTGCATACGTGGTATCTGTACCAATACGAACTGTCTGCGGAAGTGCTGCGTAGCTGGCCGCGGTTGCGGAAAGTCCTACCAGCAAAGACAAAGCAAGAACCGTCTTCTTCATACATAACCCTCAAGTGGCGTAATTTTATTATGTTTTACGTTGTGTTGTGTGTTTGCAGACTTTTTCATGCAGGTCTTATGCCATTTTCGCGTCGTTGAGGATATTCGACGTTAAATATGTTAATAAAACGTTGCAATATTGTCCTGATTTTGAAGATAGCAGGTCTGACGGTTGAAACGCAGCGTTTCGTTGAGTTTTGACGAATTAAATGTTGAGGATATGATCGCGGTTACAAAATTGCCCTGAAACAGGGCAACGGATGTTTCTTTGCACCCTGATGGAACGGCTTACGCCCCTTGCCAGCGGGTGAAGAGGTCATGAGGAAGGGAGATATCAAACTGGTCAAGGACACGATTAACTGTTTGATTAATCACGTCATCGAGGGTTTGCGGGCGATGATAAAACGCCGGCACCGGTGGCATAATCACCGCCCCAATTTCTGCCGCCTGCGTCATTAGCCGCAGATGCCCCAGATGCAATGGCGTTTCACGCACGCACAGCACCAGCGGGCGACGTTCTTTTAACACCACGTCTGCCGCACGGGTAAGCAGTCCATCGGTGTAGCTGTGAACGATGCCAGAAAGCGTTTTGATTGAACACGGCAGAATAACCATTCCGGCGGTCTGAAAAGAGCCAGAGGAAATACTGGCGGCGATATCGCGCGTATCGTGAGTCACATTCGCCAGCGCCTGCACGTCGCGTACAGAGAGGTCCGTTTCCAGCGCCAGCGTCTGCCGGGCAGCGGCGCTCATCACCAGATGGGTTTCCACATCAGTAACGTCACGCAAAACCTGCAGCAGGCGCACGCCGTAAATAGCCCCACTTGCGCCAGAAATACCAATGATGAGTCGTTTCATGTTTAATCGCCCTTGCTTGCTTCAGGGCCGACTTTGCAGGAATTTATGGGGAGTTGCAAGCAAGGGTGCGGATTGCGCCCTTGCTTGCGAGCAAACATTAACCTTCGTTGTGCATCTCAAGGTTTTCCGCTTCATTCTGACGCAATATCGCTTTGGCATCGTCATTACGCAGGGAATCGAGGAAATCGAGATACTGCTGGTCGACGTCTTTAGTAACGTACACGCCGTTAAACACTGAACATTCAAACTGCTGAATATCCGGGTTCTCAGCGCGAACGGCTTCAATCAGATCGTTCAGGTCCTGGAAGATAAGCCCGTCTGCGCCGATTATCTGACGAATCTCGTCCACTTCGCGACCGTGGGCAATCAGCTCCGTCGCCGTCGGCATATCGATACCATACACGTTCGGGAAGCGAATTTCCGGTGCGGCAGAGGCCAGATACACCTTCTTCGCCCCGGCTTCACGCGCCATCTCGATAATCTGTTCTGAGGTGGTGCCACGTACGATAGAGTCATCCACCAGCAGCACGTTCTTATCACGGAACTCCGCACGGTTGGCGTTCAGTTTACGTCGCACGGATTTACGGCGCAGCTGCTGGCCCGGCATGATAAAGGTACGCCCCACGTAGCGGTTTTTCACAAACCCCTGACGGTACGGCTTGCCGAGAATACGGGCGATTTCCAGCGCGATATCACAAGAGGTTTCCGGAATCGGGATCACCACGTCGATATCCAGATCTTCCCACTCGCGGGCAATTTTTTCGCCGAGCTTAGTTCCCATATTCACACGGGCGCTGTAGACGGAAATCTTGTCGATAAAGGAATCAGGACGCGCAAAGTAAACGTATTCGAACAGGCACGGATTGCTGACCGGGTTATCGGCGCACTGGCGGGTAAACAGCTGGCCTTTTTCGGTGATGTACACCGCTTCGCCAGGTGCTACGTCGCGCAGAAATTCAAAGCCCAGCGTATCCAGCGCCACGCTCTCGGAAGCCACCATATACTCGGTGCGACCGTCGCCAATATCGCGTTTGCCCAGTACCAGCGGGCGAATACCGTTAGGATCGCGGAAGGCAACCATACCGTGGCCGATAATCATCGCCACGCAGGCGTAGGCGCCACGGATCTGGCGGTTAGTTGCCGCAATGGCCGCAAAAATATTGTCTGCTTCCAGCGGGTAATGGCGGAAGTTATCCAGCTCGCTGGCGAAAATATTCAGCAGGATTTCAGAATCTGAAGTGGTATTGATGTGGCGGCGCTTTTCTTCAAACAGCTTTTTACGCAGCTCATGCGCATTGGTCAGGTTGCCGTTGTGGGCAAGCGTGATGCCATACGGTGAGTTAACGTAAAAAGGTTGAGCTTCGGAGGCGCTGGAGCTGCCAGCCGTTGGGTAACGCACATGACCGATGCCCATATTGCCCTGCAAACGCTGCATATGGCGCGCTTCAAAAATATCGCTCACCATTCCGTTTGCTTTACGCAAGCGGAAGCAGTTGTTGGCATCAATAGTGATGATGCCCGCAGCATCCTGACCACGATGCTGGAGCACCGTTAACGCGTCATAAATCGACTGGTTTACCGGCATAACACCGGCGATACCGACAATACCGCACATACGTCTTTTCCTCGTTCAGCAACGACCCAAAGTTTATACTTTGGGCAAGAAACTTGACGAGCTTTGCAGATAGTCAAAGAACCATCTGATGATGAAACTGAACTGCGGGATCAGCTGCGACTTACTCCAGTCTTCACTTTTCGACAGACCGGTAAACGTATCGAGAAAGAACAGTATGGCGGCGACGATCAGCGCTCCTCGCAGAGCACCAAAGCAAACCCCCAACACCCTGTCGGTACCCGACAGACCTGTTTTCTCTACCAGTTGGCCTATCACAAAGTTAACGATAGCGCCGACGATAAGTGTCGCGATGAACAGTATCGCGATAGCAATCCCATTTCGAACCAGTTCGTCTTCAAAGCCCGTAAACCAGACAGACAGGTAAGTGTAGTAATGGCTGGCGACAAAGAAAGCACAACCCCAAGTCACCAACGATAATGCTTCACGAACAAAGCCACGGATCAGGCTAACCAGACAGGAAAAACCAATCACCGCGATAATGGCGTAATCAATCCAGACCATAAGTGTCCCACGATTTTACGCCCTGTCGTCCTGTTCGGGGCGCATTCTAACAGAAAAAGAAAACGTTTGCGTAGGGATTTCCTTTCCACGCGTAAATAAAAATGGCGCTGAAAAAATCTTCAACGCC
This sequence comes from Citrobacter sp. wls710, assembly GCF_005281115.1. Taxonomy (NCBI): domain Bacteria; kingdom Pseudomonadati; phylum Pseudomonadota; class Gammaproteobacteria; order Enterobacterales; family Enterobacteriaceae; genus Citrobacter; species Citrobacter sp. wls710. Next base: position 159,267 of record NZ_SZXD01000039.1, read on the forward strand.
ATACGGTTTTATGCCTCTTCGGACACTGCCGGATAGCGGTGAAAACACCGTATCCGGCCGACATGAGACGGCCCCTTAATTAGGGGTATACCCCATCACAACCCCACTCAGACCAGAGATCTTCTGCAGCTCGCCCAGCGAGTTCTTCAGCTTATCTCTGGAGGCGTCAGGCCCTACGAGAATGCGGGTTATTTTACCCTGTACCGGCGTTGACGGGGAAGTATATACCCGGAAGCCCGCGCCACGAAGTTTACCCACGATCTCATTGACCTTATCCGCATTTTTCAGCGCGCCGAGCTGCACAACATACGCTTTGCCGGTCGGGGCTGGCGCTTCTTCCGCGACCGGTTTCGGTGCTGGAGCAGGCGCAGGGGTTGGTGCCGGTGTGGCTGCAACGGGTTGCGGCTTCGGTTTAGGTTTCGGCGGTTCAACAGGTGCGGGGACAGGATCTAACTCCGCGCTGTTTGCCGTTGCCATGCGCGATGGGTCCAGCGATGGCGCAGCGGCATCGCCCGCGCGCACCTCTTCTGCCGCCCCTTCAGGCGGTTGCGTCGGCAGCGCCTGCGTTGCCGCAGGCATCATGTCCGGTTCGTCGCGATCGCCCGGTTTGGGCACCAGAGGGATCGCAGCAAACTCATCCTGATAATGTTTTTTTTGCCCGTCAAGCAGCCCGGGGAGCACAATCACCCCAAGCGCGACCAGCACAATTGTGCCAACTAATCGATTCTGAAACTTACTCGCCACCGCTTCTCCCCACGTCTATCACTTCCATGACATGTGCGACAGTGTGAAACGATCCACACACCAACACGGTATCTTCTGGCTTCGCCTCGGCCAGTGCCGCAGACCATGCCTGCGCCACGCTGTCATAGGCTTCACCTTTGCCCAGATGTTCTAACAGCTGTTCTGCCGTTGCGCCACGCGGCCCTTCCAGTGGCGCGCAGTACCAGGCATCGACCACGCTTTTTAACCAGGCCAACGTACCGGCAATATCTTTATCATGTAGCATACCGATAACTGCAAGTACACGCCCGCTTTTCACTAACTTTTTCAGACGTCCGGTCAGATATTCCGCCGCATGCGGGTTATGGGCAACATCAAAAATCACCCGCGGCGACTCGCTCACAATCTGGAAGCGTCCCGGTAAAATCGCCTGTTTGATTCCGTCACGAATTGCCTGCTCGCTAACGTCAAGACCACTGGCACGCAGTGCAGCCAGTGCGGTCGCGGCGTTCGGTTGTGGAACCTGTGGCAATGGCAGATGCGCCAACGTGCCGTGAGCGTCCGTAAAGGACCAGTCGTTCTCCGTTACCGTATAGCGCCAGTCCACACCACAGCGTTGCAAAATCGCCCCGCACTCTTGCGCCACATCCGCAATAGTGTATGGCATTTCCGGTTCGCCAACGATGGCCGGTTTCTCTGCGCGGAAAATCCCCGCTTTCTCACGACCAATGCTCTCGCGATCCGGGCCCAGCCAGTCGGTATGATCAAGCGCAATACTGGTGACGACCGCAACATCGGCATCGACGATATTCGTCGCGTCAAGGCGACCGCCTAACCCCACTTCCAGAATGACTACGTCCAACTTAGCCTGTTTAAACAACCAGAGCGCCGATAGCGTACCGTATTCAAAGTAGGTCAGGGAAATATCGCCACGTGCGTCTTCAATCTCAGCAAACGAGGCGGTATGCGCGGATTCCGGCAGTTCACGCCCCTGCACGCGCACGCGTTCCGTGTAACGCACCAGATGCGGCGAACTGTATACTCCGACTTTATAACCTGCGGCGGTCAGCACCGATTCCAGCGTACGGCAGGTCGTGCCTTTTCCGTTGGTTCCCGCCACCGTAAAGACAAATGGTGCGGGTTTCAACACGCCCAGTTTGCGCGCCACCAGGCTTACGCGTTCGAGGCCCAGATCGATAGTTTTACTGTGCAGGTTTTCCAGATAAGAAAGCCACGACGCCAGAGGCGACGCGGCTTGAGGAATACGTTTATTGTCCATGATGCCTGTAGATTCTTTACGTTGAGAAAAGCAAAAGGCAGCGCCAACTGGCCCTGCCCTTTTGTACTCGTCGTCTTTCAAGCTGCAGGCTTGTTGGCTGCTCTCGTTCACCCGAATCACTTGCCTGTGCAAGCTCATCGGGATGAACTCTCTTGCCGCCTACCTGCAACTCGAAATCCATAGAGTAAATTATCAGGACTCTGATCCCTGATCGGGTACCGGAGGTACCACCTCGCCTTCACGCGGCTCATCCGGATTCGGCGCCGGAAGATTCATCAGCTTCGCCAGAATGCTTGCCAGTTTCAGGCGCATTTCCGGACGGCGGACGATCATATCGATAGCGCCTTTTTCAATCAGGAACTCGCTGCGCTGGAATCCCGGCGGCAGTTTCTCACGTACGGTTTGCTCGATAACACGCGGACCCGCAAAGCCGATCAACGCTTTCGGTTCGGCAATGTTGAGATCGCCCAGCATCGCGAAGCTTGCGGAAACACCGCCCATCGTTGGGTCGGTCAGTACAGAAATGTACGGTAAACCGCGTTCCTGCATTTTCGCCAGCGCAGCAGAGGTTTTCGCCATCTGCATCAGAGACATCAGCGCTTCCTGCATACGCGCCCCGCCAGAAGCGGAGAAGCAGATTAGCGGACAGTTGTCTTCCAGCGCCTGCTCAACGGCACGGACGAAACGCGCACCGACGACAGAACCCATGGAGCCGCCCATAAACGCGAACTCGAATGCAGCCGCAACGACCGGCATACCGTGAAGCGTGCCTTTCATCACCACCAGCGCATCTTTCTCGCCGGTTTCTTTCTGTGCTGAGGCCAGTCTGTCTTTGTACTTTTTGGAGTCACGAAACTTCAGCACGTCTTTCGGCTCAAGTTCGCTACCCAGTTCCACAAGAGTACCTTCATCTAACAGGCTATGCAGGCGATTGCGCGCCGACATGCGCATATGATGGTCACACTTCGGACAGACCTCAAGATTACGTTCCAGCTCAGCACGGTATAAAACCTGACCGCAGCTATCACACTTGGTCCACACCCCTTCAGGAATGCTTGCCTTGCGGGTGGGAGTAATGTTGCTTTTAATTCGTTCAATCCAGCTCATTGGTGACCTTTCTGCCTGAACCCTAGTCAGCTTTGTTATAAGGGGCGCATAATGCCATTTTTGCCCCTAACAGACCATGAATGTTGCACATTAAAACATAACAGCCCGAAACTTTGGATAAAAAAGTGGTCGAACCGCTGAGTTACTTTCTATTTTGCAGCCCGTGACGCAGCCCGTTTATGACGAATTACTTCAATCACACCCGGCAATACGGAAAGGACGATAATCGCCACAATCAATAATTTCAGGTTTTCCTGAACGATGGGCAGATCGCCAAACAGATAGCCTGCATAGGTGAACAGCAATACCCACAGCAGTGCGCCTACAACGTTATACATCGCAAAGTGGCGGTAGGACATGTGTCCCATACCGGCAACAAATGGCGCAAATGTCCGCACGATAGGCACGAAACGCGCCAGGATAATCGTTTTTCCGCCATGACGCTCGTAGAACGCATGGGTTTTATCCAGGTAGCTGCGACGAAAAATTTTGGAGTTCGGGTTACTAAAGAGTTTTTCACCGAACAACCGGCCAATCGTATAGTTCACCGCATCGCCGACAATCGCAGCCACAATCATCAACGCCACCATCAGATGAACATTGAGATCGTTAGTTGGCAGCGCAGAAAGCGCGCCAGCAACAAACAGCAGTGAGTCCCCCGGCAGGAACGGCGTCACTACCAGCCCGGTTTCGCAGAACAGAATCAGAAACAGAATCGCGTATACCCAGATACCGTATTCCGCGACCAGCTCTGCCAGGTGCACATCAATGTGCAGAATAAAATCGATAAGAAAGTAAATCAGGTCCATAGTTTTGCCTTTATACGACTCAAATTAGTCCGCCAGAAATAGCGGGCCCATTGGCGGTTTTGGCAGGTCGAACCGGTCAGGGTAATCTACCGCAACCAAATACAGTCCTTCCGCTTTCGCCGTTGCCGCTGCCAGCGTTCTGTCCTTCGCTGCTAACAGTTCTGCTATCCAGCTCTCCGGCTGGTTGTTGGCGCCTACTTCCATCAGGCTGCCGACAATATTCCTGACCATATGATGTACAAAGGCATTCGCTTTAATATCCACCACCACATATGCACCAAAACGTTCAACGTTAATGTGCATCACGTTACGCCACGGTGTGCGCGACTGGCACTGCACCGCACGAAACGAGGTAAAATCATTTTCGCCGATCAGACACTGGGCTGCACGATGCATACGTTCAGCATCCAGCGGCTCATAGTAATGGGTTACCCCTTTGCCCAAAACCGCAGGGCGCAACCGATGATTGTAGATGATGTAGCGATAACGGCGAGCCGTGGCGCTAAATCGGGCATGAAAATCATCAGGTACAGCTTTCACCCAGCGCACGGCGATGTCACCAGGTAAATTCGCATTTACGCCCAACGTCCAGGCGGCGTCTTTACGCACAGCGTGCGTTTCAAAATGCACGACCTGCCCTGTGCCATGAACGCCCGCATCCGTGCGCCCCGCACAAAAGACATTGATACGCTCATTCGCGACCTGAGAAAGCGCTTTTTCCAGCTTTTCCTGAACGCTACGCACTTCGTTCTGGCGCTGCCAGCCATAATATTTGCTGCCGTCATACTCAATGCCCAGCGCAATTTTATGGGTTAGCGGCTGTTGCAGGTCCGACATTAGTACAGATACTCCTGCACCAGTTTCTCCGCAATTTTCACCGCCATCAACGCGCCGCCAAAACGCACGTTGTCTGCCACGGACCAGAACTGAACCTGCTCCGGCATACCGTAATCGTTATGTACACAGCCGATGGAAAGATGTGGCGTACCTGACGCATCGCCAACCTGAGTCGGGAAATCGGTCTCTTCCGACAACGCCACGTCTTCAGCGCGAGAAAACGCATCGCGCGCTTCTTCCGCAGCTAATGGACGCAGAGCTTCAAAATTCACCATCTGCGCGTGACCGTAGAATACCGGTGACTGTACGATGCTAGCGGAGATAAGCAGACCGTCATCCTGCATAATTTTGCGCACTTCATCAACGATACGACGTTCTTCACGCACGCTACCTTCGCGATCTGGCAGCAGCGGCAGCATATTGAATGCCAGCTGGCGACCAAAGAAATCGTCTTCGTCAATCGGGATACCATTGAGCAGTTTCGCACTTTGCCCTGCCAACGCATCCACCGCTTTTTTACCGTGCGCAGAGGCCGACAGAATATTGGTCACCGTAATACGTGAAAGACCACCGTCATCAATCAGCGGTTTCAGCGCAGACAACAGTTGACTGGTCAGGCTATTAGGGACCGCAATCACATTGCGGTTGCGGTAATCTGCCAGCACGAACGGGTTAACGTCCGGAACCACCAGCGGAACGTCAGGCTCAAGTGCGAACAAACCACTGCTGTCGATAACCAGGCAACCGGCATTGGTTGCTTCTTCCACCCATGCAGCGGTGGCCTCAGCGCCCGCAACAAAAAATGCCAGTTGTGCCTGGGTCCAGTCAAAGTCTGCAACATCCTGAACAATGACCGATTTACCGTTAAAACGCAGGTGCTCACCAGCGCTTTCGTTACGCGCCAGCGCAAAAATTTCACCGACCGGGAACTGGCGTTCAGCCAGCGTATCGAGCAGGGCTTCGCCTACGGCGCCCGTTGCGCCCAGAATGGCAATGTTCCAGCCTTCAGACATGGTGATTTACTCCAGAAATACATAAGCGTCCCTGTCGCATTATTCGACAGGGAGCATTAAGAAGACATTAATGTGCCGGGTGATGAACAGCGTTAAAACCCAGCTTACACAGCAAGGCGGCTGCCGTCTCGTCGTCACACATCACGTATAAAGACGACCATTCACGGCGCTCAAGATAATTTTTACGCAGTTTATCAAATTCACCCGGAATTCCAGCGACTTTACGCAGCGGCGCATCATCGCGGCGCACATCATACACTAAATGCGCCAACCTTTTCAGCGTTGGCTGATCTAACGGGCCATGCAACGTGATACGACCGAATTCCGGCGCAGGTAACAGGGTGTTCAGCGCCACGTGCTGCTCGCGACCAATAAACTTGCTATAGGCCTCAAAGACCTGCGTGGTCCCACGAGCCTTTCCTTCCAGGGTATATCCGGCAATGTGCGCGGTGCCAATATCGGCTTTCTCCAGCAACGCCACATTGAGATCCGGCTCGCCTTCCCAGACATCCAGCACCACGCTCAGCGCCTGCCCGGCGTTAAGCCGGTTCAGTAATGCCGTATTGTCGATAACCGGCCCACGGCAGGCGTTGATCAGAATAGTGCCGGGCTTCAGTCGACTCATCAGCGCGTCATCCGCCAGGTGCAGTGTCTTATACGGGCCGTCTTTAAATAGCGGCGTATGGAACGTCAGCACATCGGCCTGCTGTACCAGTTCGTCCAGCGAACGGAAATCGCCCTCGTCACCGCGATCGGCTCTTGGCGGATCGCACAGCAAAGTACGGATCCCCAGCGCTTCCAGTCGCGCCTGCAAACGTCCACCTACGTTGCCAACACCGACGATACCCACGGTACGATCGCGTAACGCAAAACCGTCGCGTTCCGCCAGCATCAACAACGCTGAAAAAACATATTCTACGACCGCAATCGCATTACATCCGGGCGCTGCGGAAAAACCGATTCCCGACTGCGCAAGCCAGGCTTCATCCACATGGTCCGTGCCTGCGGTTGCCGTACCGACAAATTTAACCGGTTTTCCGCTGAGCAGTGATTCATTGACTTTCGTCACCGAGCGCACCATTAAAGCATCCGCATCATCCAGTTCAGCAACGGGAATCGGACGACCAGGAACCGCTTTGACCTCCCCCAAACGACTGAACAGTTCGCGGGCATAGGGCATATTTTCATCAACGAGGATTTTCACGTCTTTCGCACCTGTTTGAGAACGAGAGTTAACCGGGCAAGTGTGCCATAATCTCGCCGCCAGGCATACTGCGAGACCTGGTCAGCACAGATTTAAGGAACAGAGACGATGCAGCCCATTTCAGGTACGCCCGCTCGCCCTCCCGGCGAAGGCCAAAATGTCCCCTCCGTTGCAGGTGAGCAACCGTTATCCACGTTACAACGTACCGTGCTGGAACGGCTGATTACCCGTTTGATTTCGCTCACCCAACAGCAAAGCGCTGAGGTGTGGGCTGGAATGAAACACGATCTGGGCGTTAAAAGTGACACACCGTTGCAGTCACGTCACTTTCCTGCCGCAGAGCAAAACCTGAACCAGCGGCTGGAAGTCGCACAGCAGAACCATGCTAATCGTCAGGTGCTGTCGCAGCTTACTGAACTGTTAAGCCAGGGAAATAACCGTCAGGCGGTGAGTGATTTTATTCGCCAGCAGTATGGGCAGACGGCGCTTAGCCAACTCACGCCAGAACAATTGAAGAACGTGCTGACCCTGTTGCAACAAGGTCAGCTTTCAATACCGCAGCCGCAGCAGCGTCCGGCTACCGATCGCCCGTTATTACCCGCAGAGCACAATACGCTGAACCAGTTAGTTACCAAGCTGGCGGCGGCTACGGGAGAATCCGGTAAGATGATCTGGCAATCTATGCTGGAGCTGTCTGGGGTAAAAAGCGGAGAGCTAATCCCCGCCAAACAATTTACGCATCTGGTCACCTGGCTGCAGGCGCGCCAGACGCTCAGTCTGCAAAGTGCCCCGACGCTACAAACGCTGCAGGCGGCGCTGAAGCTGCCGTTAGAGCCCAATGAGCTGACGGCAATCAAAGAGTACGCGCAGCAGACATATCAGATCCAACCACAATCGATTCTGACCACGGTTCAGGTGCTGGACTTGCTGAATCAAATCTTCCTGCGCCGCGTGGAACGTGATCGGGAGCAGGAATTAAACGATCCGCGCCATCCCCAACCCATTTACAGCCCGTTCGCGCCGATGATTGAAACGGTTAAATCACTGTCGGCACGACCGGGACTGGTATTTATTGCCTTGATGATTGCGTTAGCCATTTTCTGGCTGGTCGCTTAGCCTTTTCGCAGAGTCAGCAACGTCACAACAATCCCCACCACGGCGGATATCGCCCCGGCAAGGAATACCGAGGGATAACCGTACGCGGTGGCCAGCACCCCGGCGACAGGGCCGCTTACGCCGTAGGAGATATCCTGAAATGCGGCGTAACCGCCTAACGCCGTACCACGAACCTGTGCTGGCACGCGCTTCACAACCTCAACGCCCAATGCCGGGAAGATAAGCGAACACCCGGCCCCGGTTAATGCCGCCCCGAGCAAAGCAACCCAGGCAGAGGGAGCCTGCCACAGCAGGATCAGGCCCGCAGTTTCAACCAGCAATGAAACAACGGCGACCTTCACGCCGCCGAACCGGTCCGGCATCCAGCCAAACAGAATGCGCATCAGCACAAATGCCCCGCCAAAAGCGGTCAGGGTGAATCCCGCCATCGTCCAGCCATTGCTGACAAAATAAAGCGAAATAAACGTACCGATGACAGCAAAACCCACGCCCTGCAATGCCAGACCCAGGCCCGGTTTCCAGATAAGCCCGACCACGCTCCACAGTGAAGGTCGCTCCCCGGCATGCGCAGGCACTTTGCGAACGGTGCCGTTGAATGCCCAGGCCAGCAGCGGTAATACCATCGTGGTTCCCGCCAGCGCCGCGAAGCCGAAGTGGCTATGGATCAGCAAGCCCAACGGCGCACCGGCAGCCAGCGCACCGTAAATCGCCATCCCGTTCCACGACATCACCTTACCTGAACGCGTTGGGCCAACCAGCCCCAATCCCCAGGTCAGGGTTCCGGTGAGCAACTGGCTTTCGCCAAAGCCGAGGATCAAACGCCCGACGATTAACAACGCAAATTTCACCGGGACAGAGACAGGCAATAGCGCGGCTAAAAGCCACGCCGCCCCCGCCAGCGCACAGGCAAACATCCCCTGTAGCGCCGAACGTTTAGCGCCATATTGATCGGCTAAGCGCCCGGCGTAGCCGCGGGTTAAGACCGTTGCCAGAAACTGTACGCCTACGGCGATACCAACCATGGTGTTGCCATAGCCCAGCTCGTGGTGCACAAACAGAGGAATGACGGGCAAAGGCAGACCGACCGTCATGTAGGTCAGAAAAACCGCAAAAGCGATACGAAACAGCGAAAAGTTCGCCGACGGTGTTTTTTCTTGTTGGGTTACTGCTGTCATGCGTTACTCCAAAATGCAGAGTAAGGCGAGGAATGCCCACGCCCCCTCTACCTGACTTTCAGGATTAAGGTGCGTTGGATAACGTTAAACGCTTACGCATTATCAAGAGGATAATGTTGAAGCTGGAGTCTGCCTGTGAGGGGCTAAACTTGTCAACCTCGAAATCACCGAAGGCATCCACAAAACAGAGGGTTATATTATTGAAGAAAAGCACTAACAATGAGGAAATAGTTTTCAATCAGGGGGACACTCAACGATCTTTTTTGCCGGAATATATTTTTAGGGACACGGTAATGAAAGCATTTTCGCTTATTGCTCTCATCCTGATGCTTTGCGGCTGCTATGCGCCTCATCAAGACAGCACACAGGCTGTAAAACAATTCTATCTCGCGTGGATGTCCGCCTACACACAAGATCGAGATACGTCCGCGCTCATGCAACTTTATGTGGCGAAAGACGTTATCGACCGTCTGGCGCTGATTGACAGCCTTTACGAGCAGGAAATAATAAATTCTGACTATTTTATGTACGTGCAGGATTACGACCCTGAATGGATCCCGCGGCTACGGGTTGGAGCGGCTCAGCCCTTTCTCGGTGGTGAAAAGGTGGAAGTACAATTAGGTGGGCCGGCAGGCGAAGCACCCATGCAACTGGAAGTGTATACGCGTTGGGAAGAAGGTCGCTGGAAAATTTATCGCGTGCGGGATCTGGATAATCAATTTGAACAGCCAATCTACAGCACTGGTGATATCACACGAGCCAAAGCCTGGTCGGCGGAAATCGCGCCGGAGTACGAAAAAATGAATAAATAAAAAAGGGAGCCATCGGGCTCCCTTCTACATCATCTTGCAGACTTACGCTTTCAGCTTACGCATGACCAGCGTCGCGTTAGTGCCGCCAAAGCCGAAGCTGTTGGACATCACGGTGGTCAGCGCCTGCTCAGTCGGTTTGGTCACGATGTTCAGACCTTCCGCCTGCTCGTCCAGCTCTTCAATGTTGATGCTCGGCGCGATAAAGCCGTGTTCCAGCATCAGCAGAGAGTAGATAGCTTCCTGCACGCCAGCCGCGCCCAGTGAGTGACCAGTCATCGCTTTGGTTGCAGAAATTGCCGGGCTGTTGTCGCCAAACACTTCACGGATTGCGCCCAGCTCTTTCACGTCGCCTACCGGAGTAGAAGTACCGTGAGAGTTCAGGTAGTCGATCGGGGTGTCTACACCGTGCATCGCCATCTGCATGCAACGTACTGCGCCTTCGCCAGACGGGGCAACCATGTCTGCGCCATCAGAGGTAGCGCCGTAACCGACGATTTCCGCGTAGATATGCGCGCCACGAGCCAGAGCGTGTTCCAGCTCTTCGACCACGACCATACCGCCGCCGCCTGCGATAACAAAACCGTCGCGGTTTGCATCATAGGTACGGGAAGCTTTAGACGGATCGTCGTTATATTTGGTAGACAGCGCGCCCATGGCGTCGAATTCACACGCCATTTCCCAGCACAGCTCTTCGCCGCCGCCAGCAAACACGATGTCTTGTTTACCCAGTTGAATTTGTTCTACTGCGTTGCCGATGCAGTGCGCAGATGTCGCACAGGCAGAGCTGATGGAGTAGTTTACGCCGTGAATTTTGAATGGCGTTGCGAGGCAGGCAGAAACGCCGGACGCCATCGCTTTGGTGACCACATACGGGCCAACCGCTTTCAGACCACGCGGGCTACGCATTGCGTCAGCGCCGAACACCTGAAAACGCGGGGAACCGCCGCCGGAACCTGCAATCAGGCCAACGCGCGGGTTATTCTGGTAATCTTCTGCAGCAAGACCGGCATCCGCCACAGCCTGCTCCATGGAAAGGAATGCATAGATGGATGCGTCGCTCATGAAGCGCACTACTTTGCGGTCAATGAGGCCAGTGGTATCCAGTTTTACGTTGCCCCATACGTGGCTACGCATGCCGGAGTCCTTCAGCTCCTGAGAGAAAGTGATCCCTGAACGTCCTTCACGCAGAGATGCCAGGACTTCCTGCTGGTTATTACCGATGCTGGAAACGATGCCCAAGCCAGTAATCACTGCACGTTTCATTCAATACCTCTGTAAGTCGCACTATTTTAAAGTTTCGAGTGGCACAATAGCGTACACTTGTACGCCGAACAAGTCCGATCAGCCATTTAATGTGGAAATTTGCGCAGCCAGGCACTCATCGCTAAGATCGGGGCACAGCCTGCCAGACGAGTAACTTACGTGAAACAATACGCTATACAACCTGCCAACCTTGAATTCAACGCTGAGGGTACACCTGTTTCCCGAGATTTTGATGATGTCTATTTTTCCAATGATAACGGGCTGGATGAGACACGTTACGTCTTCCTCGGCGGGAATCATCTCGCACAGCGATTCCCTGTGCATTCACGTCCCCTTTTCGTGGTGGCGGAAAGTGGGTTTGGCACCGGGCTTAATTTCCTGACTCTCTGGCAGGCATTTGCTGATTTTCGTGATACGCACCCTGACGCTACCCTGAAAAGATTACATTTCATCAGTTTTGAAAAATATCCGCTGACGCGTGAAGATCTAACCTTAGCCCATCAGCACTGGCCGGAGCTTGCCCCGTGGGCCACGGCGTTACAGGCGCAGTGGCCGCTGCCGCTGGCGGGCTTGATGATGGGCGCGTCACGCTGGATTTGTGGTTTGGCGATATTAACGAACTGACCAGCAAACTCGATGATTCCCTGAATCAAAAAGTGGACGCCTGGTTCCTGGACGGTTTCGCCCCGGCGAAGAATCCGGACATGTGGACGCCAACGCTGTTTAACGCGATGGCCCGACTGGCTCGCCCCGGCGGCACGCTGGCTACCTTCACATCGGCAGGCTTTGTGCGACGGGGGTTGCAGGAAGCCGGATTTACGATGCAAAAGCGCAAAGGCTTTGGCCGCAAACGCGAAATGCTTTGTGGCGTTATGGAACAGACTCTGGCACTCCCTTCATCGGCTCCGTGGTTCACGCGCACGGGCACAGATAAGCGCGAAGCCGCTATTATTGGCGGAGGCATCGCCAGCGCATTGCTGTCGCTGGCGCTACTGCGCCGCGGCTGGCAGGTCACGCTCTATTGCGCGGACGATAAACCTGCCGGGGGCGCATCCGGTAATCGCCAGGGCGCACTCTATCCGTTACTCAGCAAGCATGACGCGGCCATTAATCTCTTTTTCCCCACCGCGTTTACCTTCGCCCGCCGCCTGTATGATGCCCTTCCGGTAGAGTTCGCGCATGACTGGTGCGGCGTGACGCAGCTCGCATGGGATGAAAAAAGTCAGCAGAAAATCACTCAAATGCTGTCTCTTGAACTGCCCGATGCGCTTGCCGTCGGCGTTGACGCAGAGCAAGTTTTACAGACCACCGGCGTCGAAACCGGGTGCGGCGGGATTCAGTATCCTGCCGGTGGATGGCTGTGCCCGGCGCAGTTAACCGCTGCCGTACTGGACTATGCCACAACCCTGGGATTACGCACCCGCTACCAACATACTCTGGCCTCACTTTCACGCCAGACAGCAGGCTGGAAATTGCAGTTTGCCTGTGGAGAAACCGCCACTCACGCAGCGGTGGTTCTGGCTAACGGCCATCGCATTAACAGCTTTGAGCAGACGCAGACGTTACCGGTCTATTCCGTTGGCGGCCAGGTGAGTCATATCCCCACCACGCCCGCGCTGTCAGCGCTACGCCAGGTGTTGTGCTACGACGGTTACCTCACGCCGCATAACCCGCAAAACCAGCAACACTGCATTGGTGCCAGCTATCATCGTGGGAGTGAAGAGACTGAGTATCGCGAGGAGGACCAGCAGCAAAATCGTCAGCGCTTAATCGACTGCTTCCCGCACGCCGCATGGGCAAAAGAGGTGGACGTCAGTGCGCATGCTGCCCGCTGCGGGGTCCGCTGCGCTACGCGCGATCACATCCCGATGGTGGGTAATGTCGCGGACTATGACGCCACGCTCAGCCAGTACGCCACGCTTGCCGAAGACAAAGCGCACGCGGTGAACGCCCCGGTTTATGCTGATTTATTTATGCTGGGCGCGCTGGGTTCGCGCGGGTTGTGTACTGCCCCGCTATGTGCAGAAATTCTGGCATCACAAATGAGCGATGAACCTATCCCTATGGATGCCAGCACGCTGGCGGCGCTGAATCCGAATCGACTGTGGGTCAGGAAGTTATTGAAGGGTAAAGCGGTGAAATTGTAGGCCGGGTAAGCGTTAACGCCACCCGGTAAGGTGAGAATGCCGGATGGCGGTGCCTGTACCTTAATCCGGCCTACGGGCAATTAGTGTTTTGTCGCCTTCTGGAACAGCATGTCCCACATCTCTTTCACTAACGCCTGGTCACGCGGCGAAAGTTCGCCTGCGCTAATCGCTTTTTCCAGGCTGCTGGTCACATTGGCGTACAATGCCTCAGCGGAATGGTCCTCGCCAGCATCCAGCTCTGCTACGGCCAGCGTCAGGTGCCCACGCAAATAGCCACTGGCAAACAACTCATCATCGCTGGCGTGCTCTACCATATCGTCGATTAATGCCAGAATGCGTGATTCAAACTCCGCGATCATCTTCTTTCCTCATTGTAAACGTGGCGGCGGCTTCAGTTGAGCGCTTCGGGCCACGGGAATTGTTCCGCCTTAAGTTCAGGCGTGTGATAATAATTCTGTAACGCGTTAATAAAGCGCGCTGGACGCTCCGGGATCCCCTTTTCCAGATACTCCATCACCTGGGCATGCACACGACGCTGGAATACCACGCGATCCGGTTCAAAGTCTCCGTTCAGATTGTCGCAACTGACGTTAAACGGATAGCCCGCCGCCATGCAGAACAGCCAGTCAAACGCCTGCGGCTTCACTTCCACATCTTCAAACTGGCATTGCGTGTTCGCGTCGCGTCCATCCGGGCAGTACCAGTAACCAAAGTCAACCAGCTCACGACGCGCTTTACCCGCAATACACCAGTGCGAAATTTCATGTAAGGCGCTGGCGTAATAACCATGCGCAAAAACGATACGGTGATACGGTACTTCCGCATCAGCAGGAAGATAGATCGGTTCGTCATCGCCTTTAATCAGACGGGTATTAAATTCATCGGCAAAGCAGCCGTTAAAAATCTCAATTAACTGTTCGTAGTGATGGGTGTTATTCATTAGTTCATCCCCAGCCAGTGGAGAATCTCCTGTCCATGATTATCGTAAAGTAGCTTGGCGCTCATTACGGCGGAGACAATAACGATCATAGGCCGAATGAGTTTTTGTCCTTTGCTGAGCACCAGTCGCGATCCCATCCGTGCGCCAATAAACTGGCCAATGAGCATCACAAACCCGGTCGCCCAAATCACTTTGCCGCCGAGGGCAAACAGCAACAACCCACCGATATTCGAGGTGGCATTTAATACTTTGGCGTGGGCCGTCGATTTCGCCAGGTTATATCCGCACAGCATGACAAAAGCCAGCGCGTAGAACGATCCCGCTGCCGGACCAAAAAAGCCATCGTAAAAACCAACGCAGCCTCCGGCCACCAGCGCGAAAGGCAAACCGTGCAGTCGACGCTGCCGGTCTTCTTCGCCCACTCTGGGCATCAACAGAAAGTAGAGGCCAATACAGATAACCAGCACCGGCAGGATCTGGCGTAATATGTCGGACTGCACATGCTGGACCAACAATGCGCCGCTCATTGAACCGACAAAGGTCATGAAGATGTTGAGCTTCTGATCCGCCAGATTAACCACGCCCCGGCGAATAAAATAGATCGAGGAAGAGATAGATCCCCCGCAGGCCTGCAGCTTATTGGTGGCCAGTGCTTGCGCGGGCGGCATTCCGGCCGCCATCAATGCCGGGATGGTGAGTAAACCGCCGCCCCCGGCCAGAGAGTCAATAAAACCTGCCAGCATTGCCACAAAAAAAAGCACACCCAACAGCAGTGGCGACACCATAAACAGAGAGACAAAATGATCCATTAGAGTACATGCTCATCCAGTAGCGCCTGGCAGGAAGGCGGCAACGGCGGCGGTGTCTTCTTCTCAGGCTTGGTGGTTCCAGGTTTAGGAGGTTCGAACCAGCTTTGCAGCTCTGCGCCACAGCCGTCACCCGGTGGGGGCAAAGGTTGATCTTCGCACTCCAGGCTGTCAGCAGGACAACGTAATCGTACGTGCATATGCGCACGATGCTGGAACCACGGTCGCACTTTACGCAACCAGTCCCTGTCGGTCCCTGCATCCAGACACAGCTGCTGCTTAATCGCCGGATTCACAAAAATACGCGTGACTTCATTATCTTTTGCCGCCAGCCTAATCAGGCTGAAAATCTCCGGCTTCCACAGCGACGGCACGACATGTTTGCCATCCCGTGAGACCAAATCTAACGCCTGAGGACGCAGCAATTGTGACTGGGTCCAGCGCGTTTTCGGCAACTGCAGGAAAATATCCACATCCAGGCCCGTCTGGTGGCTGGCATGACCGCCATTGAAACGCCCACCGGCCGGCATCCCCATATCGCCGATTAACACCGTGCCCAGCCCCAGATTATTCGCCTGATTACTCAGACGCTGGATAAACATCACCAGATCCGGATGACCAAAATAACGTCGCTGATCGGTGCGCATCACCTGATAGTGTTCTGACTGTACAGGCAGCGTATCTGCACCAACAATGCAGCCATTGGAGAACGCGCCGATAGACTGCGCGCTGCCTGCCACCGGATGGGTAATTTTCTGCCAGGGCGTCGCCGCCAGACAGGCGGTACTGGCAAACAGAGCCAGCGCCGCAAGTGCCATTTTGTTCATCTCTTACCAGCGTGGAATATCGGTCTTCACGTCCGCGTTTTGCGCCCGCTGACGCAGCAGGTGATCCATCAATACGATCGCCAGCATCGCTTCGGCGATCGGCACAGCGCGGATCCCAACGCATGGATCGTGACGACCTTTAGTGATCATGTCGACTTCTTCACCGAAGCGGTTAATCGTGCGTCCGGGAACGGTAATACTGGACGTCGGTTTCAGCGCCATATGAGCAATGATTTGTTGCCCGCTGCTGATCCCACCCAGAATGCCGCCCGCATGGTTACTCTGGAAACCTTCTTTGGTGATTTCATCTCGGTTCTGGCTGCCGCGCAGCGCAACAACGTCAAATCCGTCGCCAATCTCAACGCCCTTAACGGCGTTAATGCTCATTAGCGCATGGGCGATGTCGGCATCCAGGCGGTCAAATACAGGTTCACCGAGACCCGCAGGTACGCCGCTTGCCACTACGGTGACCTTCGCTCCTATGGAGTCGCCCTCTTTTTTCAGGCCGCGCATCAGTTCATCGAGCGCCTCGATTTTATCCGGATCCGGGCAAAAGAACGGGTTAAGCTCCACCTGAGACCAGTCTTTAATCTCCAGCGGGATATCGCCCATCTGCGTCAGACAGCCGCGAATTTCAACGCCGAATTTTTCCGCCAGATATTTTTTGGCAATCGCCCCGGCCGCCACGCGCATCGCTGTTTCACGTGCGGATGAGCGTCCACCTCCACGATAGTCGCGCAGACCGTATTTTTGCTCATAGGTATAGTCGGCGTGACCAGGACGAAAAACATCCTTAATCGCGCTGTAATCCTGTGAACGCTGATCGGTATTTTCGATCAGCAGACCAATGCTGGTACCGGTGGTCACGCCTTCGAACACACCAGAGAGGATTTTCACCTGATCCGGTTCACGGCGCTGCGTAGTGTAACGCGACGTCCCCGGGCGACGTCTGTCGAGATCGTGCTGCAGGTCAGCTTCTGTCAGAGAAATGCCCGGCGGAACACCATCGACAATACAACCGAGCGCCAGCCCGTGTGATTCGCCGAATGTGGTTACGCGAAAGAGTTGCCCAATTGTGTTTCCTGCCATCACGGCTCCGTTATGAGTGTTGTGTTTGTGCGCGTGTATTTAGTCTTTATAAATGCTGAAATGCTCGCGAGCAGCAACTAACTGTTCTTTGGTCAGCATGAATACACCGTCACCGCCGTTGTCAAACTCCAGCCAGGTGAACGGTACATCCGGGTATTGCTCTATCAGATGTACCATGCTGTTTCCGACTTCACAAATCAGAATACCGTTATCTGCCAGGTAATCTGGAGCGTTCCCCAGAATGCGGCGAGTCAGTTTCAGCCCATCGCTACCTGACGCCAGACCCAGCTCAGGTTCATGACGATATTCGTTTGGCAGATCGGACATATCTTCCGCATCGACATACGGCGGGTTGGTCACAATCAGGTCATACTGCACTTTCAGCAGATCGCGGAACAGATCGGAGCGGATCGGCGTCACGTGATGGATCAGACCATGTTCCTCAATATTGTGTTCGGTCACGGCCAGCGCGTCAGTGGAAATATCCACCGCATCCACTTCGGCTTCCGGGAAAGCATACGCGCAGGCAATAGCGATGCAGCCGCTGCCGGTACACATATCAAGGATATGCTGCGGCTGCTCATTGATGAGGCCCGCAAAACGATTATTGATCAGTTCGCCAATCGGTGAGCGTGGAACCAGCACGCGTTCATCAACATAAAACTCATGCCCGCAGAACCAGGCTTTATTGGTCAGATAAGCAACCGGGATACGCTCGTTGACGCGGCGAATCACGCGTTCAACAATACGATGGCGCTCACTGGAGGTCAGACGCGCAGTGCGCATATCTTCAGGTATATCCAGCGGTAAATAGAGCGACGGCAGCACCAGCTGTACGGCCTCGTCCCATGGGTTATCCGTGCCATGGCCATACCAGATGTTCGCCGCGCTAAAACGGCTGACCGCCCAACGCAACATGTCCTGAATGGTATGCAGTTCACTCACTGCTTCATCGACGAAAATTTTATCCACGTATTCCTCCAGGGCATGCTCGTATTAATTTCGGCGGCTAGTTTGCCACGAAGACGGCGATAAATCAGCATCCACACCGGGCCTGAACGCGAAAATTGCGTTTTAAGCGATCGGATGCCCGTCGAGTCGGGTTAAACTAACGGAAAATAAAAGATGAGACTCTCGAATGAAAAAGAAAACATCGCTCAGCGAGGAGGATCAGACGCTGTTTCGCCAGCTGATGACCGGCACGCGTAAAATTAAGCAAGACACTATTGTTCACCGACCGCTACGTAAAAAAATCACCGAGGTCCCGGTTAAAAGGCTGTTGCAGGAACAGGCTGATGCCAGCCACTATTTTTCTGACGAATTTCAGCCGTTGCTGAACACGGACGGCCCGGTGAGATATCTGCGTGCTGACGTCAGCCATTTCGAACTGAAGAAAATGCGTCGTGGCGACTACTCCCCGGAGCTATTTCTCGATTTGCACGGACTGACCCAGCAACAGGCCAAACAGGAATTAGGCGCGCTAATCGCCGCCTGTCGTCGTGAGCACGTATTTTGCGCCTGCGTTATGCATGGCCACGGAAAGCATATTCTTAAACAGCAAACGCCTCTCTGGCTGGCACAGCATCCGCACGTGATGGCCTTTCATCAGGCGCCGAAAGAGTATGGGGGCGACGCCGCGCTGCTGGTGCTGATTGAAGTGGAAGAGTGGCTGCCGCCAGAACTTCCCTGATGCAGAAAAACAGAAAGAGCCGCGTTTGCGGCTCTTTTATTTTCCGGATGGTGGTTGTGCCTTATCCGGCCTACTTATATCGCTTTCGCCATTTTGAGGTTACACGGGCTCATCTGCCAGTTGAAAACCCCTTTTCCGCTTTCATCAAGCGTTACGCTGGCAATCGCTGACGTGGTAAACATCGGCGGAGTTTCGCCTGGGCAAAGCTCAGACACCAGATACCCCACTAAAGGCAAGTGAGAGATCACCAGCGCCGTGGCGATACCTTCATTGGCCAGAGCCTGTAAATAGGCGCTGACCAGACCGACATCGCCGCAGGGAGTCAGCTCCGGCAAAACATCCACGTCGGTTGGCAGGTTCATGCATTCCCCCACCACATCCAGCGTTTGTTCGGCTCGCAGGAACGGGCTCACCAGAACGCGTTCGATATCCACTTTTTGACCTTTCAGCCAGTTCGCCATCAGGCGAGATTCGTCACAACCACAAGAGGTTAAAGGACGAACCGAATCACTGGCGGCATCGAGGGCCGCGTCGCCGTGACGCATGATAAAAACTTGCATATTGCACCGCTTTTGTTAACCAGAATCACCAACACCAGTTAGTCACAGCCCCTATTGACCGTGGTAACGATATGGTGGCCGGCATTGTGCCTTATCCATTCACCGAATGAAACGCTGTTTTTTACCTCAACGGCGTAAGTATAGTCAATCTCTGTTTACATTTTGAGCATGGGCCATACATTCAGTGCGGATTCATCCTACCTTTGACCTCATGAATTCAGGTCAGTTTCCCTACTATTCCAGAATCTTTCACCACGTTCCGCCATCAGCAATAATTGCTCACACGGTGTAAACCGCGAGCCATATTGTGTTGATAGCCGTTGCAGAGCCGCAACTACTTCACCCGCGCCGAGGGAATCCATATACCGGAACGGGCCGCCGAGGAATGGCGGAAAACCAATACCAAATACAGCACCGATGTCGCCATCACGCGCGCTGCGGACGACCTTCTCGTCGAAGCAGCGTGCTGCTTCATTGAGCATTAACATGATGCACCGCTCAGCAATTTGCGTGGCGGGGAGTCGGGCCTGGCCCTGAGCGCCAATAAGCGTATAAATTGCAGGGTCGACCTGTTTTTTGCTTTTACGCCCTTTCGCCCCATAAAGATAGAAACCACGACCATTTTTTCTACCTTTGCGATCGTCATTCAAAATTGAAGCAACAACATTTGCAGGCGCGCTAAAACGTTCTCCATACGCGGCCTCAAGCACAGGTATAATTTTAGTGCCCGTATCAATTCCGACCTCATCCAAAAGTTGGATTGGCCCAACCGGAAAACCAAACTTAACCAGCGCGGCGTCAATGGCTTCAACCCGCTCGCCTTCGGTTAACAGGCGTATAGCTTCATTGATGTAAGGCGCTAAAATGCGGTTAACGTAAAACCCGGCCTTATCTCTGACGACTATCGGTGTTTTACCCTGTTTTTTCGCCAACTTGACGGTTGTTGCAATAGTTTGCTCAGAGGTCGTTGCATGCGGAATGACCTCAACCAGCGGCATTTTTTCAACCGGGCTAAAAAAGTGCAAACCAATCACTTGTTCAGGTCTGGCAGCCTTAGCCGCAATATCACTAATCGGTAAAGATGAGGTATTGGAAGCAAAAATAGTGTGAGGTGCGCAATTTTGTTCAACTTCTGCCACCATCTGTTGTTTTAACGCCAGATCTTCGAACACGGCTTCAATAACCAGATCGCGATGCGCAAAACCGCGATAATCGGTAGATCCCGAGATTAACGCCAGCTGTTTATCGCGCTCGCTGGCTTTGATAAGACGGCGACGAACCTTCGTTTCAAGCTGATCCCAACTGTACTTCAGCGCGTGGTTGATTCCCTTAGCACTAATATCTTTGATACGGACTGGCAAGCCACCTTTACAGGCCGTCACATAGGCGATACCACCGCCCATCAGACCGCCACCCAGAATACCGACGCTGCTTAGCGGCCCCGCCTTTGCATCACTACCAGGATCCTTTTTCACGTTGGTATTGGCAAAAAAGACGTGCCGCAGCGCCTGAGACTGAGGGGTCATCGCCAGCTCCCCAAATGCGCGGGCTTCTGCGTCATAACCGCTACTGCTTCCTTGTGCAAGGCCGGTTTCAATGACCTCAAGGATACGTTCCGTCGCGGGATAATTTCCCTGCGTTTTTTGCGCCGTCTTTTTACTGGCCATACGGAATAGCAGCGCTCGTCCCAGCGGTCCCGCTAACACCCGCTCACGTACGGGCAGGTCCCGGTGTGAAGAACTGTCTTTTTTAGCCAGTTCAACGGCAGCTTCCAGTAAAATAGACTGCGGCACGACCTCATCCACCAGACCCACTTTAAGTGCCTGTTTTGCGCGCAATTGTTTCCCTGTGAGGATCATATCCAGCGCAGTACTGACGCCAATAAGGCGTGGTAAGCGTTGCGTACCGCCGGAGCCGGGCAACAGGCCAAGCTGGACTTCCGGCAAACCCAGTACGGTTTTAGCATCATCCGTACAAATACGGTTATGGCAGGCCAACGCCATCTCCAGGCCACCGCCCAGACAAGCGCCATGAATCGCGGCGATAACCGGGATCGGTAACGCGTGAATTTCTGCCATAATCTGCTGGCCCTGGCGGGCCAGCGTTTCGGCTTCCTGCGCGCTGCGACAGCTACCAATCATGTTGATATCAGCTCCGGCGATGAAGTTATCGGGTTTCGCTGAAATGAACACCACACCGCGCAGCGCTTTGTTGTCGCGAATTTGTTTCAGGATGGCCCGAACCTGAGAAGCAAACTCCGCTTTCAGGGTATTCATTTTCTCTCCGGGTACATCAATGGTGACAACAGCGACGTTATCCAAACGCACATTAAGCGTAAAAGCCGATGTCATTTCCATTATTCCGCCTCCAGAACCATTGCCGCACCCAGACCACCTGCCGCACAGGCGGTCACTAAGCCAAAACCGCCGCCACGGCGGCGTAATTCATTGAGGGTTTGCGTAATCATTCGCGCACCAGTAGCGGCGAAGGGGTGTCCATAGGCAATCGATCCGCCCAGCACGTTAAATTTACTGTCATCAACCTCGCCAGTGGCATGTGCCCTCCCCAACACTTCGCGGGCAAAACGTTCGCTGCCCAGCAACTGAAGATTCGCCAGCGTTTGTGCGGCAAAGGCTTCATGCATATCGATCAAGGTTAAATCCGCCATCGTCAGTCCAGCTCGCTCCAGCGCAAGCGGCGTTGACCACGCCGGCCCCAGCAGCATGTCCTGCCAGACATCAATTGCGGTGAAAGCATAGCTGCGTAAATACCCCAGCGGCACCAGCCCCAGCTCTTTCGCTCGCGACTCTGTCATCAATATCACGGCGGCTGCGCCGTCCGTCAGCGGGGTACTGTTCGCCGCAGTCACTGTACCGTGCTTTCGGTCAAATGCCGGACGCAGTTTGGCGTAATCGGCCAGCGTAGAGTTGCCGCGAATGTTGTTATCTTCGGAAAGAGGGTCTTTAAACGGTGGCGCGTAGGTGGTCATCACCTCATCGGCGAGCTTTCCTTCAGCCCATGCCTGAGCGGCACGTTGGTGCGAACGATGCGCCAGGGCATCCTGCTGCTCGCGAGTAATGCCATAGGTTTTCGCCATCTGCTCGGCCGTATCCCCCATGCGCAAGCCGGTGGAATATTCAGCGACGGCTGGCGGCACAGGCATCAGGTCACGTAAACGCAGCCGGGAAAACAGTTTCAGGCGTTGCCCTGTCGTGCGGGCTTTATTGACATCCACCAGCACACGCGCCAGTTTTTTGCTGACGCCAATCGGCAGGACTGACGACGAGTCCGCCCCGCCGGCAATTCCGGCGCGAATCGTTCCCGCCATCAGGCTTTCCGCGACATTCGCTACTGCCTGGAAACTGGTGGCGCAGGCTCGGCTTACGCTGTAGGCGTCCGTGTGCACATTCATACCGGTTCCCAGCACGATTTCACGAGCAATATTGGGGGCTTCAGGCATTTGTACCACCTGGCCAAAGACCAGTTGCTCAATCACATCAGCGGGTATTTCGCTACGCGCCAGCAGTTCGCCAACAACCATTTTCCCCAAATCTACGGCGGGAATGCCATGAAATGCGGTTGCCTGACGGGCAAATGGCGTACGCAATCCGCTTACAATGGCGATGCGATCGCCCTGGCGGGTAACCAGCGGTAAAGCCTGACTCATAACACTCCCCTGTAAAAAATAAAAATAAGTGGTCTGACCTGATCACAGTCTTAACCAATTTTTTACATTTAGCCAAGCGGAGAGAAAAGAAAGTGGGAGCTAAGACACAGTGAATAATCACTGACTGTTACGAAAATGCCCTTGCCACCAGGTAGCAAGGGCATAAATAGAAGGGATTAACGCAGGCCCAGCTGGAAAATCAGCGTTTCTGCTTCACAAGCAAAAACAAAGTCAATATCCAGACGCACACCATCTGACTCTTCAGTAAAAGTAGAGGTGATTTGGCAAGGCTCAGATTCCACGCCACGCGCCTTTTCAGTCAGAGCGGCCAGCGTTTCTTCTGCCTCTGCGCGATTCGCGAACACACGGCTGTATGACGCGGTGCAATCGGAGTTGTCCATGATGGTGCCAACATCCATACAGCAGCAAACCGGGGTTTCATCAGCACTGCATTTACTCATTGTAGATTTCCTCTGTATTCGCACCTGAGGTGCCAGATAAACGATGGGGATATTTTACGCTCCCCTCTTTCGCCTCTCCAGTCGTTAATTGTATGAAATGCGATAAGTGACCGAAATCACACTTAAAAATGATCTAAAACAAAAATCACCCAAACAGGTGAGTGCGCATACCCGCAATTTTGCCAGCTGGATCGCGTTTCCGAGATCAGAATTGAAAATATTTATAAACATACTTGCAACATTTCAGCTGGTCAGACCTATACTCTCGGCACTGGTCTGATTTCTATGTCGTACCTCAGACCCTACACTTCGCGCTCCTGTTACGGTATGTAACATTGTTTGTATAAAAATAAATCTATGAGGTTATGGTCATGAGCCAGAAAACCCTGTTTACAAAGTCTGCTCTCGCAGTCGCAGTGGCAATTATCTCCACACAGGCCTGGTCTGCAGGCTTTCAGTTAAACGAATTTTCTTCCTCTGGCCTTGGCCGGGCATATTCGGGTGAAGGCGCTATTGCAGATGATGCAGGTAACGCCAGTCGTAACCCGGCACTGATTATGATGTTTGATCGCCCCACTTTTTCTGCGGGTGCAGTGTATATCGATCCAGACGTTAATATTTCCGGTAAATCGCCATTCACCGGACGTAGCACCGACGCAGATAACATCGCCCCGACGGCGTGGGTTCCTAACGCTCACTTCGTGATGCCTATCAACGAACAGTTTGGTTGGGGTGCATCTGTCACCTCTAACTATGGTCTGGCGACCGAGTTTAATGACAGCTATATCGTCGGTGAATACGGTGGGAAGACTGACCTTAAAACGGTCAACCTTAACCTGAGCGGTGCCTACCGTCTGAATGACAGTTGGAGCTTTGGTGTTGGTTTTAATGCCGTCTACGCCGATGCAAAAATTGAGCGTTATTCTGGTGAGCAGACGGCTGCATTACCGAAAGTCAGCAACAAAATTGCCAGCCTGAAGGGTGACGAATGGGGCTACGGCTGGAATGCCGGTATTTTGTACGAGCTGGATAAAAACAACCGTTACGGCTTGACGTACCGCTCTGAAGTTAAAATCGACTTCGATGGCGATTACAAAAGCGGCATTCGTTCTCAGGCCAATGCGTTACCTGGCGCAGGCACCGTGTTCCCATGGGGAACAACCAATGCCACCGTCCCAGGTTCTTTGACGCTGAACCTGCCGGAAATGTGGGAACTGTCGGGCTATAACCGCATCGCTCCGCAATGGGCTATTCACTACAGCATGGCTTATACCAGTTGGAGCCAGTTCCAGGAGCTGAAAGCCACCGGCACCAACGGCCAGACACTGTTCTATAAAGAAGAAGGCTTCAAGGATTCTTACCGCATCGCTCTGGGCACAACCTACTATATGGATAAAAGCTGGACCTTCCGTACCGGTATCGCCTATGACGACAGCCCGGTTCCTGCGAGCAAGCGTTCCATCTCCATTCCAGACCAGGACCGCCTGTGGCTGAGCGCGGGTACGACTTACGCATTCAATGATGACGCATCTATTGATGTCGGTGTTTCTTATATGCACGGACAGAAAGTGACCGTCAAAGAAGGCCCGTATACTTTCGATTCTGAAGGTAAAGCCTGGCTGTTCGGTACCAACTTCAACTACGCGTTCTGATTTTCTTCCGACGTAAAAAAGGTGAGCTTTTTTAGCTCACCTTTTTATTTGCATCAATTCCTTACTCGGAATCGATATCTTTTAAATCATCCTGAATGGCTTTCGCGTTCGGGTTTTCTTCTGGTTTAAGTTTCCCGCCGTTCGCGATGAAGTCATGACGCTGGAAGTAGGCTTCACGTACCATGATGTAAGGGTCGGAAGACTGACGCAGCAGACCGTCGGAATCAAGCAGCTGTGCGCGGGTTTCAATCCCTTCAACGGTCCATTTACCTATCGACAACGGCCAGGTCAGCCAGGACAATACCGGATACAGCGTATCCACCATATCGCCACCATCATCGCGCAACGTGAAGCTACCGTAGAACGGAAGCTGCATATACGGTCCGTAACCCACGTCATAGTGACCTAACGTACTGCCAAAGCGGTGTGGTTCAACGCGCTGTAGCTTCGGATTCGCCATACCCGCCACATCGATAAAGCCACCCATCCCCAATAGGGTGTTCAGGAAGAAACGGGTAAAATGCACCATCCCCTGATAAGGATCGCCTTGCAGGAAATAGTTGACCATGACGGCCGGCTCTTCAAGGTTGCCCGTAAAGTTGCTTAAACCATTACGCGCCGGCTGCGGGACATAATCACGCCAGGCTACTGCTACCGGTCGAACAATATAGGGATCTAAAACATTAAAGTTAAAGTTGTACATAGTGCGGTTGAACCCTTCAAATGGATCCGAACGCCCCTGCTGTTCAGTACCGGAGCTCGCACACCCCACCAAAAGTGTGGTTCCCAGCGCAAGCGCCGACAGGCGAAGCTTCATAAGTGTCTCCCTGTGTAATATGGCTATCGCTGATTGCCATCCATGACGGAACGATGACGTATCCGCCTGTTAAGATGTGAGCGATTGTAACAGCACGTCAAACGATGTCTATATACCCGGTCTTACTGATTTGATCATAGCCTGGTAATGCACACTACGCGGCGGTTCTATTTTAGCTAACCCGATAAAAACAAACGTTACCATTTTTGCTATCTCAGACTTTCTCCCGCTGATTTTCGGATAAAAACCGCTACGCTTTAGCAATACGTGCTTATTCAGGATTCGGCTATGAATGATATTGAGAAAGAAAAAATCGATCGGCACAGCGACGAAATCCAGGTCGAAAGTGATGAAAAGCTAGAAGGTAAAAAGATAGAGGTCGATGAGGACAGACTCCCTTCCCGGGCGATGGCGATCCATGAACATATCCGCCAGGATGGGGAGAAAGAGATGGAACGTGATGCGATGGCGCTGCTGTGGTCGGCCATCGCTGCCGGGCTATCGATGGGTGCCTCGTTACTGGCAAAAGGGATTTTTCACGTGCAATTAGAAGGCGTGCCTGGAGGTTTTTTACTCGAGAATCTTGGTTATACCTTCGGGTTTATCATCGTCATCATGGCCCGCCAGCAGCTTTTTACCGAAAATACCGTCACTGCCGTACTACCGGTTATGCAAAACCCCACCCTCGGCAATTTTGGCCTGTTAATGCGCCTGTGGGGAGTGGTTTTACTGGGCAATATTATCGGTACCGGCGTTGCGGCATGGGCCTTTGAATATATGCCGATTTTTGATGAACAGACCCGCGACGCCTTTGTCAAAATCGGCATGGACGTGATGAAAAACAGCCCAACAGAGATGTTTTCTAACGCGATTATTTCTGGCTGGCTGATTGCCACAATGGTCTGGATGTTTCCTGCGGCCGGTGCGGCGAAGATTGTGGTCATTATTCTGATGACCTGGCTAATTGCGCTAGGCGATACTACACATATCGTCGTCGGCTCAGTGGAAATTCTCTATCTGGTCTTTAATGGTACGCTGCACTGGGGTGATTTCTTCTGGCCCTTTGCGTTACCGACACTCGCCGGAAATATCTGCGGCGGTACGTTTATCTTTGCGCTGATGAGCCACGCGCAGATTCGCAATGATATGAGCAACAAACGCAAGGAAGAAGCCAGGCAGCAAGCCAAACGCGACGAGCAAAAGCAGAAAAACCAGAAAAAACAGGCTTGAATGGTGACTGTTTGAGCAGTCAGGCGGCTTGAGACTTACCGTTGAGGGTAAAAAACGCTATAATCGTGCCGCTTCGTCCCCTTAGTTAAATGGATATAACGAGCCCCTCCTAAGGGCTAGTTGCAGGTTCGATTCCTGCAGGGGACACCATTTATTCGTTACCCGCCATTTCCTCTCATTACCAAAAACCCTGATATTACTGTCACACAAACATTTCGACGTTACCGCACATTACTCAACATGAATTGACTGCGCCAAACTTTTGCGGGCATATTGTGGGCATACTGAAAAATGACCATGGATTTATGCCCACATGCTTACGGTAAAGCAAATCGACGCAGCAAAGCCTGCGGAAAAATCATATCGCCTTACAGATGCTGGAGGTCTATTTCTGTTCGTTCCCCCGTCAGGGAAAAAGGTGTGGCGCATGCGGTACCGGTTCGACGGAAAAGAAAAGACGCTGGTTATCGGACCATACCCTCAAATATCTCTCACAGAGGCCAGGTCAAAGCAGTCAGAAGCAAAAATGAAGTTGCTGGCAGGTGTTGATCCGGCAGAACAAAAGCAAGCTATAAAGAAGAAAGAGAAAGAGGCTGTAGCCGATTCGTTCGGTGACATTTTCCGCGAATGGCATGCTCACAAATCAAAAGTGTGGTCGAAAGGATATGCTGACGAGATGATGGGCATGTTCACGGATGACATACTTCCGATCATCGGCCATTTACGCATGGAAGAAGTAGAGCCAATGACTCTGCTGAAGGTCATCAGGCTATTCGAGGACAGGGGCGCAATGGAACGCGCTGATAAAGCGAGGCGCAGATGCGGTGAGGTATTCAGTTATGCGATAGTAACAGGCAGGGCTAAATACAATCCGTCTCCTGACCTTGCTGGGGCCATGAAAGGATATCGCAAGAATAACTACCCTTTTCTTCCCATGCATCGCATACATGAATTTCAGCGCGCATTGAACGCGTACGGCGGCTGGATAGTAATGAAGATTGCAGCGCAGGTATTGCACTATACAGCCATGAGAACCGTCGAGATGAGATCGCTGGTATGGTCAGGAATAGATTATGAGAACAGGATTATCAGCATAGACCCATCTGTAATGAAAGGCAGGAAGCTTCATATCGTCCCTATGTCAGATCAGGTCGTTGAGTTGTTTAAAGTATTGCAGCATATAACCGGTCAGTATTCGCTTTGCTTCCCAGGAAGAAACGACAGGAAGAAGCCAATCAGCGAGAACGCTGTTCTTGGCGTGATTCGTAGCATTGGCTATGAAGGGCAGACAAGCGGCCACGGGTTCAGGCACCAGTTCAGTACCGTACTAAACGAGAAACACTGGAACAGTGACGCGATAGAGATGCAACTAGCACACGTAAGCGGAGGAACCCGCTCAGTATACAACCACGCAGCTTATCTTGATACGCGCCGGGAAATGATGCAGTGGTGGGCAGACTGGATTGATGAGAAAGTATCATAGGAAAGCAGCACAAAGCCTTGCAAACCGATGCAAAGCTTTGCGTGTCCCGCTTTTGTCTCACCCACCAACTTCACTAGTCGATCGATCCGCTTTCAAATGCTAAACTTTCGGCCTCTAAGAATTCACTGATTTTTATAATGTTAAAGCTATTTAGTCGATATTTCTCCGTTGGCGTGCTTAACACAGCAATTCATTGGTTGTGCTTCTCTGCATTGTTTAGTTTGATGAGCATGAACCAGGCGATATCTAATCTGATCGCATTCTGCGTTGCAGTCACGTTCAGCTTTTTTGTCAATGCCAAATGGACGTTTAAATCCAAGGCAACAACGGGTAGGTATGTTGCTTTTGTCATCTTTATGGGTGGTGTGGCGACTCTTACCGGTTACATTGCAGATCGCCTTCATGCACCAGCACTAATCACACTGATTGCATTTTCTGGTTTCAGCCTGGTAGCAGGATTTATCTATTCAAAATTCATTGTCTTTAGGGATGCGAAATGAAAATTTCTTTAGTCGTTCCGGTCTTTAATGAAGAGGCCACGATACCCATATTTTATAAAACAGTACGCGAGTTTGAAGGCCTAAAAGAGCACGAAATTGAGATAGTCTTCATCAATGACGGAAGCAGCGATTCAACAGAGTCAATTATCAATGCACTCGCTGTATCTGATAAATTGGTAGTGCCCCTGTCGTTCACCCGTAACTTTGGTAAAGAGCCAGCCCTGTTTGCAGGGCTTGATAATGCTACCGGGGAAGCGGTCATTCCAATCGATGTTGATCTGCAAGACCCTATCGATGTCATCCCTAACCTCATTGAAAAATGGCAAGATGGCGCTGATATGGTTCTGGCTAAAAGAACAGACCGCTCTACCGATGGAAGGTTAAAGCGTAAATCTGCTGAGTGGTTCTACAAGCTACACAACAGAATTAGCAATCCGAAGATTGAGGAAAACGTCGGCGACTTTCGGCTTATGTCGCGTGAAGTGGTTGAGAGCATTAAATCAATGCCTGAACGCAACCTGTTTATGAAAGGCATCCTTAGCTGGGTTGGTGGAAAGACTGACGTCGTCGAGTATGCTCGCGCAGAACGCATAGCTGGTGACAGCAAGTTCAATGGCTGGAAGTTGTGGAATCTCGCGATTGAAGGAATCACCAGTTTCTCAACTTTCCCATTGCGCATGTGGACATATATTGGATTATTTGTTGCTGGAATTTCATTCCTGTATGGCATATGGATGATTTTAGATAAGGTTATATTTGGCAACAGCGTCCCAGGATACCCATCATTAATAGTATCAATTCTATTCCTAGGTGGAATTCAACTTATAGGAATAGGTGTTTTAGGTGAATACATAGGACGTATTTACATAGAAACAAAAAATCGACCAAAATACATACTAAAGAAATAGGCGACTTATGAGTTATTTTGTACGAGATAATGAAAAGAAAACGCTAGCGATAATGTTCTTTTTTTCGCTGGTTTTTATATATCCATTAATGCATTATGGGTTGTATTTTAGAGATGATCTACATAGATCAATTAATGGGTACTATGGGTGGGGTGTTCTAGGTAGACCATTGGCAGATATAGTAATAATGCTAGCATCATCAAGTGGGGATAAACTTCTAGACATATTCCCTTACAACCTTATCATTTCAGCTTTCTTCATTGCGCTTGCATGTCTTTATTTACAAAGATTTCTTTTACAAAAAGGTGTTCCATCAGCCACATTTTGTGCCTCGTTGATTATATTCAACCCTTACTTTCTTCAGAATTTTGCTTACAGATTTGATTCATTGGGTATGTCCCTAGCTCTTTTACTTAGTCTTTGCTCATACACTTACTCACATGCAAACATTTATATAAGCACAGCCTCAAAGATAGCGATGGGTGTTGCATCCCTATCTTTATATCAACCATGCGCCAATATATATATTGGCTTAATAGCCGTAGAGTCTGCATCATTACTTATTAATAGTAGATCTACTTTAAAGATATTTGCAAAAACAATTTTCCTTAGATGTGTGGTTTTTATATCTTATTACATAATTTATTACATTAGTGTAGCTAATATTTGGGGGGCTTCAAATAAAAGAGCACAATTAATATCACTTGACCACAAAGGAATAGATCAGGCTTTTGGTACATTTCATAGAATAAATTCACTAATAGAGCAATTTATAACAGGCCATACGATATATTATTTTCTAATTCCTTTATTTTTCGTCTTAATGGCTATCATTAAATCTCTTTACATTGATAGAGATTCTTTGTTTTTTAGGTTACTAACAATTGCAACTATTATTTTTTCATTGTACATATCATTACCAGGACCAACTATTTTATTGGCTGATGCTCCTGTATTCCCAAGAACATTTGTTAGTTTTTCGTGTTCTTTCGTAGTTTTAGCAATACTAATTTCTTATTTATCAGTTAAAATAAAGTTTATAGCTTTAATTCCAATAGTTACTGTTCTTTCATTTAGCGCTCAAATGTCAAACGCATTAAATGCGCAAAGGGAGTTTGAAGATTATGTTATTAGTATGGTAGCCCACGATTTAATCAACATTGAAGGAATTAAACAAATAAATACAGTGGGGAAAATCCGGCTTAATAAGAGAGCGGAGTTATTGGCAAATGATAGACCATTAATCTATCATTCAGTAAGCAGATCTAGTGAGTTTCTAATAACATACCAAATGGTGAATAAAGGACTCATCGGCGTTAGTGAGGGTTATGGCATAGAGTCAAAAAATAAGGATATGGCTCTGTCTTTCAAAAAAGAAGGTATTTTACCATTGATTAAAAATATTGAATATTCAATATATATTAAAGATGGGATCGCTGTAGTAGTTTTCGATAATGCTATTTAATTATTTCTAGTAAGGTTCCATTTATCATGCTTGTCACATATTATATGTGGCAAGCATGATCACTAATAACTGGTTAAAATAAAACCATCATCTAAATTTAAACAGTTTAGAGTAATCTCCGTTGTTGAACCTG
The DNA here is from genome assembly GCF_005281115.1 of Citrobacter sp. wls710. NCBI lineage: Bacteria > Pseudomonadati > Pseudomonadota > Gammaproteobacteria > Enterobacterales > Enterobacteriaceae > Citrobacter > Citrobacter sp. wls710. The sequence continues at coordinate 190,980 of NZ_SZXD01000039.1, forward strand.
CCAATAGATATCATAAATATGGCAGGAATAGCAGATGTTATTGTTGTAGAAGCCATGCTAAGTATAAGGGCCTGGCTTGTCAGACCTGAAATGTCCTTTTCTATGGTAAATCCAGCACTGACAGGCGATGTAATATCATAGTATGCTATTGGAGAACCATTTCCGTTTATAGTAAACTTACCTCCACTAGAAAAGTTTTCCATTATAAGAACATGAATTTTAATGTTTGTTGCTCCTGGTGGAAGATACACTGCATCATATAATGAACTAGTTGTATTTAGCATAAATTTAGCTCTAAAAACTGTATATGGTATTGCATACAGAGTTTGCGCCCAATTTGCCTCACTCTGATATTGTGTAATAATTTCAGAGTTTCCCCCTAGGATTCTAAATCCACCAGAACCAGAGAATACACTATTAAATGCATCAACCGCTTTCGAGAAGTTAGTAATGCATACTGGTTTTTCTGACTCGTTTATGAATTGCTCTCTTGAAAAGAGTGTTACTGAATTAATAACTGTGCTTTTGAAGCCTCCTATATCATCAGGGCTTAAAAATCCATACCCATTGGAACCATCAGATACGCCATTAAACTCAGTATAATAACTTCCAAATTCGTTTGAGGATCTCGGTGAGGTTTCTATCCATCCAAAACCAAAGTTTTGCTCTGACTGAATATTATTATATGTACACCCATTGCTACGCGTAATCAGGCCAGCGCCTTTATATCTTGTAGGTGAACCAGCATCAGGCACAAAGTCATGTGTCAGGCCATTAGTATGCGTCCTAATTCTGCTGAAGTTTACCGACTGAACTCCGAGATCTCCGGTTTCACCAACTATCGGGTAGCCTATCACAACTCCCTGCCCATAATTATCATGGGCGACAATGGTTCCAAATGAGCAGAACCATGATTGATAAATGGCAATACCACACTCCCTGGCTTTTATTGCTGTTATTTGGTCGCAATGTGATTCATTAGTAAAATATCTGAAATAAAATCCATGAGTCGCCTTATTGTCAGCGTCAACCATTAAGTTGGATATTCTTACTCCGTTTACTGGTTCTGTGGGAGTTTCACCTACTGGAGACCTAGAACATCTTATGACTGCTTTTTTTGTAGAAACCGGGCCTATCCACTTTATGACCGTACTATAGGCGTTTCCTGAGGCAAGAGAGTTTCCATATCCACATATTTCCAAGCCATCCGCTGGAATAAACTCATCAGAAACACCAACTATCCCGGATGGAAGGACTAGCCTTTTTTTATGGTAAGCAGCAAATGATGATGCTGAATTCAATTTAGATAAAACATCACTTCCACCTGTTAAATCTGGTCCCCACCACTTAAAATAAACATCACCTTCGAAATTTCTTTTCCATCGCCTACCGACGGAATCAATTAATGTTGTGCCATCATTGTCAGGTGATGTTGTATCGAAGGGGTCTACCTCAAAAAAACCACACCCTCCATCAAAGTTATTTTCTCTACCGTAACAATAACATTTAATCAATTCTCCTGAATATGATCGAATAAGACTATAATTAGCCCCTCCAATATATCCAAATCCCATTGCGCTAGATAACGATATTTTAAATTGGTCTGGATCATAATTAAGCACATTTGGATAGTAGAACTGCTGCGTATTATATGCGTCATACACAGCCATGGAATGCCCTTCAACGGTCACAAATTTCGCAATCTGTCCGTTATATACTGGGTACCCTCCAGCGTTGATGATAAGCGGCTGAGCTACTGGTACATGGCTACCATCCTCATTCTCAAGATAAACCTGAATCTGGTTCGCAGGACTTACCGGGTCAGTATCAATCTTACCGATATAAACTTTACCATTAGCGTTGGCTTTAAATGAACGAGCCAATGTGAATAACTGAGCTGGTTGGCTCACGACGATGTTAGGTACGATATCTGGCATTGCTGTTCTCCAGGCGCAGCAAATCCGCAGAAGCTAAAACTTGCGCGGCTTTGCGTTAAATTTGGGTTATAATTGATTAAAAATAAGGAGGCTTTATGGAACGTGATTTGCTTAACTTCGCTTTATTACTCTGCGGCATCGTAGTTGGTAGACTGCTATTCGCTTAATGCTTCAGATTTTGCACCTTGAGCAACAGAGTTAACCGCTCTCTCAACTTCAGCTAACGCTTTTTCAAATGCGGTAGAACCACGTGGCGTGTTAGCCAGACGAAGCATTGCGTTTCGTGCCGGTTCACTCTCATACATTCTCGCCAGCAATCCATAACCACCACCGGCTCCTACTAGAGCTGGGTTTGTTGCAGTTCCAATCCCTAAGATGAATGGGATTGTCTGCTGGCCTGTTGGCGTTGTTACCCCAGCCTGTCCTGCCCGCTTGGTTGACTCAAGATAGTTCTTCAGCCCTTTCAGATACGCAGCATCACGTCCCTTAAAAGCGATTCCAGTCTGGTTAGACATCAGATTAACCTGGCGCAGGAATTGGTCTGGAGATCCGCCTGATTTCTCCATTGCTTTTCCTATGATGCCGTTACGCATTTGTGCGCGCCCCACCTGACCGACTGATCGGTACAGATTTTGAACCTCCGATTTATTCTTGCTGAAAAGCATGTTGTTGACCACTTCAGGGGTTAGATCCCCTTTCTGAAGAACTGTCTTCAACCTGGTGTTTTTAAGCTTTTCAGCTTCATTAGCCCAAATTGCGTCAGCTTGTTTTAGCTTGTTTATTGTCTCATTACCAAGTGACTGTCCTACAGCCTGATGCATATCCTGAGTTAGAGCATTGTAGACACGGTTAACAGCAGCCTCTGACTTGTTCATGAACTTAACACGCTCACCTTTAACGTCCTGTCGGAACTGAGTTCTGAGGTCTCTAAGCAGCCTGAAATCCACATTTCCGCTATCGAGCTCATTGCGATACGCCTGCAATTTAGAAATGGTTTCAGCGTCGGATACGGTTCCAAGGCGCTGCATATTTGCTAACTCTTCATCAATCTGCTGAATTGCCCTGGATGGCTGCACATTAAGATTTCCTATTTGGCTTTCGACATTTTGAATACGGCTACCTGCCGCCTGTCTGATTCCGGATGCTTTGGATTTCAGGCTACCAACCACAATCGACGGATCATACTCACCAAACCGTGATGCAAATTCATCTACCAACTGACTACGCGCCTCTTGCTGGTTAGCTCGCATAGTGCTTGTTCCAGCAAATGGGATGTTTTCAGCGGTGGTCTGAGCCATGCGTCCTACGCGGGAATTTGGCTGCAAAACGTCAGTGGTATGCAGAGGAACATCAGCAGCGTTAGCGAACTGAATAGCCTGTTGCGCTTCTGGCGCGATCGTTCCGCGAACTCCACGATAAGCAGCACCGGCTGCACGTCCTAACTGGTTAATCGCCACGCCCAACACAACACCAGTCCCTAAGTCTGTTGCCAGAGCTTCTGGATTATCATGCTCACTATTTGCAGCCAATGAACCAACAGCGTTTTCGGCCAGCAAACGAGATGCTCCCTGAGCAACGCGACCAGCAATAGATGGCGCTTGCGCTGCAATTCTCTCTGCACCAACAGGCGTCAAATATGGAAGCGCTTCAGAGAATATTTTACCTTCCGTCGTCTGTGGAGTAAGCGCACCTTGTTGCAATCCAAAGTCCTGCTCAAGTCCTTGGGTCGTGACGCGTGGTGCTGGCTGATAAGTTCCGTCACCAATGCCAAGCTTCTTACCAGCCCATGCCCCGGCACTGGCGACAGCGTCAGCCATTGAAGCCGGTATATTTGCCAAGTTAACGCCAGCCTGAAGTAATCCACGTCCAGTCTCTGCTGCGGCATTGCCAAGATCAGACATGAAGCCACCTTGTTGCTGTGTCTGTGCCGGTTCCTGTGATTGTTGTGCGGGTTGTTGAGTCGTTGGAGGTGGATAAGCAGCATAGAAAGCCTGTTTAGCCTGTTCTGCATCGTTTCCGGCTTGCGGTGCTACAACTTCATTGAAGTATTGCTCCTGCGCCTGTGCTTTCTGCTCTGGTGCTAATGCCTGGTACTGTTGAGAGGCAATAACGTCTTTCCATGCCTTAGCCATTAATCACCCCATAGAGACTGGTAGCCATTTTGCTGTTGTGGTTGTTGCGCCGCCGGTGCTGCCGGTTCCTGGTAGTCAAACTGCTTCTTCACAGTCCCCAGCTTGCTTTCTAACTGAGTGCGAATTTTACCTATTGAAGATCTGAACGCGTCCTCACTCATTTTTGGACTAAGCGCACCAACAGCATCAGATAGTTTTTTACCTTCAGCATCAGACAAGGCCCCCATGCCTTTTAAGCTTGCTACCATAGGCAAGAACGTCTGTGCCTTGAAGGTATCAAGACGGGCCTCGAAGTTTGCAGCATCAGATCCTGGCACTGTTGGGAAGGCAGATCTGACCCCTACTGCCTTTGACAATCCTGGGCTTTTTTCAATCTCACCAAGAGAATCAAGCGCCGTACTGAACGTATCAACCGCACCCTGCGCTGCAGCCTGTCTGTCAGATTTTGCTATTTCTGCTTTCTGGCGAACATCGGCCTGCTTCTGCTTAAGCTCATCCAGTTTTATCTGGTTAGTCTCTCTGGCGATTTGACGATCGAGAACCTTATCCTGTAATTCGGCCCGCTGAATTTCACGCGATAGCGCCGCGTTCTGAGCGCTGATGTTTTGCCCGCGAACGGTGATATCTTGCCCGCGTTGCTGAAGAGCCTCTCCAGCCTGGTTGCTGCGAATAGTTTCGTTTAGCTTGTCACGATTTAAAGCCTGACCAACAATCTTGTCCTGGGCATTGAAGTAATCAACTGGCCCCAAGGCCGCCATGCCTAGGTGATCGGCAAACTCACTAAATCCTTGTGGGTTTTGCTGATAAAGTTGAGCTACATCCTGAGGATTTATTCCTGCACGAGATAAATCAGCAGCATTGTTCTGTAGCCACGCCCCCATTGCCTCTGGGGATGAGGATGCAAGGCGTGCACTTGCTGCAAGATTTCCAACAGTGTTCCTCTGATCCTCATCAACAAACTTCATGCCGTTCCTTACGGCATCAAACTGTTCAGGATATTGCGCAGCTAACTGCCTCATTGCATTGCGATCGCCGGTTGCAAATGCATTACCGTACGCTTGCTGAAACTCGCCCTGTCTTTTGTTTTGGTCATACTGCTTTAATCCCTGCAGGACATTAGTTGCACCCAAGACAGCCTGCAAGCCAATATTATTCCGCCCCGACCGCTCGTCATCATTATTCTGCCGAATGTATGCCAATGCCGTATCTGCATCACTTGCTCTTGGCGCATTAGAATTTAATCCGCCAAGACTTGCTAATAATGAGCCAGAATTACCCTGCCGCCACGTAGCCATTTATCACCTCAGAAAAGTAATGAACCAAGGCCACCAACAGCCCCACCAATTGCAGCACCCCATGGACCAGCAACAGAACCTGCCGCCGCTCCAGTTGCAGCTCCACCCAGGAACTTTTGTCCAGTGGATGGTCGATTAGCGTTTGCAGCTGCTGCGTTGGCCTGTTGCTGATACAACTGCCCCACATTATTCGCATATGACTGCCCGGCATTAGCCTGACCAGTTAAAGCACCCAGGCCGATATTTGCCAGGTTCTGGTAGTTGTTCATCTGGCCTGATAACCAGTTCTGTCCGAGAGTTGGAGCAATGGCTGCTAACTGGTTACCAGTTGCGGTAGAACCAAGGCCACCTGTCGCCTCTGCAGACATCAGGGATTGATAACGAGCCTGTCCCGCAAGGTCTTTGTACTGCTGCGAGTTGTAGTAATCATTGAGCGCCTGACCTTGCCCCTGAAGCGTAGATAGACCCTGGAGCTGTGAAACGTATTGCTGAGCAAGTGGCGTGAACGGAGCAAGGTTCTGCATGTTCGTTTGCCACATCTCGCGCTGCAGGTCGATTCCCTTCTGCGTTGCCTTTGCCTGTGCGCCGGCACCGCCATCACCACCCTTTTGATACACCGCTTTGTTGAGGTGCTTATTGGCAATCTGATGAATTAGCATTTAAGAGTTCCTCATATTTCGAGCGAGGTAATTGATAGAGAGTGATTCCGACGGGTTTACCATTGCTGATATAGGCATCATCGAGATGACCGACGCGCGTAGCACCAAGCAGACGGATAATCGCGCGACCGTATTTAGTGGTGTCAGGTACCATTGTGATGCTGTTCAGGAATGGGGAGTTCTGGAGAAGCCATTTGCAGAATAAGCGATGCCCGTTTAGTGCATACTCACCACGGAATCCGGGGTCATAAATTGCGTGACACTCAACAATGCTGTGCCAGAAGTTGCGAACTTCATGGACGCCAGCCAGCAGAACGCCTTCATAGATGCCGAGATATACCGCATCTGGTTTGATGTAGTATTTGTCACCGCTATCTACGATATTGCCTGTTGTTTCTGGATTATTGAGGAATTCTGCAAGCTTCACCGGGTTATCGATGAGCTTTATTTCCATTACTGTTCCGCAATGATTTTGATGGTTGTGGCCGTGAATGCGGCACCGTTGGACTGAATCGTCATGGTGCTGCCGTTAGTGGCAAGGAACCCGCCGACATCAACGCTAAAGAACGTCGCCAGCAATACGTTATCTGTGGTTGTGGCTACGTTTCTGCTGTTAACCAACGTGTCCGGAACCGCCCCGGAGAACGTTAACTGAATAGAGCGGTTTGTCGTTCCGCCAGGCCATGACCCAATCAATGACAACTTGAAATTGACAGTCTTGTTTTCGTTGTAAACAACAAGCTTATCTGTCGTTGTGTTGAAGAATGGCGCTAGCGTCCCACTGGTAGGAGTAAGAGCTTTAAGCAAAGTGACAAGGTTTGCGCCAGTAGTTGGAATGACAAGAGAAATGCCACTGTAAACCACCTCAGATTTCTTGCGCGTTGTAGCGTACTCAAGCGCGGTGATTCTTGTGGTGTGATTGGCTACGGTGGTTTGCAGCGTCGTGATGCTTCCTTCTGCTGCGGTTAGCCTCGTGTCGAGCCCATCGATATCAGTCGTGTTCTGGGTTATCCTCGTTTCGTGGTCTGCTAACTCAGCCTCATTAGCGGTAATCCTTGTCTCATGGTCGACCAATTCCGCTTCAGCAGCAGTTATTCTTGTTTCATGGTCTGCAAGAGTAGCCTCAGCTGCTGTGATGCGCTGCTCATGGTTAATGAGAGTTGCTTCAGCGGCTTCAATCCTTGATTCATGGTCTGCGAGGATGGCATCCTGCTCATCGTTCTTAACCTGAGCATCGTAAGCCCCCTGACCGGCCTCGTTAGCCTTGCCAGCAACGTTACCCAAGTCCGTACCTTGCGCGATTACATAGAGCAGATAGGACTGAGTGAATACGTTCCTTGGAAGTATGGAAGCATCGAGGCTAGTAGCCTGAATGATGACCGGTTCTTTTAATCCATCATCAGCCATTATTCTAACCTCACCTGACATCCGGATAGTGTTACTGGTGACTTAGTGATGATGCGCAGCTTGAAGCCGATGTTTTTCCTGATACGACCAACGCGCTTCCAGATTACTCGTTTATCGTAAATAAACGGCGCATTCTGTTCTATCATCTGCTCACGGCCATAATTGATGCCATCAGTTGTTGCGGACAGGAATAGTCGGTCAGCATACTGAGCAACACCGGTTGATGACTCAACTTCCAGGTCGAACACCCTTGCGTTATCTGCCTTGAATAGCGGGGTAAATAACAAGTGCTCCTGCTGTTTGTCGTACTGGCTGCTGATATCGAACTGTAGATGACCGGTTACCGCTTCAAGTTTGTCGCCGCAAGTAATCTGGTTACCTTCATACATGAAGTCGATGGCGCGATATACGTCATCGTATAAGCCAGTTTTCAGCACGCACCATTGCGGACCGTTCTGGCTTGCTGATGCGTCGTAAACCAGTACGTGGCGTGGCAGATGAATCATCAGAAGCTCATGAGCATCAAAACGCAGAGTCTCCATTACGCCAGTCGCGAGCTCATCGGCTGTGTAAGAGCGGATAATCTTCTCAATGCTGGCCGTGGCTATTGGCGATGCCTGCCCTGAACCGATGATGTACACCGATGGCGCACCTGATGCCGGGTGGCTGATGAATGCATATGAGTCTGCAAAAGGAGTTTTGCAGTAAGTGCCGGCGATACCCTTCTGAACCATCAGTGACGGTTGGGCTACGTAGATAGCCGCGCCGACAGTAGTTGTTCCGGTAAGAGAGAAATACTCAATCGTTGACGAACCGAAGCAAACAATAAAGTCTCGCCATGAACCAATGCCGATAATTCCGTCGGGCTGAGACTCAGCGCGATACTCAGCACTGTATCGGTCAGGATGTGATTCATCTTCAAGGTCAGTAATAAACCATGAATCTGAGTTATCCTTCGCCCAGGCATAGCGCCCACGAAGCCGGGTTACATCACGCGCAGAGCCAAGTTCATATTGCGTATACCCACTGCTTACAGGCCAGTTGGCGATCGTCTTCACTGTTCCGTCGTACCGGTACTCGACAACATTTCCGTTAACACAAACAGCCTGAGACGTGCGACCATGGGCCAGAGATACGCGAGACGAACCGGAAACACCACCCACCGCAGAATCCGACCGGTACAACTTACCACCCATGACGCGATATACGGCATTCTGAGATGTGTTGAACTCAGCGCCGCGAGATGTGCCAGCAACGTCTGATAACTTCGTTACACCGGGGAATGAGCGCAAATAACCGTTGCTGTTGAGCACTTCTTTAGGTGTCGCCAGCATGTTCACCGGGAGATAGTCGATGTAGTCGGCGGTTTTGAAGTTTTTACCAACGCCTTTTATCAATGGAAGCTGCTGAATCGGCATTAGTCGCTCCCGTTATCACATGGGCCTTTGCGGTGGAAATAGTTCCAGCCTTTGTATGTAGCTAGTCTGTTCCCGCTGCCGATAGGCATCCGGTTTGGATATCCGGACTTACATTTAGCGTCACGAGCGCGAGATATAGCAGAGAGCTTCACAAGTTGCTCTTTACCGTAACGCGCGGTCGTAATGAGTTTGCCGGATGCTTCCATCACGTAATCTGGCGCAATTCTGCATGCGAGATTGGTAATCACGGCATTGAGCGCATTGTTTGCCAGCCCGTGGTAATCACCAGTTGCAGGGGGAATATCTGGGTCAGCGAAGATATATCCCACGCTAATTCCTGGTGAGTCATCCCCTCCGAGCCACTCAGCCATCATCATCTCGAGGTCGTTAACTCCGTCCTCCATCGACTGAGGCTCGACATCGGTTAGCGTGGCGTTTGAAGCGACACCGAGTTTGCGCAGCGCGGCGAGAACGAGATCACCTTTCGTTGTGAGGTTCATCTGCTACCCCTTTGGTTTTGGCCCCGGCTTCTTGCGTTCTTTTACTTCTGGCTCTGGCTCTGGCTCTGCAGAATCTTTTAGCAGGTCATCAGGATGTGCAAACCAGCCAGCATCGAGATACTCCTGCAGGTCATCTTCGCTAATTATTTCAAAATCATAGCCAACGCCTTTCCACTTCTTGGTGCCACCGTGGCGAAAAACCATCTGTGTCATAACCTTCTCCAAAAAAGATGGGGCCGAAGCCCCATTCTCATTACGGTGCAGTCTGATTAGGCAGACCAACAACGATAGCTTCCGGACGAACAGCACACGCCGAATACCACACAGCGATACGGCACAGGCCGGTCAGAGTGTTGATATCACCCTGCGTTGCGAAGATGCCATTAATGCCGACGCCTGGAATGCTGAACGACTGAGTTTTCATGCCAGCAAACAGCTCATGCGTAACCGGAATTGGCTGAGAAAGCAGGCGAATGGAGTCGTCTGCCCAGCCAATGTTTGCAGTGGTAGAGGCTACGTTCAGCAGTGTTACCGGAGCGGATGCAGCCAGAGAGGTGTTAACGTTAGCGTACGCCTTCTCTTCTGCGGTCAGGGTTGCATCGTCCAACGCTACCGGCTTAGGAGTGATCTCGATATGAGTGCCGTCGATAACGCGAGTGATGGAGAAGGTCGCGTCATCGGTCAGTACGTTCTTCGCCATCTGAGACAGATATTTCACGCCAGCAAAGCTGATTTTGTCGCCGCGCTTCAGGCCGGTAGTTGAAGAAACAACAACCGTTGCCACACGGTTATCAACGTTTTCGTTATTACCGTCAGTGTCAGTAGTGAAAGCCTGTGGCTTAAACTTCTGAGCACCGGTAACAGTAACGCCGGTAACGGTAGAACCAACGACGGTAGGCAGTTTTGGTGATCGCAGAACGTCATCAAAACCAGCAACCTGACGCTGAATATTTCCGTTGTGGTACGCGTCCTCAGGAACCCGACCAAAGATGTCTCCAGCAGTCAGTTCACGACCTGCCTTGCGATAATCCGAAGGGTTCATGAAGTAGCTGATACCCATGTCGCGGTTGAGTTCGCGAGCAAACATCAGTTCTTCAGCAGATGCCAGGAAATCCCAGCCAGTCAGGCCAGTTGATGGACCGATTGAGCGAGCATCATGAACAACCAGAGAGCCCATCTCAGTTGCCTGCTTAGCAATTGCCGTCTCAATGTTGTTCGCCAATTTTTTGGCGGATGCGGCGATACGGCGGCGATAAGAGCGCTCGTCACGCATATCATCAGCTCGCAACTGGAAGAAGTCGTTATCTGGATCCCCCATGTTGCACTTAACTGACAACTCCAGAACATTGGTCTGCTTATTGGTCAGATCCCATCCTGTCTGGGTTGGCGCTTCCTGCTCAACCGGCATCCAGACAGTGTTGCTAGAACGCTGCATTGATGCCGCTGGAGGAGTGTATTTTGAGGTTTTAGACGCCATTGGCGTCAGGTTTTGCACAGTCTCGATGATTTCATCGATAGCGTAGGTGACCAGTTGGCCTTCTTTTAAGCTCATTTACGAGATCCTTTATTCAATTGCGCCTTGAGCTTGCGATATGTCTCTGTATCACCTCTTTCGGCTGCGGCATTCATCTGCTTTTCAAGTGCAGAAATGTTGGCTGCAACAGCTTGCCTCTGAATTGGTTCATCAGGGTTAGGGGCTTCTGAAACTGGCTTGCTACGAGGCTTGAGAGTTAAACGTTCTGATAGTCGAGTGAGTTCAATCAGCGCTTGCTGCCCGTCCATCGCCAATAACTGGCGAGCTTTCTCTGGGTTTGCCCCCAGGTGATACATGAGCGCTGCGGATTTCTCTGGGAAAAGGCGCATGATGTCAGTTGCTACCGGCGCTGGAACAACCTGCATGAATGCGTCTTCTTTCTCCTGATAATCAGGGATGTTGAGCTTTTCTGCTGCGTCATAGTGCTTACGTGCAGCATCGACGTATTGCGCTGATTGCTGGGTGTACTCCTGAGCACGACGCCCTTGCTCTGCTACAGCTGCGCTACGTGCATCTAGCGACTTCTCATTCCACTCATCCAAATCACTATTGAATTGGGCGAGGGCAAGAGTGCTGTCGTAGTTGTACTTAGCCAGCCCCTCATCTGACAAATAGTCATTGGGATTAGGGCGCTTTGGAATTTCAGGGATAACCCGTAAGTTCTCCGGTAACTCTCCGCGCTTAACTGCTTCAGCCTGTTGCTCGAGTTCACGCTGGCGCTTGCGCTCAATGCGACGCTGTGCAAATTTCGCGTTGGTTTCCGGGTCTTGCTTTGGCTTGTTCTCATCGTCTTTCAGGACAATCTCGAAGCCTTCTTCCTGTCCAGTTTCGCTATTGGCATTTAGCGAAGGATCGACTGCGGGTGCCGCCGCGTTATCGACGGGCAGGAGTTGTTCTTCAGTTGCCTGAATTTCGGTGGTTTGTTCCATGATTAACTCTCTCTTATTGAGGATTCTCGGCTACGCCGCCGGAGGGTGTTTGAACTTGTCGCAATAGATTCGCGAAATCCATGCGTTGTGAATGTGTTTGGTCTGCGTCTTTTAGAAGCAGGTCAGCGTTAGCGCGAGCATCATCACTACGCTGTTGTTGGAATTGGCCCATAAGCTTGAGGAATTCTCTGAACTCCGCTTGCTTATCGATATCCATGTTGTTGAATATTTCTGCAACCTTAGCTGCGTTAAGCTGGTTCTGGCCTTCAACCTTGGCTGCATCGACCTGAATCTGAGCCTGTTGGTTCTGTGCCTTAATCAACTCAGCCTGACCCATAAGCATCTGGCCTTGAGCAGCGATTTGCTCCGGCGTTGGCTCCTTGGGTTGTTGATGAGCTTGCTGAACCATCTGAATCTCTTCAGGCGTTTCAGGCTTCTTGAGACCCATCATGACGAGTTGCTTATTAGCGTACTCACGCATCATCTCGACACCTTTACCGTCAAGCAGCGTGAAGTATTGCAGCAACAGCATCTGCCACTCTGGAGTACCCTGTGGAACCTTAGTGAGCAACTCCTGAATCTCTGCGCGGTTCTGCTCCTTCATGCTCTGGAATGATGGACCGGTGTCGGTGTAGCACTCGTAACGACCACGAATGTCGTTGAGCGTTACGACGTCACCAGACTGCAGATCAACCACCTGAGTCATCACCTGCACATCTTTCTCGGTGCCGTCCTCAAGCGTCACAGTGACATTGCGCGGAACAACATCACTGCGTTCCACAGATGGAAAACTTCAGCAGGCGCACTAAGCCATTCAGAAGGAATCACCCTTAATTACCACGAGCCATATTACGAGGGATGGGCACCTAACTTAGAGATGCAACAAACATTCATCTCAGGCCCTGCTCTGGACCAAATACAACAACACCTGATCGCTGAGGAATGGGGAAACGGAACGATCGGCGGCTGTATGTATCGCCTTAAGGAGAACCAATGAGCGAACTTTGGCAACCGTGGGAAAACCTGTTCCTGCATGAAGTTGGAAGAACAATGCCTGTTCAGGTTATCGCAGAAAAACTTGAGCGTTCCGAATCGGCAATCACTCGCCAGGCATCGCGTATCGGCGCACCACTCATCAGCAAGATGACCGGCAGACCATGGACAGCAGCCGAGCTTCATCTCTTTGGCAGGTTCTCAGAGGAAGAGATAGCCACGGCAACCGGTCGTTCCATTTACTCAGTCAGAAGCAAGCGTGACG
>NZ_SZXD01000040.1:0-164131 GCF_005281115.1 Citrobacter sp. wls710
CATCAATAAAGTCTGATGAAATATAACTATTCGCCTCCTGCGTCAGGGGGTGAAATAATGTGCAGGCACTATGCAAGATTTAATTGATTATGGAAATAGTCCGAGCAACATTAATCACTGGCAATAATTCAAAAAGCTGTAAATGTGAGTGATGCAAATCACGTTTCTCCAGTAACAGTGGTCATGTACGTATTAATGTGAAGTAAAGCATACCTGGTTCATCAATAAAGTCTGATGAAATATAACTATTCGCCTCCTGCGTCAGGGGGTGAAATAATGTGCAGGCACTATGCAAGATTTAATTGATTATGGAAATAGTCCGAGCAACATTAATCACTGGCAATAATTCAAAAAGCTGTAAATGTGAGTGATGCAAATCACACGTCATTTTTTTAACTATTCATATTCAACAAGTTTTTTTGCGTGTTGTTTTTGTCGTTCGCTGTTGAGCGTTATCTGCGACCAGAAATACTGAAAACTTTACTTTCCAGGCTGTTCTCATTTTGTATTGGTGAATGAGTACACCCCATTTTGTGAGAGTCGGATCACTTCGCGGGTTACTATTTGTGATTCACATCACTAAAAGTGTAAAGCAAAGTGTACAAATTGGTGTTGTTTCAGAGTTTGCTATTTGCTTCAGTGAGTTAGATCGCATTTTTGGCCAGATTCCTACAGGCGTTGTTTTCTGGAGCATGGGGATATTCAGGCGTGTGAAAGATAATGAATAAGTACGATGAATAATACCGAAGATAGTGTATCGGTCTCATCCCCCCTTGATCAGGTGATATTTTGCGAGCATCATCGCAATTATTTACCTGATAATGAAATCAATGAGTTCCAGTAAAACCCTGCAACAGGCAATTGCCGACATCACCATCTGGCGTAAAGGCGAGCAGCGCGCGCCGCACAAGCCCCTGCTGCTGCTTCATGTGCTGGCGGGTTATCAGCAGGGTCACGGTCGCCTGTTTGACTACGGTACGGAAGTTCGCGACCCGTTGCATAGCCTGCTGGAACGATTTGGACCACAACGCGCGCAGTACCGCCCGGATATGCCCTTCTGGCGCTTACAGGGAGATGGGTTCTGGGAGCTACAAAACGCCGAGCATTGTTCAACATCCGGCAGCAGCAAACAGCCCTCTGCCGGAGAACTGGTGACGCATAACGTTGCCGGTGGCTTTGATGAACAACATTTTGCCCTGCTGAAAAAGAGCAACAACCTCATCAACGCCCTGGCCCAGCAGATCCTCGAGGCGCACTTCACCGAAAGCATTCAGGAAGAGATCGCGGATGAACTGGGATTTGATATCCTGCAAATCCGCAAACAGCGGGACCCATTGTTCCGCCAGCAGGTTCTGCGTGCCTATAACTATGAATGCGCCATTTGTGGCTTCAATATGCGCCACGATAGCACCTCAGTCGCCCTGGAAGCCGCCCATATCAAATGGAAACAGCACGGCGGCCCGTGCGAGATTTCAAACGGCCTGGCGTTGTGTGCAATCCACCATAAAGCCTTTGATAAAGGTTCGATTGGGCTGGATGAGAGTATGCGGGTTCAGGTGTCACCCGCAGTGAATGGCAGCAGCATGGTGGGCAGACTGTTCTGGGATTTCGACGGTAAATCGATAGCGCTGCCGATGATGCGCGAGAATTATCCAAAAGATGGGTTTGTGGAGTGGCACAGGAAAGAGGTATTTAGAGGGTGAAGGCCGGACTCGAACCGGCACGGGTTTAGGCGGCTTAGCTTGCTTCAAAAATCATCGTTAACTCGTTGAACTAGCTAGATTAAAACTCATAACCCCGGCACATTTCACAGACTGTTTAGCCATGATAAAGCCCCGACAACATAACCGGGGTTTGTATGAGTTTCAAGAGAGAGCGTTATCTAGTTTTAGATCCCTGCGGGAATTACCTCGTGCGGATAGCTATTCCCAGCTATATGCGTCACCTGTTCCAAGGGAAGCGCTATTTTATGAAAAGCACAGGAACACGAGACATACGCCAAGCGCGATTGTTTCGAGATGCTATTGCTCTGGAATGGACTCGCTTACGGAATCTGCTTAAGCCGCAAGGTGGCTCATCCGTCGAACAAATCATTGATGGGCTACGCCGTGTCAGTGTGTACGCCAAGGAAGTCCCAGCATCGTTTGGTGCATCGGTTCAGGCTTGCCCTTCCCTACTTAAAATGCGCGATCTGTATCTTCTCCAATACAGCGAGAAGAGAAAGCTAACCACGTTATCCAAGACCAACAAAGCCGTAGAGGTGCTGTTAACCCACCTGAAAAAGAAAGATATTCAGTTACGGGATATTAACCGAACCATAGTTACAGGCTGGTTAGATAAGCTTAAAACTGAGCGAGCGCCCCAAACTATCCAAAACTATATAAGCGCACTGGCGCAGATATGGGATCTGGCACGCAATCGCTATCACGATGTACCACAGGACAATCCTTGGCGCGGCCATGCGCTCGAAGCAAAAAGCAGCAAGGTCAGCTATAAAGTCTTCGCACCGGGAGCGCTGGCAAAGGTGTATGCCTTGCTTGATGACGAGATGAAGGCGGTAACGGCTATTGGTGCATACAGCGGTATGCGGATCAATGAGATATGTACGCTACGTGAAAGCAGCATTAAAACTATCGAGGGTATATTGTGTTTTGAGATCACCGAGGGGAAGACTAAGATCGCGGCGCGAATCGTCCCTGTACACAGCAAGATAATCCCTCTCGTGAAGTCGTTGCTCAAGACCACACATAGCGGTTTTCTGTTCTATCACGCCTCAATCACAGACCGGGCAGACGGAAAGCGTTAAACGTGGCACACCCAGCAGTTCACACGAGCGAAGCGCAAAGCTCTTGGCGAACCTGCCGCAGAGAGAAAAGTGTTTCATTCACTCCGCCATGCGTTTGTGCAACAGCTCGACCGTGCTCAAGTACCAGAGGATCGTATTGCCCTGCTCGTCGGTCATGAGCGCGGGAGTATAGAGAGCTTCAAAACTTACTCGAAAAATGCAGCTTCCCCTGTAGAGATCGGTAAGTATGTCGAACTCATCCAGCATGAAGGAATAAACATCTAACTCATGGGTGAGTTTAGCCTGCGAACCTTAGACTGCATGGTTCGATGCGGGTAAGATACCTTATCAAAACAATACTAAGGTCTTGATATGGCTAACTCACCAGTTCTTGAACTTCAAGCACTAGCATGCGATCCCGACTCCGATATTTTATCTGTACTCATGAAGGCCAAAATGATTTCAGTGAAGCTCGGCCTCAGCGATTTGACCGAGTGGATACAGCTCGAATTAAATGGCTATCCCAGCTTTGATACGGTTCCTGAATACAGGAAAGGTCAATCGCAGTTAAAAGCATATAGTCCCCAACACCAAAGCTGGGTTCCGCTTGTGGTCAACTTCAACGACGCGGAATTAAATGCAATGGTATCAACGTTTCATATTACAGAATCAATATCATCCGTTAAGAAGATGAATAATAAAGGAGAAACCCCTTTTCTTCCTTTACCGGATTGGATGGCGGATACGTTGTATGAAGGCATCGGTCAAAAAACAGAAATCGTGTGGGTTATTAGTCCGGGAATCTTAGAACATGTAATAACTACCGTCAGGAATAAAATTCTCGACTGGTCTTTAGATTTAGAGTCAAAGGGTATTTTAGGCGAAGGGTTACAGTTTTCACTAAGAGAAAAAGAGGTAGCACCAATGACTGTCCATAACGTGACCAACATTCATGGCAACGTAAACAACGCCGGCGTTATCGGCTCTGGTAACGGGGACATTTCACAAAATAATACTGTCAACGCTGGAGACTTCAACTCGCTTGAAAAGCAGCTCAAGGATTGGGGCGCTAATGATGAAGATATTAAGAGCCTTCATCAAGCTATACAAGAATCACCAGCCCCAACTACCCCGGACAATTTCAGTGATAGCCTTGGGAAGTGGGTTGTAAATATGATTGGTAAAGCATATGCGGGAACGCTAAATATTGCAGCGTCTGCTGCACCAGTTCTACTAACTAATGCAATTTGTCATTACTACAACATTCCTGTATGAGTGGTTACACTACTATTTCGGCGGGGTTTATTACCCCGCTGTTATGGATATAACACGCCAATATCAGTGTATTGCTTGCGATAGCTGCCAATCATAGTCCTTAAATTCGTAGCGCTAACACCACACGTCCGTCCAACGTAGCGGCCTCCCTCAGCAGCGTTAGCAGAACGATGCACCACAGCGCGCACGCGCCCGGTTCGGTGGCAGTGATCCAGCACGGCAGACGCAAGGCGCAGCTCCAGCCGCCCGGAACCATTCAACAGGAAGCGATACACATCTTCGAATACAGCAGCATTTGTAATCCGTTCTGCCAGCGGCATGTTGCCAAGGTGTTCCAGATAGCCCCGCATAGCTTTTCTTAGTAGCTGGTCTGTCCGTGTAACCATGATTCAAAGTCTCCATTGTCAGATGCAGCTCTCTTGCAGTCTTCGTATTCTTCTCGCTGGCGTTGGCAAACCAGAACATAAAGCTCATCAGCCATCGCATTAACGCGTTCGTCACTGATACCGTTGCGGCGCATTAGCCCCAGCAGCTTACGAAATTCAGCTTCAAGCTCAGGCTCTCCGGTATCCACTGTTTCAGGTGAGCGAGTGCGCCAGTCATTGGCGGCGGCTCGATGTACCGCCACCTTAATTTAATCGTGGTTGTCATCTTCTTTATCCTCTCTGTAAGCCGGGTGCATTGCCCGGTATTACTCAATGGTCAAACCCTCGCTGGCCGCTGTAAACCGTTCCTTTTGCTTAGACGCCCTGCGCGATCTGATGACCGCCACTTCGAGACGAGATCTCTTCTGACCCAGACTCATGCTCCCGACATGCCGGAATATAACGTGATGTTATATGTCATAGAGGCGTATTTCGATGTTCCTGATCTGGACCAGTTGAGCTGGATGCCTGGTGCAATGTACCGGGCTTCGTGTCACCGGGCGAAACGACGCAGTACCAGAAGCAGAGCACCCGGGATGTGGTTCGGGAGCGGCGATCACCTGACTGAGAAGACATACTAAAAGAGCAGATCTGGCGTCAGTGATTTCGCCTGCAATCGTCGTTGTGTGCACGCTCCGGAACCCCGTTATCTCGCCGGTAACACTTGCTCTACCACACTTTCCTTGGTCATCATCGAAAAGCCACCTATTGGTAGTGTTTCGGTGGTTTTTGAGGTAAAAATAGTGACAGCGGAATCTGAGCAGCACAACAAGAGACGTAAAGAATGGAACTGTTTTTAAGGATAACTTAACTAACAATACTTCGGCACAAGAATTACAATCATTAGAAATCTACTTTTTGATAAATATCGTTGTGAGAAATTGATGAATAAAAAAGCTCAGCTACAAAGACTAATTGATAAATACAAAAACGATATTGATTATTATCGTTCTACCAGATACAACGAAACTCAACTAAGAACGGATTTTTTAGATCAACTATTCCTTATTCTCGGTTGGGACATAACGAACGCAGCAGGAAAACCCACAAACGAACGCGAAGTGCTTGTAGAGGAAGGTTTAAAAGCCCGAGCAGGCGAAAATACTAAAAAGCCGGACTACACGTTTAGACTCTTCTCTGAGCGTAAATTTTTCCTTGAAGCCAAAAAACCTAGTGTTGATGTATCAACTACTATAGAGCCTGCTTTACAAGTTAGACGATACGGGTTCACAGCCAAATTGAAAATTTCTGTGTTATCGAACTTCGAGTATACGGCAATTTATGACTGTTCTAATCAGGTTAAAGAAACTGATTCAGTAGCAAACTCTAGAATCAAGTTGTATCATTTCACTGAACTCGTAGATAAGTTTGATGAAATTAATAACCTTATCGGTCGCGAAAGTGTTTACACTGGTCATTTTGACAATGAATGGTCAGAAATTGAAAATAAGATACTGAGATTTAGCGTTGATGATCTATTCCTCAAACAAATTAATGATTGGCGTTTACTTCTTGCGAATGAATTTTTGCAGATCAAAGACGAACTTCCAGAAGAAAAATTAAACGATCTTGTGCAAAATTATATTAACAGTATTGTTTTCCTTCGTGTCTGTGAAGACAGAGACTTGGAAGAATACGAAACTCTTTATCACTTTGCACAAGATAAGGACTTTCAATCTTTAGTCAAAAAATTAAAATCCTCAGACAAAAAATATAATTCAGGATTATTCTCGCTAGAATATATTGATGAGTTATTAAGCAATGCTAACTCTTGCATTTGGAGCATCATAGAACAATTATACTTCCCACAAAGCACATACTCTTTCTCTGTTTTCTCTTCTGATATTTTAGGTAATATATATGAAATATTCCTGAGTGAGAAAGTTCGTGTGGATGAATTCGGAAACGTTAAGCTTCAACCGAAAGAGGAACATATCGATAGAGACGTTGTTACTACTCCAACTCACATTGTAAAAGAAATCATTAGAAATACTGTCGTAGAATATTGCAAAGGCAAGTCAGATATTGAGATATTGAATTCAAAATTTGCTGATATTGCTTGTGGCTCAGGTGCTTTTATTATTGAGGTATTCCAATTCATCCAAGATATCCTTGTTGATTATTATATACAAAATGACAAATCTAAACTTCAACAATTATCTGAACATACATACAAACTTAAATTCGAAGTAAAAAAAGAAATTCTATGTAAATGTATATATGGTATTGATAAAGACTATAACGCAACAAAAGCTTGTACCTTTGGTTTATTGCTAAAGCTTCTCGAAGGCGAAACTAAAGAAACCATTGGTAAAGGTACACCTATTTTGCCTGCACTGGATATGAACATCCTATTCGGGAATAGCTTGATAGATAGTGGAGACAAAGTTAAACAAGAAGATATTGTTTCAGTTAATCCATTTGATTTGCCTAACCACCAATTTGATGTGATCGTTGGAAACCCTCCTTATATGGCAACTGAGCATATGAATCAGTTAACGCCAAAGGAATTAGATATTTACAAGAGGAAATATAAATCTGCTTTTAAGCAATTCGATAAGTACTTTTTATTTATTGAGCGTTCAATGCAAGTTCTTAAAGAACACGGCTATTTAGGCTATATTCTTCCGTCCAAGTTCATAAAAGTAGGTGCAGGGAAAAAACTTCGCAAGTTTTTATCAGAAAACAAATATTTGTCTAAATTTATTTCCTTTGGATCTCATCAAGTATTCAAGAATAAAACAACTTACACTTGTTTGTTATTTTTAAATAAAGCAAATCACGATAACTTTTCTTTTTATGAAGTAAAAGACTTCAAGAAATGGTTAACTCGTGAAGATAAGTCTCTATTATCAAATACATATCAAACTAGCTCTCTTGATTCTGACACTTGGGTTCTAGAACAGAAAACAAATGACATTTTGAAACTAATGTTTTCAAAATCTGAACAGCTAGGCAACATTGTAGGAAAAAGTAATGTTGCAAATGGTATTCAGACAAGCGCAAATAAATACTATATTCATAAAGAAATCAAATCTGAAAATGGTTTTATTTATTTTGAATATGATGGAGTTGAATACCACATTGAAAAAGAATTGACTCGCCCTTACTTCGAAACAAATCGTTCGGGTGATGATAGTTTCTATACTTATAAAGACGTTGAACCTAATTCATTTGTTGTTTATCCATACAAAAAAATGGGCGAAAGAATCCAGTTTATTGAATACGATGAACTAAAACGTCAATATCCTAAGTTGTTTGAGTTCCTGCACGTTGTAAAAGTCCATTTGAATGATAAGAAACGCTCTATTAAGCCTGATCCAACTGGACCTAATGAATGGTACAGATATGGACGTAGCCAAGCATTAGAGAACTGCGATGTTGATCAAAAGCTGATTGTCGGTGTTCTATCTAATGGGTATAAGTACAGCATTGATAATCATAGAACTTTTGTTTCTTCTGGCGGCACTGCGGGTTATAGCATTATCAACGTCCCTAATGACGTTAGATACTCTATCTATTATATCCAAGCAATCCTTACATCAAAGTATCTTGAGTGGTTTGCTTCAATATATGGTGAGATTTTTAGAGGTGGATTTGTTGCTCGTGGGACAAAGGTTCAAACGAGAATGCCTATTCCTACTATTGATTTTGATGATCCAAAACAGAAAGAAATACATGATAAGATCAGTTTAAAGCAACAGTCCTTGAATAAATTGTATAGCCAAACTCACAAATCAGGTGATAGAGATAAAATCATATTCGAAAGGCAATTTGAACAAGAAAAAATCCAAATGGATGATTTGATTAAGAATCTTTTTGACTTGGGAGATTTAGATTCCGAGATTCCGACAGTAGAAGACCTATACAAAAACCTATAAGTTTACCAGATAAAATCAATGCAGCTTTTAGCTGCATTGATTTTATTGCGAGCCCCATACTTTTTAAACGCTACTTACGTAGCCTTCTATCTCTAAGCTTTTTCCATATTTCTATAAGTTTTTCATTTTCTTCTTGAGTAAAACCAAGCTTGTCTAAGATTAGTGAACCTTGTTGTCGAATTACCCTCTCTATTTGACCATCTTTAATCAATAGGTTGAGTTCTTCAACGTTATGTTCTAATCCTTCAACGATAGGGATATATAGTTTTTCTATCTCGGATGGAACAAGTTCAAGAACGCCACCGCCGTAAAAGCGTCCCTCGAGTTCGGCTGTAATGACCGTTATAGGGTTCAAAAAACTACACACTAAGTTCTCAGCACTAGTAACTGTTGTAGAAACTCTATATGCAGTATCAGTGGTATATGCTCTAACTTTGTTATGAATTAAGCGTGGTGCATCGTGGCAACGCTTTAACATTCCAATCTCTGTACTATATACAGATGGGACCTTGAACCAAGGCTTACGTATACGGCACTTATAACGCTTGTGATATTCCTTCGCTTCACCTAGCTCTATGTAATTTTTGACACTTTTAGAAAGATCTTGAAACTCTTCATCTATGTATAAGAAATTGGTTGGTAAACCATTTTCCTGGTTTTCAACGTGCTGCTTCTCATCATAAATAATGCCGGGGCAATGTTGGCTCCTGCCAAACATAGGGTGAGCAAAACGTTCTAACTTATATGACTTAACTGTTTCATTATCAACAAGAAAATAATTGTTAGCACCCGTCACAATACCTACATCGACTTTAGCTATATCTTTAAATTTACGAACATCTGGATGAGCAATTACTCGTTTAATTAGCTGAAGCTCGTCAATATCAAGTGTTGCTTTAGTCCATTTACCTTCAACTGTTTCACCATTTATTCCTGCCGTATCATTAAATAGAACGTTTGGATCTTCTTGAAGGAATTCAAAACCACTAACACTAACAATACCTATACCTTGCGATGCTTCATCTGGATATTGCTTTTTCTCTGCCAGGAGAATAACGGCCCCCTGTAATGTGTCTTCAAACCAAATCTCTTTAGGGTCAATGATGACAATCTTAGAGCAAACGTGACCTAAGTAGCTTCTCAATGATTGAGCGTGCATTACATGACTAATCTCAGATGGTATGACCATCCCTATTCTTCCACCGTGTTTGAGAAGGGCTAATGAAGAAAGTAGGAATGGAACCCAAGCATTAGTGTGCTTTGTAAATTTTAGGTCTAGATGTTCGAAGACCAACTGAGCTTGTTCTTGGAAATTTCTTTCAAGGAACTGATAACGGATGAATGGAGGATTACCTAAAACTCCATCAAATATCTGCTCATTTTTCTTAAGACATTCATTAGCCCAGACTAGAAAATCTCCCTCTGTAATCGTTGCATTAGAAAAATTGTTCAGTTTACAGCGATCGAGAGCCTTAGATGCTTCTGTGTCGAACAATTCAAAGCAAGATAACTCAATGTTAGAGTCATAACCATTATTAGCCATAGCCTGAATAAACACACCATCACCACAACTCGGCTCAAGTATGGTTTTAGGATTCTTACTTAATACCCATTTAGTTACATAATCAGCTAGGTTTTGTGGGGTGTAATAGCCACCTCTAAGTTTTTGTGAGGTTTGATCTGCTTTAAATTTCATTGTCTACCTTCGAAAATCTCTCTATTAGCTCGGATTTTTTCTCGCATATATGTTTTTGAGCCTTATCAACAAACCAGTCTTTAAGAGTTTTTTGTTCCATTGCAAGAACTGAGTAGAGAGCTTTTTTTAGTTCTGGCTCGACTTCTAGGACTATGCGTCCTGATTCACCTTTTGCCACATTAACACCCATGTACTATATGTTATGTTATATATAGTACATGAGTTTTGAGAGCAACTAAAGAAAAAGCTGGCTGCCCCTCAGCATCCTTTTCAACCGTTTGAGAAGTTCGAAGAATCCCCTAGCTAATATGGTAAGGGGGAAGGCTTTGCAGGGCTAGAGAGCTAAAAGGCATAAAGGCGTAAGGCTATGCCACCCTGAATATACTGAATATCCTAAAGATACTGCCAAAATCGGGCCGCTGTGGCACGCATTATCCAAGTTGCAGTTTCGCATGACTCAATGCCTACTATCTTTAAGCCTTCTCTATCTTCCTTCAAGCGCCGTCGGCCATTCCGCAGCTCCATGCTTGTAATACTCTGACTGTAGCAACTGCAATATTTTGGCGGCTCAGATTTTGCCTGCAAATAACGTTTAACGGTATTGCAGGAGATCCCCAGTTTTCTGGCAATCGCCCGGCTACTCATCCCCTGCTTGTGCAGGATTTTAATTTCCATAACTGTCTCAAAAGTGACCATAAGCTCTACTGAATCAGGAGAGCAGATTAACCCCTAGATCTGATTTCAGGCATTGGATGTGGATCACTTTTGACTCAGGTTCTGACACGCTGTCAGTCCCCGTGGTTACTGCTCTAGCTCATTTCTTGTCGTCAGGCGTTCAACTCCCGACTGCAGGTTATGGTCTGCCTCATTCGCTTCAGCCTCTGCGCCATCAATTAATACCAAAACTTGGTCAAGAAAGCGTTGCGCTTCGGGTACATCTGTTGCACTAGAGTATTGATGAGTTTTTTATTGACGGTTACCAAGGCGTAGTGCTGTTCATCAAAACTGCCTGCAACGTGGTATTTGGTCAGTTCCCTCACTGGCGGTTGTTGACTACTCCTTGCTGTTGAGTAAAGCTCGGCATTGTGTAATTGCCAGAACGGCATATCAGGTCGGTACTGTGAACGCTGTGGCCAAAAAAGTTCCAGTAAACTGTGCAGAGGTTCGTAGATTTCCGACCATAATCGAAAAGGCGTGGATGTTCATTTAGGTATCCCGCTAATACGTATAGCAATAACAATGGATTATGCGGCGCGCACTGAATTACACTCCATGTGGCTCATTTGACGTTCAACAGCATCACGAGACCACAAACCTGATTCGATCAATGAACTACAGGCCATTGTTCGGAAGCCATGACCACAGACCTCAACTTTTGTATCATACCCCATGACCCGTAGCGCACTATTTACCGTATTCTCACTCATGGGCTTGTGCGAATCGTGATCACCAATAAATATCAGGTCATGAGCCCCACTAAACTGTTTTATCTGCTTTAAAATTGCAAGGGCTTGCGTTGAAAGAGGCACTAGATGCGTTGTACGCATTTTTGAGCCTCTATGGGAATGCTTCACTCAGGGAATAGGCTCCCGCTCCGGTGGGATAGTCCATATAGACGCTTCGAAATCGATCTCTAACCAACGAGCAAAACGCAGCTCACTGGACCGAATAAAGATCAGCAAAGTGAGTTCTGTCGCCCATCGAGTTAGCGGCCTACCAGAATAGTGATCAATGCGATGAAGTAATTCAGGTATACAGTTAAGCTCCAGTGCCGCACGATGCTGTCTTTTCGCCGTAGCAACCGCACCGGCAATCTCTTGAGCGGGGTTGTAGTCGATTAACCCACTCTGCACAGCAAAGCGCATAATCGCGGTAGTACGCTGCTGCAAACGAGCAGCGACTTCAAGACGCCCGGATGACTCCACAGCTTTGATGGGTACGAGCAGATCCCGCGTCTTCAGTTCCGCAATGTTCCGCTTACCAATGGCAGCAAAGAGATTATCTTCGAGACTTTTCAAGACACGAGCGCTGTGCGATGCAGACCACTTCTGATTGCTGGCGTGCCAGTCTCTGGCGACAACTTCAAACGTTATCGCCTCTTGCTTCAGCTCTACCTTAACGGCTTTCTTGTTCTCACTGGGATCGACGCCATTAGCTAACAGCTTACGGGCTTCATCCCGGCGCGCCCTGGCATCCGCCAGCGAAACCTCAGGGTATTTCCCCAGCGCCAGCATCTTCTCTTTACCACCGGAGCGATAACGTAGCCGCCAGTATTTGGAGCCATTAGGATGAACCCGCAAAACCATACCGTCGCCGTCAGTAAGTTTATAGGCTTTTGCTTCAGGCTTAGCCGAACGAACCTTCACATCACTCAGAGCCATGATGAATATCCTTTCAAGGATTCTGTGTGGGTACAAACATTATCGAACCGCGATATACCCGCAGTTGTACCCGCATCAGTAAGTTGATGTAGATTGAATCAGGTTGACTTAGGTTGAGTGAAAAAGCGAGGAAAGCCTTGCGGATACTGGATTTCAGGCACAAAAAAAGACGTCCGTTGACGTCTATTGATGTTCCGATGGTGCCGAAGGCCGGACTCGAACCGGCACGTATTTCTACGGTTGATTTTGAATCAACTGCGTCTACCGATTTCGCCACTCCGGCACGGAAGGGATGCGGAAAACGTTGTGGATTATACCTGTCATGCGCCACCATGCAAGCGCCAGCGTGCGTCTGGCTCGCTAAGTGTTGAAAATTTCAGCATTACCTTTCTTAGCTGTAACCATCATCACAGTTTGCCACCTCCTTAATCCCCCCTTCTGCGAAGCGTCCGGTTTCCCCATGCTCTACACTTCCAGTTCAACACCACACTGAGGGAAACACGATGTCGATGATAAAAAGCTACGCCGCAAAATCGGCGGGCAGCGAACTCGAACTCTATGAATATGATGCGGGCGAGCTTAAGCCGGAAGATGTCGAGGTACAGGTCGATTACTGCGGTATCTGCCATTCCGATTTGTCGATGATCGACAACGAATGGGGGTTCTCTCAGTATCCGCTGGTTGCCGGGCATGAGGTGATTGGTCGCGTGGCGGCGCTCGGCAGCGCGGCGCAGAATAAGGGTCTGAAAGTTGGCCAGCGCGTCGGCGTTGGCTGGACGGCACGCAGTTGCGGGCATTGCGACGCCTGTATCAGCGGTAATCAGATTAACTGCCTGCAAGGTTCCGTTCCCACGATTCTCAATCGCGGTGGCTTTGCCGAGAAGCTGCGGGCCGACTGGCAGTGGGTGATCCCGCTGCCGGAGAGCATCGATCTAGCGGCAGCTGGCCCATTGCTGTGCGGCGGTATCACGGTGTTCAAACCGCTACTGATGCACCACATCACTGCCACCAGCCGCGTCGGGGTGATCGGCATCGGCGGCCTGGGGCATATCGCCATTAAGCTGTTACACGCGATGGGCTGCGAGGTGACCGCGTTCAGCTCTAATCCGGCGAAAGAGCAGGAGGTGCTGGCGATGGGAGCGGATAAGGTGGTCAACAGCCGCGATCCGGATGCGCTAAAAGCGCTGGCAGGCCAGTTCGATCTCATCATTAACACGGTTAACGTCGACCTCGACTGGCAGCCCTATTTTGAAGCGCTGGCCTACGGCGGTAACTTCCATACCGTCGGCGCGGTGCTGAAGCCGCTGCCGGTGCCGGCGTTCACTTTGATAGCCGGCGATCGCAGCATCTCTGGTTCGGCGACAGGTACGCCGTTCGAACTGCGCAAGCTGATGAAGTTCGCCGGGCGCAGCAAGGTATCGCCGACCACCGAACTGTACCCAATGTCGAAAATTAACGAAGCTATCCAGCACGTGCGCGACGGCAAGGCCCGCTACCGCGTGGTGCTGAAAGCCGACTTCTGATTATCTCTGCCGGGGGGAGTAAACCTCCCGGCTATTCCCGCCACTTTGGAATTCTCCTCGCAATCTCCGCAATTTAGCGGTGAAGAGTGCGTCACGGTTGCCTATACTCCAGGCAGGATAAATGGAGGAAATCTCAATGAGCGCACCCCTGCTAATCGCCCGCACGCCGGACACCGAACTGTTTTTACTCCAAGGCATGGCCAACCGTCACGGGCTGATTACCGGCGCGACCGGGACCGGTAAAACCGTCACGCTACAGAAACTGGCCGAATCGCTGTCTGAGATTGGCGTGCCGGTATTTATGGCTGACGTAAAAGGTGACTTAACCGGCGTAGCGCAGGAAGGACAAGCCTCTGAAAAGCTGCTCGCCCGCCTGAAAAACATCGGCATTACCGACTGGCAACCGCATGCTAATCCGGTCACGGTGTGGGATATCTTCGGCGAAAAAGGCCACCCGGTGCGGGCCACGGTCTCTGACCTCGGGCCGCTGCTGCTGGCGCGTCTGCTGAATCTCAACGATGTGCAGTCCGGCGTGCTGGATATTATCTTCCGCATTGCCGATGACCAGGGTCTGTTGCTGCTGGATTTCAAAGATCTGCGGGCCATTACGCAGTACATCGGCGATAACGCTAAATCGTTCCAGAACCAGTACGGCAACATCAGCAGCGCCTCGGTGGGCGCTATCCAGCGCGGACTGTTGTCACTGGAACAACAGGGAGCGGCGCACTTCTTTGGCGAGCCGATGCTGGATATCAAAGACTGGATGCGTACCGATGCCAGCGGTAAAGGGATGATCAACATCCTCAGCGCCGAAAAGCTGTACCAGATGCCCAAACTGTACGCCGCCAGCCTGTTGTGGATGCTCTCCGAGCTGTATGAACAATTACCGGAAGCCGGCGATCTGGAAAAACCGAAGCTGGTGTTCTTCTTCGATGAAGCCCACCTGCTGTTCAACGACGCTCCGCAGGTGCTGCTGGATAAAATTGAACAGGTGATCCGCCTGATCCGCTCGAAAGGGGTCGGCGTGTGGTTCGTTTCGCAAAACCCGTCCGATATTCCGGACAACGTACTCGGCCAGTTGGGGAACCGCGTGCAACATGCCCTGCGCGCCTTCACGCCGAAAGATCAGAAAGCGGTGAAAACCGCGGCGCAAACTATGCGCGCCAACCCAGCCTTTGACACTGAAAAAGCCATTCAGGAGCTGGGCACCGGCGAAGCGCTAATTTCCTTCCTCGATGCCAAAGGTAGCCCGTCGGTGGTGGAAAGGGCGATGGTGATTGCGCCGTGCTCGCGCATGGGGCCGGTAACCGACGACGAGCGCAACGGGCTGATTAATCACTCCTCGTTGTACGGAAAATATGAGGAAGAGGTCGACCGTGAGTCCGCCTATGAGCGTTTACAGCAAGGCGTACAGGCCAGCACCGAGCAGCAAAATACGCCTCCCGCCAACGGTAAAGCGATCGACGTGGATGGCGGTATTCTCGGGGGGTTGAAAGATATTCTGTTTGGCAGCACCGGTCCACGCGGCGGTAAGCGCGATGGCGTAGTACAGAGCGCGGCGAAAAGCGCGGCGCGACAGGTCACCAATCAGATAATCCGCGGCATGTTGGGGAGTTTAATGGGCGGGAGAAAACGCTAGCAGTGAAACTGCCCCTCCCGCACTACGGGAGGGGCGGATATTATGACTTACGCAGCATCAGCCACAGGCTTATCAGGAAGAAGCTGGCGCTTGGCAGCAACGCGCCGATAATCGGCGGAATGCCGTACACCAGCGTTAATGGGCCAAAGATTTGGTCCAGCACATAGAACACAAAACCGAAGCTAATCCCTGTCACCACGCGCACGCCCATCGGGACGCTACGCAGCGGGCCAAAGATAAACGACAGCGCCATCAGCATCATGACCGCCACTGATAGCGGCTGGAAGACTTTGCTCCACATATTGAGCTGGTAGCGTCCGGCGTCCTGGCCGCTCGACTTCAGGTACTTCACGTAGTTATGCAAACCGCTAATCGAGAGCGCATCAGGGTCCAGCGCGACGACGCCGAGCTTGTCCGGCGTAAGGTTGGTTTTCCAGGTCCCGCTAACCATCTGCGAACCGGTGATTTGCTTTGGATTGGTCAGGTTAGATTCATCCACCTGCGACAGACGCCAGACCTTCTGCTCCGGGTCAAACGTCGCGCTCGCAGCATAGCGAACGGACTGCAAACGACGCTTATCGTTAAAGGAGTAGATGCTAATCCCGCCTAATTCGGCGTCGCCTTTCACCCGCTCGATGTAGACAAAGCTGTCACCATCTTTCGCCCACAGACCCTGCTGGGTAGAGAGCAGCGAGCCACCGTACATCTGCTGCGCACGGTAGTTACGCGCCATCTGTTCGCCCTGCGGCGCCACCCACTCACCGATGGCCATCGTCAACAGCACCAGCGGAATCGCGGTTTTCATCACCGACAGCGCCACCTGCATACGGGTAAAGCCGGAAGCCTGCATCACCACCAGTTCACTGCGCTGAGCCAACATGCCCAGCCCCAACAACGCGCCGAGCAGCGCCGCCATCGGGAAGAAAATCTGGATATCTTTTGGTGCGCTGAGCAGGGTATACAGCCCGGCGCCCATCGCATCGTAGCTCCCCTGCCCGGCTTTTTTCAGCTGGTCGACAAACTTGATGATCCCGGAGAGCGACACCAGCATGAACAACGTCATCATGATGGTGGTGAAAATGGTTTTACCGATATAGCGGTCAAGTACACCAAAGGGCTGCATTATACCGCTCCTTTACGCATAAAACGGGCACGCAAGCGGCGCATCGGCACCGTATCCCAAAGGTTAAGTACAATCGCCAGCGCCAGATACGCCAGGTTAACCGCCCACATCCAGAACACCGGATCCAGCTTACCTTTGCCGCCATTCGACTTCAGCGATGTCTGGACCAGGAAGAACAGCAAATAGAGCAGCATTGCGGGCAGCATCGACAGTACGCGCCCCTGACGTGGGTTCACCACGCTCAGCGGTACGACCATCAGCGCCATCATAAATACAGTGAATACTAATGTGATACGCCAGGTCAGCTCCGCGCGGGCACGATCGTTGTCGGTCGTCCACAGCGTACGCATATCCATCTGGTCGGTATCGTTTGGATCCAGCGCCACGGCCTGATGGCCAATAATCGCCTGATAATCCTGGAAGTCAGTGATGCGGAAATCACGCAGCAGCGCGGTCCCTTCAAAGCGCGTACCCTGGTTCAGCGTCACGACCTGGGAGCCATCGCGCATCTGGGTAAGATGTCCGGAATCAGCCACCACCACCGAAGGACGGGCATTACCTTTCGGGCGGATTTGCGCGAGGAACACATCTTTGAAGTTGCTGCCGTCAACGCTTTCGATAAACAGCACCGAACCGCCGTTAGTCGCCTGCTGGAATTGCCCCTGAGCAAGCGCGGCCATGCCGGGGTTAGCTTTCGCTTCCGCCAGCACTTCGTCCTGATGCCTGGAGGACCATGGTCCGGCCCACATCACGTTAACCGCCGCAATAATACTGGTAAACAACGCCAGCACCATCGCCGCTTTCACGAGCACAGCCTTGCTCAGCCCACAGGCGTGCATGACCGTAATTTCACTTTCGGTATACAGTTTGCCCAGCGTCATCAGCAGCCCGAGGAACAGGCTTAAGGGCAAGATAAGTTGCGCCATTTCTGGCACGCCCAGCCCCAGCAGCGAGAGCACCAGATTCGCCGGGATATCACCGTCAACCGCCGCACCAAGGATCCTGACTAACTTTTGACAAAAGAAGATCAAAAGCAGGATGAATAGGATCGCAAGTTGGCTTTTGAGCGTTTCCCGAACCAGATATCTTATGATTATCACTTTAAATACGCCCGTAAAAACCCGTCTTTTGCCGGAATTTAGCTTGTTTCATGGCTTCAACGTCATTTATTCTCTTGAGTCGTCGAAATCGTCGCTAAGATCATTATACTCAACGGATCCACCTCTCAGAAATTGTTCTGACGTGCCAATGCCGTAATAACGTTAAGATTAACACGAAGTCACCGCAACAGCGGGAATGAGTTACGAAAGCTTGCAATTCTATCCGTAGCCACCGCCGTTGTCTTTAAGATTCAGGAGCGTAGTGCATGGAGTTCAGTGTAAAAAGCGGTAGCCCGGAGAAACAGCGGAGTGCCTGCATCGTCGTGGGCGTCTTTGAACCACGCCGCCTCTCTCCGATTGCAGAGCAGCTCGACAAGATCAGCGATGGGTACATCAGCGCACTGCTGCGTCGTGGCGAACTGGAAGGCAAACCAGGTCAAACCCTGTTGCTGCACCATGTTCCTAACGTCCTGTCTGAGCGAATTCTCCTCATCGGTTGTGGTAAAGAGCGTGAGCTTGATGAACGTCAGTATAAGCAGGTCATTCAGAAAACTATAAATACCCTGAATGATACAGGCTCAATGGAAGCCGTCTGCTTCCTGACTGAGCTACACGTTAAAGGTCGCAATAACTACTGGAAAGTACGTCAAGCCGTTGAGACGGCACAGGAAACGCTGTACAGCTTTGATCAGTTGAAGACTAACAAAAGCGAACCACGTCGTCCGCTGCGTAAAATGGTCTTTAACGTACCGACCCGCCGCGAATTGACCAGCGGTGAACGTGCCATTCAGCACGGCCTGGCGATTGCCGCCGGGATCAAAGCGGCAAAAGATCTCGGCAACATGCCGCCGAATATCTGTAACGCCGCCTACCTGGCCTCACAGGCACGTCAGTTGGCTGATAGCTATAGCAAAAATGTTGTCACCCGCGTCATAGGTGAGCAGCAGATGAAAGAGCTGGGCATGCACTCCTATCTTGCGGTCGGCAATGGTTCGCAAAACGAGTCGCTGATGTCGGTGATTGAGTATAAAGGTGTCGAATCCGAAGACGTACGCCCGATCGTGTTGGTGGGTAAAGGGTTAACCTTTGACTCCGGCGGTATCTCCATCAAACCTGCCGAAGGCATGGATGAGATGAAATACGATATGTGCGGCGCGGCAGCTGTGTATGGCGTGATGCGCATGGTGGCAGAGCTACAGTTGCCAATCAACGTCGTCGGCGTACTGGCGGGCTGTGAAAACATGCCGGGTGGTCGCGCGTATCGCCCGGGCGATGTGCTGACGACCATGTCTGGTCAAACCGTTGAAGTGCTGAACACCGATGCAGAAGGCCGTCTGGTGCTGTGCGACGTGTTAACCTACGTCGAGCGTTTTGAACCGGAAGCGGTCATTGACGTGGCAACGCTGACTGGCGCGTGCGTGATTGCCTTGGGCCATCACATCACCGGCCTGATGTCGAACCACAATCCGCTGGCGCACGAGCTTATTGGCGCGTCTGAGCAGGCGGGCGACCGCGCGTGGCGTCTGCCGTTGGGTGATGAATTCCAGGAACAACTGGAGTCCAACTTTGCGGATATGGCTAACATAGGCGGCCGTCCTGGTGGTGCTATCACCGCGGGCTGCTTCCTGTCGCGCTTTACCCGTAAATATAACTGGGCGCACCTGGACATCGCGGGTACCGCATGGCGTTCCGGTAAAGCCAAAGGTGCCACTGGTCGTCCGGTAGCGCTGCTGTCGCAGTTCCTGCTTAATCGCGCCGGATTTAACGGCGACGAGTAAGTTTGAGATTACCCCGTAGGCCGGATAAGCGCCGCGCCATCCGGCAAAATGCCTGATGACGGCGCTAATGCGCCTTATCAGGCCTACGGGGTGCATCATGGCAACGCATTTAAATTCACCACAAGAAGCCCCATATATGAAGAATGCGACGTTCTATCTTCTGGATAATGACACTACCGTTGATGGCTTAAGCGCCGTCGAGCAACTGGTGTGTGAAATTGCCGCAGAACGTTGGCGTGCTGGCAAGCGCGTGCTGATCGCCTGCGAAAACGAAAAGCAGGCCTTTCGCCTTGATGAAGCCCTGTGGGCAAGACCGGCAGAAAGCTTCGTGCCGCATAATCTGGCGGGTGAAGGTCCCAGAGGCGGCGCACCGGTAGAGATTGCCTGGCCGGAAAAACGCAACAGCAGCCCGCGCGACCTGCTCATCAGTTTGCGCGTTGGCTTTGCAGATTTTGCCACCGCTTTCACAGAAGTGATAGACTTCGTCCCTTACGAAGATTCTTTGAAACAATCGGCACGCGATCGCTACAAAGCTTACCGCGTGGCTGGTTTTAACCTGAATACGGCAACCTGGAAATAATGGAAAAGACATATAACCCACAAGATATCGAACAGCCGCTTTACGAGCACTGGGAAAAGCAGGGCTATTTCAAACCTAACGGCGATGAAAGCAAAGAGTCCTTCTGCATCATGATCCCGCCGCCGAACGTCACCGGCAGTTTGCATATGGGTCATGCTTTCCAGCAAACCATCATGGACACCATGATTCGCTACCAGCGCATGCAGGGCAAAAACACTCTGTGGCAGGCCGGTACCGACCACGCGGGTATCGCTACCCAGATGGTGGTTGAGCGTAAGATTGCCGCTGAAGAAGGTAAAACTCGTCACGACTACGGTCGCGATGCGTTCATCGACAAAATCTGGCAGTGGAAAGCGGAATCCGGCGGCACCATTACCCGTCAGATGCGCCGTCTCGGCAACTCCGTTGACTGGGAGCGCGAGCGCTTCACCATGGACGAAGGTCTTTCCAATGCCGTGAAAGAAGTCTTCGTTCGCCTGTACAAAGAAGACCTAATTTACCGCGGCAAGCGCCTGGTGAACTGGGACCCGAAACTGCGCACCGCCATCTCTGACCTGGAAGTGGAAAACCGCGAGTCCAAAGGCTCAATGTGGCACATCCGCTATCCGCTGGCCGACGGCGCGAAAACCGCAGATGGTAAAGATTATCTGGTCGTCGCCACTACCCGTCCGGAAACCATTCTCGGCGATACTGGCGTGGCCGTGAACCCGGAAGATCCGCGTTATAAAGATCTGATCGGCAAATTCGTTATTCTGCCGCTGGTTGACCGCCGTATTCCAATCGTTGGCGACGAACACGCCGATATGGAAAAAGGCACCGGCTGCGTGAAGATCACTCCGGCACACGATTTTAACGACTACGAAGTCGGGAAACGTCACGCCCTACCGATGATCAATATTCTGACCTTTGACGGCGACATCCGCGAAACTGCGGAAGTGTACGACACCAAAGGCGAAGAGTCTGACGTTTACTCCAACGCGATCCCGGCAGAGTTCCAGAAGCTGGAACGTTTTGCTGCCCGTAAGGCGATCGTCGCAGCCGTTGACGCGCTGGGCCTGCTGGAAGAAATTAAACCGCACGATCTGACCGTCCCTTACGGCGACCGTGGCGGCGTGGTTATCGAACCGATGCTGACCGACCAGTGGTACGTGCGTGCTGACGTGCTGGCGAAACCAGCGGTTGAAGCCGTTGAAAACGGTAGCATTCAGTTCGTGCCGAAGCAGTACGAAAACATGTACTTCTCCTGGATGCGCGATATTCAGGACTGGTGTATCTCCCGTCAGCTGTGGTGGGGTCACCGTATCCCGGCATGGTACGACAACGACGGCAACGTCTACGTTGGCCGTACAGAAGACGAAGTGCGTCAGGAAAACAACCTCGGCGCCGACGTTGCGCTTCGTCAGGACGAAGACGTTCTCGATACCTGGTTCTCCTCCGCGCTGTGGACCTTCTCCACCCTCGGCTGGCCGGAAAATACCGACGCCCTGCGTCAGTTCCACCCAACCAGCGTGATGGTTTCCGGCTTCGACATCATCTTCTTCTGGATTGCCCGCATGATCATGATGACCATGCACTTCATCAAAGATGAAAACGGCAAGCCGCAGGTTCCGTTCCATACCGTCTACATGACCGGTCTGATTCGCGACGACGAAGGCCAGAAGATGTCCAAGTCCAAGGGTAACGTTATTGACCCGCTGGATATGGTCGACGGCATCTCCCTGCCGGAGCTGCTGGAAAAACGTACCGGCAACATGATGCAGCCGCAGCTGGCTGAGAAGATTGCCAAGCGTACCGAGAAGCAGTTCCCGAACGGTATCGAGCCGCACGGCACCGACGCCCTGCGCTTTACCCTGGCGGCGCTGGCTTCGACCGGCCGCGATATCAACTGGGATATGAAGCGTCTGGAAGGTTACCGTAATTTCTGTAACAAGCTGTGGAACGCCAGCCGCTTCGTGCTGATGAACACTGAAGATCAGGATTGCGGCTTCAACGGCGGTGAAATGACGCTGTCGTTGGCGGACCGCTGGATCCTGGCGGAATTCAACCAGACCGTGAAAGCGTACCGCGAAGCGCTGGATAACTTCCGCTTCGATATCGCTGCGGGCATCCTGTACGAGTTCACCTGGAACCAGTTCTGCGACTGGTATCTGGAGCTGACCAAGCCGGTAATGACCGGGGGTTCCGAATCTGAACTGCGCGGCACCCGCAATACGCTGGTCACCGTGCTGGAAGGTCTGCTGCGCCTGGCGCACCCAATCATCCCGTTCATCACTGAAACCATCTGGCAGCGCGTGAAGGTCATTTGCGGTATTACCGCCGATACCATTATGCTGCAGCCGTTCCCGGAATATAACGCCGCGCAGGTTGATGAAGCCGCGTTGGCCGATACCGAATGGCTGAAGCAGGCGATCGTTGCCGTGCGTAACATTCGTGCGGAAATGAACATCGCCCCGGGTAAACCGCTGGAGCTGCTGCTGCGTGGTTGCAGCGCTGACGCGATGCGTCGTGTGAACGACAACCGCAGCTTCCTGCTGAACCTGGCGCGTCTGGAAAGCATCACCGTGCTGCCTGCCGATGACAAAGGTCCGGTTTCCGTGACCAAAATCATCGACGGAGCTGAACTGCTGATCCCGATGGCTGGCCTCATCAACAAAGAAGATGAGCTGGCGCGTCTGGCGAAAGAAGTGGCGAAAATCGAAGGTGAGATTGCCCGTATCGAAGGCAAACTCTCCAACGAAGGTTTCGTCGCTCGCGCACCGGAAGCGGTGATCGCCAAAGAGCGTGAGAAGTTGGACGGTTACGCAGAAGCGAAAGCGAAGCTGATTGAGCAGCAGGC
This sequence comes from Citrobacter sp. wls710, assembly GCF_005281115.1. NCBI lineage: Bacteria > Pseudomonadati > Pseudomonadota > Gammaproteobacteria > Enterobacterales > Enterobacteriaceae > Citrobacter > Citrobacter sp. wls710. The sequence continues at coordinate 23,023 of NZ_SZXD01000040.1, forward strand.
GGTCATCGCCGCGCTGTAATCATCGATCCCGTAGGTCGGATAAGCGTAGCGCATCCGACACTACTGACGATTAAAAAGCCTCTGGCGTCCTCGCTCAGAGGCTTTTTATTGAATTATCCTCGCTTGCGCTTCCCCTCACCGCAGTGGTATTAACTGCATATGTTCCACATTTATGTCATGAGTTCGCTATGAGTGTCACTACCCCTGCCTTTGCGACGCTGCGTCGTCTTACCGCCGACGATAACGCCGCCATCGCCCGCGTTATTCGCCAGGTTTCCGCCGAATACGGGCTTACCGCTGATAAAGGCTATACCGTCGCCGACCCTAATCTGGATGAGCTGTTCCAGGTTTACAGCCAGCCGGGCGCGGCCTATTGGGTCGTTGAGCAGAATGGTCAGGTGGTGGGCGGCGGCGGCGTCGCGCCGTTAGGCTGTAGCGAGCCGGACATTTGCGAGCTGCAGAAGATGTATTTCCTGTCGAGCGTACGCGGCCAGGGGCTGGCGAAAAAGCTGGCGCTGATGGCGCTGGATCACGCCCGTGAGCAGGGTTTCAAGCAGTGCTATCTGGAAACGACCGCGTTTCTGACCGAGGCTATTCGCCTGTATGAACATTTAGGCTTTGAGCATATCAGCGAAGCGCTGGGCTGCACCGGGCACGTGGATTGTGAAGTACGGATGTTAAAGCCCCTCTGACCTTACGCTGAGGGGCTATGGCAACCTTACTGCATCTCAGCTGAAAGCATCAGACGAATCACGCCGGCCGAACGCGCGGTCGGCAGCTTCAACACCTGTGACCAGAGATCCTGCACTATCTCACAGGCAATCTTCTCTTTGCCGACAGCTTTAGTCGGATCGGCCATGATTTGAATATCCGGTCCATAGCGCTGTACTAGTCCAGGACTTATTGCTTGCAGATCCTGCAACGCCAGCTGTTTCTCTTCTGCCGTGACCGTATGTTTGTTCGGACCATAGGCAGCACGCATCATACTCATATCACTCGCCATACGACGGTTCATGATCTCATGCGGAATCAGACGTGCCGGGTTAATCCCCCCTTTTACTGCCGGAAACAGGAAGCGGAAGCATTCGTCATCACCTATTTTGGCCACGGCGGCGATCTGCTCAAGATTAATTTTCATATATTCAATGACATTGGCATCAGGAGCTTGCTGCAATCGTGCCATCTGCAACTGAAGAATCTGCGGCTGTATCGCGTCGATAACCTGCTGTTCGCTGCTCCCCGCTTTCTTCATCTGCGCTGCCTGGCTGATAATTTTTTGTGTCAGCGCGGGCTCCTGTTCCTTAATCACCTGAAACGCCGGATTAGAGAGCATCGCCTTTTCAAACTGCTGCTCTTCGGTCAGACCATAATCCGGGTTTTCACGTGGGATCAGGTAGTGCACATCAAACAGATTCCACGCAATAATCGCCACCACAAAGACCACCGCGCCTGAGATCTTGCCCAGCCAGCCTTTTTTACGAAACATGCCAACGACGATGGCAATCACCACCCCGATATATCCCGCTAACCATACGTGTGCCCAGTTCATTAACCATCCTTATGCAAAACAATCTCTGGTAAGGGGATATATTTCCCCCTTCGTGTGTTTTGATTATTACGGCAGCGGCGAGCGATTTCCAGCCACCAGATTTTGCTAGCGGAAATGGGGGAAGAGGTAATACGCGCGATGATTGAACACCGCACGTCACGGAAAGAATCAAGCCGGTACGCCGCTGTGAAAGCGGAACTCGTCGTCAGGAGAGGTAATCAGCGCGGCTTCGACTTCGCCAAAAAATCGCACCCGGTCGCTGATATCATCAGCAGAAACCTGCTGCGCCAGCGCCAGATAATCCTGATAGTGCCGCGCCTCGGATCGCAGCAGCGACAGATAAAACGCCTGCAAATCAGCCTCCAGATACGGTGCCAGCGCGGCAAAACGTTCACAGGAGCGGGCTTCGATATACGCCCCGCAAATCAGCTTGTCGATCAGCGTCAGCGGCTCGTGGGTGCGTACCTCTTTGAGCATGCCTTTGGCGTAACGGCTGGCGGTAATTTTGATGTAAGGAATATTGCGGCTCATCATCGCCTCGCGTACCTGCGAGAAGTGATGTAGCTCTTCTTTAATCAGCAACACCATGCTGTCGATAAGCTTTCGTCCCCACGGGTCGTCGGTCTGCGGCATGACGCTTTTGCTTATCTGTTTATTCAGCGCGATAAAATCCGGCTCATCCCCTTCTCTGAAAGCAAACGCTTCATAGGGTTTCAGCCAGTCCAACAGCGCCTGCGATCCCTGTTTATCCGCGACATACTTACGCACCAGCAGCATTGCCGTTTGCGCCGCTTTCAGTTCGCAGACGAGGTGATCGGTCAATAACAGCGGCAGATTCGCCGGGTCTCGCGCTTTATCAAGCCAGGCCTGGGGCGTTTTGCATTTCAGGAAGTTGTGGATCGGGGAGAGTATTTGCGGGTAATCCATACGTTGTCCTTGGCCTGCGGCAGCCTGTGCTACCGCAGGTCAGCAGATGACTTAGTGACGCACGCCGTCATCATCTTCGTCGACGAGGTCTTCATCGTCGCCGTCTTCACCTTCTTCGCCGTTCGGGTCTTCAAAATAAGTGCCCCAACCGTCGTATTCCACTTCAAATTTTTCAGCCAGGTTCATCAGTTGCTCAACCTGCGCGTCAATCAGCTCGGCATTCAGGGCGCATTCGCTGAGGATGTCACAGCAAATAACCGTGTCGCCTTCTTCCACTTCCAGCTCTTCCGGCTCGGTCACTTCATAACCCAGCTTGAAGGCTTCTACTGCCGCTTTTTCCAGGGTTTCAAAGTCGTCCGCGGAAAGGTGATGCTCAATGGTGTACAGCGCGTCTGGATCGCTGCCATCTTCGAGTAACTCTTCAATAATCAAGCGTGTTTCTTCACGCTGCTCTTCCAGTAGTTCCGGGTTTGCCATGGCTCGTTCCTCATAATGTCCTGCCGATACTCTTATTGTCACATACCGCTGTCATTGCCTCCACCTTTCCAGGAAAGATTTGTTAAACAAGGTTGCAAATGAATAAACATCCATATAAATTGAATTTTAATTCAATAAATGGCTTAAGCCATGTGAGGAAACCATGTCTACGTTTTATCAGAAGCACTTTTTGAAATTGCTCGATTTCACCTCTGCTGAACTCACGTCACTGCTCAAGCTCGCCGCACAGCTCAAGGCAGATAAGAAAAACGGCACAGAGGTGGCTCAACTCACCGGTAAAAATATCGCGCTCATCTTCGAAAAAGACTCGACTCGTACTCGTTGCTCTTTCGAAGTTGCCGCATACGATCAGGGCGCTCGTGTGACATATCTCGGGCCAAGCGGCAGCCAGATTGGACATAAAGAGTCGATTAAAGATACTGCCCGCGTGCTTGGCCGTATGTACGACGGTATTCAGTATCGGGGTCACGGTCAGGAAGTGGTGGAAACGCTGGCGGAATATGCCGGTGTGCCGGTGTGGAATGGATTAACTAACGAGTTTCATCCCACCCAGTTACTGGCGGATCTGTTAACTATGCAGGAACACCTGCCGGGTAAAGCATTTAATGAGATGACGCTGGTCTATACCGGCGATGCCCGTAACAATATGGGCAATTCAATGCTGGAAGCCGCCGCGTTAACCGGGTTAGATCTGCGTCTGGTTGCACCGCAGGCCTGCTGGCCGGAAGAGAGTCTGGTGGCAGAATGCAAAGCGCTGGCACAGAAAAACGGTGGCAATATTACGCTGACCGAAGATATCGCCACGGGCGTAAAAGGTGCAGACTTCATCTACACCGACGTATGGGTGTCAATGGGCGAAGCGAAAGAGAAGTGGGCCGAGCGTATTGCGCTGCTGCGCAAATATCAGGTAAACAGCGCGATGATGGCGCTCACCGGCAATCCGCAGGTGAAATTTCTGCACTGCCTGCCCGCGTTCCATGATGATCAAACCACGCTTGGCAAACAAATGGCGCAACAGTACGGTTTGCACGGCGGGATGGAAGTGACCGACGAAGTCTTTGAGTCACCCGCCAGCATCGTATTTGATCAGGCGGAAAACCGGATGCACACTATTAAAGCGGTAATGGTGGCGACGCTTTCCAAAAAATAACGTTGCATGATTGATTTGCCGGATGGCGATGCTAAGCATCTTATCCGGCAATCTGCCCCGTTGTGCCTGATGGCGCTGCGCTTATCAGGCCTACGGTCCATCACTCAACCAACAGCTTAACCACCGCTTTGCGTACCAGCGCCGGAGCGCCGACTGCGCACAGCGGTTTATGCACTTCCCCCGGATAGAACACCACAAAGTCACCCTCGTTCAGCACCACCGTTTTCTCCTGTGCCCCTTCCGGCAGGAAGGCAATATCTTTATCCGCCAGCCAGTCAGTTTCCGGCGCGCCCGCAGGCTGCGTACTAAAGGCCATGCCTTCCTGCCCTTTGAGCAGGATCTGAATATCCAGATAGCGGGCATGATATTCGGCACGGCGCTGTGCAAACGGCTCCGTCATATCTTCGGCAATCAGATAAAACAGGCGATCACCATCGATGTCGTGCTTACCCTTTTCCGTCGCATCCGTGACATGCGTTTTAATGTGCTCAATCGCCTGACGCAGCTCTTCCGGCAGCCAGGCATCCAGGTTGTGAATATTGCCGACAATCATCTCAAACCCCTTAATTAAAACATCGTTTCATTTTCGTTGTTATACGTAAAAAAGGCCTGCCATACCACTCCTAATTACCGATATTTTGCGGCAACGCATGTTTATCGCTGATGATGTTATATAGTTGTTAATCTCACGCATCAGGTTATGCATAAACACTGCATAACTCTCGCCCCCTTATTTTTCTCTTGGTGAATAAGCTACTGTTTTTGAAAGTTTTATGATAAAAACCAGCTATCGATCACAATTCGCACCTGCTTCGCTCTCTTTGTTCACCGCCATATTTATTTGGCAATACATTTCCCTATACAAATAATAGAATCACAGAATCGCATAAACATTCACCACATAATAAAAAACACATAAAAATCAATTAACTAGCAAATTCATATGTTTTGAAAAACGTACATAAAATTAACATAGATAAATAACAAGACATATTCATGCGTAGCAATTCAGTTATCGTATTTATTATTTTTTAAAATCTCAGAGCCATCTCATATATTAGGAAAGCAAATTCAAATATCGAACCGACTGTGAAACAAATCACGTTTCCGTATTAAATAAGATCTAAATATAGATTCTGAAATCAGCTGAAAAATCATGACTGCAATAAATTGCATTTGCAGCCATCTCCTCTTTATTTTTTAAAATCGTATTAAAGGAATAATGATGGAAAAGCATTATGTCGGTTCTGAAATCGGTCAATTACGTAGCGTGATGCTGCATCGCCCTAATCTCAGCTTAAAAAGGCTGACGCCATCCAACTGTCAGGAGCTGCTTTTTGATGATGTGCTTTCGGTAGAACGTGCAGGTGAAGAGCACGACATTTTCGCCAACACGCTGCGTCAGGAGGGAATCGAGGTTCTGTTACTCACTGATTTATTGACACAAACTCTGGATATTCCAGACGCTAAAAGCTGGCTGCTGGATACGCAAATTTCTGATTATCGCCTTGGCCCCACTTTCGCCGCCGATGTCCGCGCCTGGCTTGCGGACATGCAGCACCGGGAACTGGCACGGCATTTAAGCGGCGGGCTGACCTATGGCGAAATCCCAGCGTCAATCAAAAATATGGTGGTTGATACTCATGATATTAATGATTTTATTATGAAGCCATTGCCCAACCATTTATTTACGCGTGACACCTCCTGCTGGATATATAACGGCGTGTCGATTAATCCGATGGCTAAAACCGCCCGGCAACGAGAAACTAATAATCTGCGGGCGATTTACCGTTGGCACCCGCAATTCGCCGATGGTGAGTTTATTAAATACTTCGGTGATGAAAATATTAATTATGACCACGCCACATTAGAAGGTGGCGATGTGCTGGTCATTGGTCGCGGTGCGGTACTTATTGGCATGTCTGAGCGCACCACGCCACAGGGAATCGAGTTCCTTGCCCAGTCACTCTTCAAGCATCGCCAGGCAGAGCGCGTCATCGCGGTCGAACTGCCTAAGCATCGTTCCTGTATGCATCTCGACACCGTGATGACCCACATCGATATCGATACCTTCTCTGTCTACCCGGAAGTGGTGCGCCCGGACGTGCAGTGCTGGACTCTGACGCCGGACGGGCGCGGCGGCCTGAAACGGACGCAGGAAAGTACGCTGGTTCATGCCCTGGAAAAAGCGCTGGGGCTCGATCAAATTCGCCTGATTACCACCGGCGGTGACGCCTTCGAAGCCGAACGTGAACAGTGGAATGACGCCAACAACGTCCTGACGCTACGTCCCGGTGTGGTTGTGGGTTACGAGCGCAATATCTGGACCAACGAGAAATACGACAAAGCCGGTATCACCGTTTTACCCATTCCTGGCGACGAACTTGGACGCGGACGCGGCGGCGCGCGCTGCATGAGCTGCCCGCTGGAACGCGACGGTATTTAAGGAGACGTCATGGAAAATAAACCGACCCTGGTTGTGGCTCTGGGCGGCAACGCGCTGCTCAAACGCGGCGAGCCGCTGGAAGCAGACATCCAACGTAAGAATATTGAGCTGGCGGCAAAAACCATCGCCCGGCTTACGCAACAGTGGCGTGTGATTCTGGTACACGGCAATGGCCCACAGGTTGGACTGCTGGCGTTGCAAAATAGCGCTTACGCCAGCGTCACCCCCTATCCGCTCGACATTCTCGGCGCGGAAAGTCAGGGAATGATTGGCTATATGTTGCAACAGGCGCTGAAAAACCAGCTTCCACAGCGAGAAATTAGCGTCCTGCTGACTCAAGTTGAAGTCGATGCCCACGATCCGGCCTTCAGCAATCCCACCAAATATATCGGCCCCATTTACGACCAAACCCAGGCCAATGCATTGCAGGTGGAAAAAGGCTGGGTTTTCAAAGCCGATGGTAAAGCGTTCCGTCGCGTTGTGCCCTCTCCGCAGCCCAAACGCATTGTTGAAAGTGACGCGATCCAGGCGTTGATCGTCCGCGATCATCTGGTCATTTGCAACGGCGGCGGCGGTGTGCCGGTCGTGGAAAAGGCCGATGGCTACCACGGTATTGAAGCCGTGATCGACAAAGATCTCTCCGCCGCCCTGCTCGCCAGCCAGCTTCATGCTGATGCGTTGCTCATCCTGACCGATGCCGACGCGGTGTACCTCGACTGGGGCAAACCCACCCAGCGCCCTCTGGCTCAGGTCACCCCCGAGATACTCGGCGAGATGCAGTTCGACGCCGGTTCTATGGGTCCAAAAGTTACCGCCTGCGCGAATTTTGTCTCTCAATGCCATGGGATAGCAGGCATCGGCTCGTTGGCCGACGGTCCGGCCATTCTCTCGGGAGAGAAAGGCACATTGATTCGGCCCGAAACCATTGCTTACGACGCGTGACCCATTTTGCCGGATGGCGCCTGCGCCTTATCCGGCCTACATAAGGACATTCTGATGACTGTTAACTTAAAAAATCGCAATTTTCTTAAACTGCTCGACTACACCCCGGCAGAGATCCAGTACCTGATCGATCTGGCTATCGAATTAAAAACGGCGAAAAAGGCCGGACGCGAAAGACAGACGCTGGTCGGTAAAAATATCGCGCTAATCTTCGAAAAAACCTCAACCCGCACCCGCTGCGCCTTTGAAGTTGGCGCTTTTGATCAGGGCGCACAGGTGACCTACCTCGGCCCAAGCGGCTCACAGATTGGTCACAAAGAATCGATGAAAGATACCGCCCGCGTGTTAGGCCGTATGTACGACGGCATCGAATATCGCGGATATGGCCAGGAGATCGTAGAAGAACTGGGGCAGTTCGCCGGTGTTCCGGTATGGAACGGGCTGACCAACGAATTTCACCCTACGCAGATCCTCGCGGATCTGATGACCATGCTGGAACACGCGCCGGGCAAAACCTTACCTGAACTGAGCTTCGCCTACCTCGGTGACGCCCGCAATAACATGGGTAATTCGCTGATGGTTGGCGCGGCGAAAATGGGGATGGACATCCGCCTCGTCGCCCCTAAATCCTTCTGGCCGGATGAAAAACTGGTTACCGAATGCCGTGAGATCGCCGGCGTGACGGGCGCGCGCATTACGCTCACGGAGGACGTTGAGGAAGGCGTTTACGACGTGGATTTCCTCTATACCGATGTCTGGGTCTCCATGGGCGAACCCAAAGAGGCATGGGCAGAACGCGTAAGCCTGATGACGCCTTATCAGATTAACCAGCGAGTCATCAACGCAACCGGCAACCCCAATGTGAAATTTATGCACTGTCTGCCCGCCTTCCATAACGAACACACCAAAGTTGGACGTGAAATCGAAGCGGCTTACGGCCTGAAAGGGCTTGAGGTCACGGAGGAGGTGTTCGAGTCAGCACACTCCATCGTCTTCGACGAAGCAGAAAACCGGATGCATACCATTAAAGCGGTCATGGTAGCGACACTCGGCGACTAACCCCTGCGGGCATATGTCGCCTGACGGCATATGCCCGAGTTATCCGGAGAACATCATGGGCAAATTCAAATTTCCCAGCGCGTATACCATCCTGTTTATTCTTATTGCACTCGTCGCTGTTATGACCTGGATTGTCCCGGCAGGGAAATATCAGATGGCGATGAATGCGACCCTGGGCAAAGAAGTGCCGGTTGCCGGGACTTATGCCCCCACCGAGGCGCATCCCCAAGGTATTACCGCTGTACTGCTGGCACCGATTGACGGTCTTTATAATCACGAGACCTACACCGCTGGCGCCATTGATGTGGCGCTGTTTGTCCTGATCATCGGCGGGTTTCTCGGCGTAGTAAACAAAACGGGGGCCATCGACGCCGGTATCGAACGCGTGACGGTCAGGCTTAACGGCAAAGAAGAGTGGATGATCCCCATCCTGATGGGACTTTTCGCCGCCGGAGGTACGATTTACGGGATGGCGGAAGAATCGCTTCCTTTTTACACGCTGCTCGTCCCGGTGATGATGGCGGCCCGCTTTGATCCACTGGTTGCTGCTGCGACCGTTTTGCTCGGCGCAGGTATCGGCACACTCGGTTCGACAATTAACCCTTTCGCAACGGTTATCGCTGCCAATGCTGCCGGGATCCCCTTCACTCAGGGAATGCTGATGCGCATTCTGCTGCTGGTCATCGGCTATGTGATCTGTGTGGTGTGGGTCATGCGCTATGCCCGGAAAGTTCGCAGCCATCCTGAGCTGTCTATCGTGGCGGATAAAATGGAGGAAAACCGCGCCCATTTTCTCGGTAGTCGCGCCAATACCAATCTGGAATTCACGGCAACGCGGAAATGGATCCTGCTGATTTTCGCCGCCGCCTTTGCGGTAATGATCTATGGAGTAGCGGTACTCGGGTGGTGGATGGCAGAAATATCCGGTGTTTTTCTGGCTGCTGCGATTATCGTCGGCGTAATCGCCCGCATGAGTGAAGAGGCATTTACCAGTACGTTCATTGACGGTGCGCGGGATCTGCTTGGCGTGGCGCTGATTATCGGTATTGCGCGCGGCATCGTCGTGGTGATGGATAACGGCATGATCACTCACACCATTCTGCACAGCGCTGAAAATTTAGTCTCCGGCCTTTCCACCACCATTTTCATCAATGTGACCTATTGGCTGGAAGTTTTGCTCTCCTTCCTGGTCCCATCGTCCTCTGGGCTGGCGGTCCTCACCATGCCCATTATGGCCCCGCTGGCCGACTTCGCGCATGTACAGAGGGATCTGGTCGTCACCGCGTATCAATCCGCTTCCGGCATTGTGAATCTGATTACACCCACATCTGCGGTTGTGATGGGTGGGCTGGCCATCGCGCGCGTTCCCTATGTGCGTTACCTGAAATGGGTCGCTCCGTTACTGCTCATTTTGACGTTACTGAACATGGTCGTCCTGAGTATCGGCGCGATGCTGTAACCCTTTTAGCCGTCGGATATCGGCGGCTTTTTTGATCGTTCTCTCGTTTTTCTGCACAACCGCCCGTTTGAGCCGTTATTGATACTGCAAATGTGGTGAATTTCGCCATCGCATTGATACAGATAAGAAATATAAGGTGATTTTATGAAGGAATTCGATGATTACTCTGCCAAAGAGCAAAAACAGCTGGCGATGTGTCAGCGCCTGATTAGCGAAAAAAGCTACCTGTCTCAGGAAGCGCTGCGTCGCGACCTGCAAAGCCACGGCTTTACCAGTATTAGTCAGTCGACGGTGTCTCGTTTGCTGAAGTTGCTCGGGGCCATAAAAATAAGAAACACAAAAGGGCAAAAAATTTATTCTGTGAATCCTCAGTCACGACCCGCTCCAGATGCCGCGCGATCGATCGCTGAAATGGTGGTCAGCATAGAACACAATAGCGAGTTTATCCTCATTCACACCGCAGCAGGATATGGTCGCGCGGTTGCCAGAATCCTCGATTATCACGCCTTGCCGGAAGTTCTGGGCGTCATTGCCGGTAGCAGTATCGTCTGGGTCGCGCCGCGCGTCGTGCAGCGAACGGGCCTGGTTCACAAGCAGATTAATTATCTCTTTAAAATGAATTAAAATTCAGAAGAACCGTTTGCGATGAATAAATCGTGCATTTTTCGCTTGATCCCATAACGTAGCTGAGTATAATCGCGGACAATTTGCCGGGAGGATGTATGGTTCAGTGTGTACGACATTTTGTCTTACCGCGTCTGAAAAAGGACGCTGGCCTGCCGTTTTTCTTTCCGTTGATCACCCATTCCGAGCCCCTCAATTGAGGGGCTTTTTTTTTGCCCAGGCGTCAGGAGATAAACATGGCTAACCCGCTCTATCAAAAACACATCATTTCCATAAACGACCTCAGCCGCGATGACCTCAATCTGGTCCTCGCAACGGCGGCGAAATTAAAAGCGAACCCACAGCCGGAGCTGTTAAAGCATAAGGTCATCGCCAGCTGTTTCTTTGAGGCGTCCACCCGCACCCGTCTATCCTTTGAAACTTCTATGCACCGTCTGGGCGCCAGCGTGGTAGGTTTCTCTGACAGCAGCAACACGTCTCTGGGCAAAAAAGGCGAAACGCTGGCTGACACCATTTCCGTCATCAGCACCTATGTCGACGCCATCGTCATGCGTCATCCGCAGGAAGGCGCCGCGCGTCTGGCAACAGAATTCTCTGGTAACGTTCCGGTTCTTAACGCGGGCGACGGCTCTAACCAGCATCCAACCCAAACGCTGCTGGATCTGTTTACCATCCAGGAAACACAGGGCCGCCTGGACAATCTGCAAATCGCCATGGTGGGTGATCTGAAATATGGCCGCACTGTCCACTCCTTAACTCAGGCGCTGGCGAAATTTGAAGGCAACCGCTTCTACTTCATTGCCCCGGATGCGCTGGCCATGCCGCAATACATTCTGGATATGCTGACTGAAAAGGGCATCGCCTGGAGCCTGCATGGCACTATCGAAGAGGTAATGGCGGAGGTCGATATCCTCTATATGACCCGCGTACAAAAAGAGCGTCTGGACCCATCCGAATACGCCAACGTGAAAGCACAGTTTGTCCTGCGCGCCAGCGACCTGAACGGCGCCAGAGCCAACATGAAGGTACTACATCCGCTGCCGCGTATTGATGAAATCACCACCGACGTCGATAAGACGCCGCACGCCTGGTATTTCCAGCAGGCTGGCAACGGCATCTTCGCCCGCCAGGCGTTACTGGCACTGGTACTGAATAGCGAACTGGCACTGTAAGGGAGAAAAAGAGATGACACACGATAACAAACTGCAGGTTGAAGCCATCAAACGTGGCACCGTGATTGACCATATTCCCGCACAGGTTGGTTTTAAATTGCTGACGCTGTTCAAGCTGACAGAAACCGACCAGCGAATCACCATCGGTCTGAACCTGCCGTCCGGTGAGATGGGTCGTAAAGACTTGATTAAAATTGAAAATACCTTCCTGACCGACGAGCAGGTTAACCAGCTCTCTCTGTATGCCCCGCAGGCAACGGTGAACCGCATTGACGATTACGATGTTGTGGGTAAATCACGTCCGAGTCTGCCAGAGCGCATCGACAACGTGCTGGTGTGCCCGAACAGCAACTGTATCAGTCATGCTGAGCCGGTTTCTTCCAGTTTTGCAGTGAAAAAGCGTGCTGATGACATCGCACTCAAATGCAAATACTGTGAAAAAGAGTTTTCGCATTATGTGGTGCTGGCCAACTAATTTGGGTTGGTTATGAGATCCCGGCTCCCTATAATGAGCGGGAACATTCTATTACCGCTGTAATTCAGGAGAAATCATGAGCAAGACTATCGCGACGGAAAATGCACCAGCAGCAATCGGCCCATACGTACAGGGTGTTGACCTGGGTAGCATGGTAATCACTTCCGGTCAGATCCCGGTCGATCCGAAAACCGGCGCCGTAGCGGAAGACGTGTCCGCTCAGGCGCGTCAGTCGCTGGAAAACGTAAAAGCTATCGTTGAAGCAGCAGGTCTGAAAGTGGGCGACATCGTAAAAACGACCGTCTTCGTGAAAGACCTGAACGATTTCGCTACCGTCAACGCCACCTACGAAGCGTTCTTCACTGAGCACAACGCGACCTTCCCGGCGCGTTCTTGCGTGGAAGTTGCCCGTCTGCCGAAAGACGTGAAAATCGAGATTGAAGCGATCGCAGTTCGTCGCTAAATCTGCTTGTGCCGGATGGCGGCTTCGCGTAATCCGGCCTACGCAAGCGTAGTTTACAGGCCCGGTAAGCGCGAGCGCTCCCGGGCATTTATCACATCACGCCAAACAGTTTCGGCAGGAATAGCGAAATCGCCGGAATGTACGTCACCAGCATCAGCACCAGGAACAGCACCAGGTAGAATGGCAGCATCGCCTTCACCACCTGCTCGATTTTCTGCTTACTCACCGCACTGGCCACAAACAGCACCGACCCCACCGGCGGCGTAATCAGACCGATCCCTAAGTTCACCAGCATGATCATGCCAAAATGGACCGGATCAATGCCGAGCGCGTTGGTCACCGGTAGTAGCACCGGCGTCAGGATCAGGATCAGCGGTGCCATGTCCATCAGCGTACCGATCAGCAGCAGCATGATGTTAATGCACATCAGGATGACATATTTGTTATCCGAGATGCTGGTGAAGGCTTCGGTAATCCGCATCGGCAACTGCATATAAGTCATGACGGCCCCAAACGCGGCGGCAAAACCTATCAGGATCATGACGATAGTGACCGTCTTCACCGTGCGGAACATCAGCTTCGGCAGCTCAGACCATTTATAGTCACGATAGATAAACATGGTGACAAAGAAGGCCCAAAGACAGGCAATCGCCGCGGATTCCGTGGCGGTAAAGATACCTGACAGGATCCCGCCCATGATGATCACCACCGTCATTAATCCCCACAGCGTATCGACGAAAATCTTCAGCGCCTGGCGAAACGGTACGCGCTCCCCTTTTGGATAACCGCGTTTATGGGCAAAAGCCACGCACATCACCATCAGGCTAAAGCTCAGCAACAGGCCCGGCAGGATCCCGGCGATGAACAGCGCGGCAATCGACACCGTCCCGCCCGTTGCCAGCGAGTAGATAACCGAGTTATGGCTGGGCGGCGTGAGGATCGCCTGCACCGAGCCGCTGGCGGTTACTGCCGCGGCAAAATCGCGCGGGTAGCCTTTTTTGTCCATCTCCGGGATCATCACTGAACCGATAGAAGCGGTATCGGCCACCGACGATCCTGAAATTGCGCCAAAAAAGGTCGAGGCGACGATGTTTACCAGCGACAGCCCACCGCGGATAAAGCCAACGAAAATATAGGCAAAATTCACCAGGCGGCGCGCGATTCCCCCTTCTGCCATGATTGCCCCGGCCAGAATAAAGAATGGGATCGCCAGTAGCGAAAACTTGTTTACTCCGCTGGTCAGTTGGATCATTACTGCTTCCAGCGGAATATCAATATACCAGGCTCCAATGATGGCGCTAATGCCAACCGCGTACGCTACCGGTACCCCAATCGCCAACATAATGCCAAGCGTAAAGACGAGAATAAATGCATCCATCTGCTTTCCTTAATAAAATGGGGGCGGTAACTAGCTGGTTGAACCCAGCATGACAACGGGACGTTGATACTGCGGGCCGCGAAATATCTTTTCTGCGATAAACAACAGCGTGATAGCGGAGCCAATCGGCAACGGCAGATAGTTTTGCCCGGCGCTTAAAAGCGGGAATTCCGCTACGGGCTGATCCCACAGCTCAAGACACAGATTGGTTCCATACCAGAGAATAAACAGGCTGATCGCCACCAACATGATATCTGCGACAATCGAGCAGTAACGACGGGCGGACTCCCCCAGACGGTCAATGACCATGCTCACCGCGATATGTGAACCTGCGCGATAGCTCACCGCCGCGCCAATAAAGGTGAACGTCACCATACAAAGAATGGCGACCGGTTCAGGCCATGACAGGGCATTGTTCAGGACATAGCGTGCAAATATGCCAATGGGGATAATAGCGACCATAACCAATAATGCGACACCGGCAATCCACATAGAGACCCGATAAAGAAAATCCATTACCGATGAATAGCATTCACCCATAATTATCACCTCGAATTAATCAAAAGACTCAGGCAGAGGATTGCTTCCCTCCGCCTGATGAATTACTTCACATCCTGAATACGTTTGATCAAATCCTGGTGGTCTTTACCGTAATTATCCCGCACTGACTGCGTGGCTTTATAGAAATATTCAGTATCAATATCGTGGAACTGAACGCCATTGGCTTTCATGGTCTCCAAAGATTTCGCATTATATTCTTGCCAAAGTTTGCGTTGTTCTATCTGCGCTTCTTTGGCGAGCTTAATAATGAGTTCCTGGTCTTCTTTTTTCAATTTATCCCATTTGGCTTTGGAGAACAGAAAAAGCTCAGGAATAATAAAGTGTTTGCTCCAGGTATAGTTTTTAACGACCGGTAAATAGTTGTGCGCAACAAATGTTGGCGGGTTATTCTCTGTGCCATCAATAACGCCGGTTTGCATACCGCTAAACACTTCGCTGACGCCCATCACGATGGCGTTAGCTCCCATCGCTTTTAGGGTATCCAGCGCTATCGGACTCCCTTGAACGCGGATTTTCATACCGTGTAAATCTTCCGGTTTCACCACCGGATTTTTGGTAATCAGGTTGCGCGTCCCGGCATCCATCCAACCAAGAAATACCAACCGCGATTTCGTATTAGCCGTCAGACGGTCACCAATCTCTTGACCGATCATGCCGTCAAGGACCTTATGCAGATGGTCTTCATCGCGAAAGATATACGGCAGGGTAAACACGTTAATTTCAGGAAGAATGGCGGCAACAGGCGTCATTGAGACGCGAATAATATCGATAGCGCCTAATTGCGCCTGCTCAATCATCTGTTTTTCATCACCTAACACGCCACCTGGAAATGTTTTAATCTCCAGACGGCCATCGGTCGCAGCGCTGAGTTTCTCCCCCATATGTTTCACTGCGACAACGTTCGGGTAATCAGCCGGATGCACATCCGCGGCGCGAAAAGTTTGTGCCAGCGTTGCATAACTCGCCAGTAATACGGACGCGCCAATACACAGACTTAACAGTTTTTTTGTCAGTTTCATTTGTCCTTCTCCAGAAGTTCATAATATCCATTAACAGGAATAGCTTGCAGAGCAAATGACTGCCGGAATTAAAACGAGCAGCGAGAAACTTTCTTAACGACGTTACCTGTGCAGACTAGCTGGTGTAACAATTTATTTCGATGACTGTGTTCACAAAAAATCGCAGATGCTAATAATTTTTAGCACAGTGTTTCATTTTTGCAACGCAGATCGTTTTCTTGATAAAAAAACAACGCAAGGAAGGCGATTTGATACTAATTCCCTCCGCTAGTATTTCAATAAAAATAAAACACTAATATTTCGTGGGAATATCTTTCGAATGAAAAAGAGAAATGCAGGATGGTATTTACACCATCCTGCTGAGAAGTTTGATGTTTACTGCCAACCGTAGCGACGGCTATAAAAACCTTTCACTAATTGGGTCAATGTCATGTAGCCCGCCAGAATCGCAATCAGCCACGGGAAGTAGCTCAGCGGCAGCGCCTGCAATTGCAGATAGCTGGCCAGCGGCGAGAACGGTAATGCAATACCCACCACCATCACGACCAGCGTCATTAGCATCAGCGGCCATGCGGCGCGACTTTGGATGAACGGCACGCGACGGGTACGGATCATATGCACAATCAGCGTTTGCGACAGCAGGCCCACCACAAACCAGCCCGACTGGAACAATGTCTGATGCTCTGGCGTATTGGCATGGAAAACAAACCACATCAGGCAAAAGGTCAGAATGTCAAAGATCGAGCTGATCGGCCCAAAGAAGATCATAAAGCGGCCCAGTTCAGCAGGATTCCAGCGCTGTGGTTTTTTGATCTGCTCTTCGTCGACGTTATCAAACGGAATCGCCACCTGGGATACATCGTACAGCAGGTTCTGGATCAGTAAGTGCAACGGCAACATCGGCAGGAACGGCAAAAAGGCGCTCGCCACCAGTACGCTAAACACGTTACCGAAGTTAGAACTGGCGGTCATTTTGATGTACTTCAACATGTTAGAAAAGGTACGGCGTCCTTCGATCACCCCTTCTTCCAGCACCATCAGGCTCTTTTCCAGCAGGATAATATCTGCCGCTTCACGCGCAATATCGACCGCGCCATCAACAGAGATACCGATGTCCGCCGCGCGCAGCGCAGGAGCGTCATTGATGCCATCGCCCATAAAGCCAACCACGTGGCCTTCACGCTTGAGCAGCGTAACAATGCGCTCTTTGTGCATCGGCGTCAGGCGGGCAAACAGCGTGGTGCGCTGGGCCAGTTTTGCCAGTTCGTCATCGCTTAACCCTTCAATGCTGCTGCCAATCACCACATCGCCCGCATCCAGCCCCACTTCATGGCACACTTTTGCCGCCACCAGCTCGCTATCACCGGTGAGAATTTTCACCGTAATACCGCTGGCTTTCAGCGCTTTCAGCGCCGGAGCGGTGGTCTCTTTCGGCGGATCGAGGAACGCGATATAGCCTTCGAGGATCAAATCCGACTCATCAATACGCTGGTAATCACCTTCACGCGCGGGCAGGTACTTGGTGGCCACCGCCACTACGCGCAGCCCCTGACGGTTCAGCGTATCCGTGACGCGTTTTACCCGACGTAGCATGCCCTCATCCAGGGGGACAATCTCGCCGTTGTGGCGCACCTGGGTGCAGACGCTGAGGATCTCCTGCAACGCGCCTTTGCACACCAGCTGATGTACATCAGTTTCTTCAGCAACCACCACCGACATGCGGCGACGTTCGAAATCAAACGGGATCTCATCGATTTTTTGCCAGCGGGTAGAGAGCTGGCGGGCAGATTCTTCATCCACGCCTTCCAGCACCGCCGTATCCAGCAGATTCTTCAGCCCGGTCTGGTAATGGCTGTTCAGCCACGCAGAATGCAGAACGTGCTCGCTGGGTTTGCCGGAAATATCAGTATGATTCTCCAGCACAATTTTATCCTGGGTCAGGGTCCCGGTTTTATCGGTGCACAGGATATCCATCGCGCCAAAGTTCTGGATGGCATCAAGGTGCTTGACGATGACCTTTTGTTTAGACAGCTTCACCGCCCCGCGCGCCAGCGTCGAGGTGACGATCATCGGCAGCATTTCCGGGGTCAGCCCCACCGCAACAGACAGCGCAAACAGCGCCGCCTCCCACCAGTCGCCTTTGGTATAGCCGTTAATGATGAGCACAATGGGCGCCATCACCAGCATAAAGCGGATCAGCAACATGCTGACGCGGCTGATCCCTTTCTGGAAGGCATTCTGCTCGCTTTCCTGCTCGCTGACGCGGCCCGCCAGTTGCCCGAACCAGGTATTGGCTCCGGTCGCAATCACGATAGCCTGCGCTGTACCGCTCACCACGTTGGTGCCCATAAAGCACAGGGTATCGCACTCCAGCGGGTTGCTTTGCTGCGGGTCGCGGCTGGTTGCGACCTTCTCCACGGGTAGCGATTCACCGGTCAGCGAAGCCTGCGCCACAAACAGATCGCGCGCCTGGACGATACGTAAATCCGCCGGGATCATATCCCCTGCCGCGAGCTTAATAACGTCACCGGGTACCAACTGGTCGATCGGCAGTTCAACCCAACCGTTCTCCCCTTTTTCGTTGATCACACGCAGCACCGTGGCGGTGTTGCTGACCATCGCTTTCAGCGCGTCTGCTGCTTTGGTGGAACGCGCCTCCTGCACAAAATTCAGCAGCGTCGAGATGGCGACCATCAGCGCGATGACGCCAGCAGCAAACAGATCCTCAGTGGCATAGGAAATGGCGCCAAGAATGGTCAGCAGAATATTAAACGGATTGCGGTAGCAGACCCACAGATGCACCCACCACGGCGACGGCTTCTGCGCCGGCAACTGGTTTTCGCCATGGATTTCACGAGCGTTCTCGACCTCTGTAGCGTTTAATCCTTCCGGGTGCGCGCCAAACGTTTTCCACAGCGCGGCTTCGTCCATCAGCGCCATTTTCAGGCAATGTTCGCTCAGTGAGGGCGGGATCGGCGTGCTGGCAACGGTTTGCGCATTGGGCAACGGATCGCGATGTACCAGACGATGCGGTAAATGGCGGTTAAGCCGGGCAAACAGCTGGCGAGTCATATTTTTGAACATAGGCAGTCCCCCTGCGCCAGTCTTAACGGGCGCAGTAAATCCTTCAGGCGTGGCAAAGCCTTGCCTGATGGCAATTTTCAAATCACAACAGGGACGTCAGAACGTCACTGTCTTACGCATCCGGTAAGACAGTGAAAGACAGGCTTACCGGAAAGTTTTGTTTCTCCGTCTCGGGAGAGGGGTGGGATCGGGATCCATATAGCCTCCGGTAAGTGAAAGATAAGCGCTGCGGATTATACGCAGAAAACCATAAGGTTTGTGGCAATTATGGCGGTATGATAAACCATAGAAACTAAACCAAACGTATACCAGACTTTGCCCATTGCACTGTGCTTGAGTAAAGTTATTCTCTTTTGGCATAACTTCACACGCGACACGGGAAAACAGGATGCAAAATCGGCTGACCATTAAAGACATCGCCCGCTTAAGCGGTGTGGGGAAATCCACGGTTTCCCGCGTTCTCAACAACGAAAGCGGCGTCAGCGAACGTACTCGTGAACGCGTCGAAGCGGTGATGAATCAGCACGGTTTTTCCCCTTCCCGCTCCGCACGCGCCATGCGTGGGCAAAGCGACAAGGTGGTGGCGATTATCGTTACGCGCCTGGATTCTCTTTCAGAAAATCTCGCTGTGCAGACCATGCTGCCCGCTTTTTATGAGCAGGGTTACGATCCGATCATGATGGAAAGCCAGTTCTCGCCTGAACTGGTCGAAGAACATCTGGGCATGCTCAGACGCCGCAATATTGACGGTGTGGTGCTGTTTGGTTTTACCGGCATTACCGAAACGATGCTCACTTCCTGGCAGGATTCTCTGGTACTGCTGGCCAGAGATGCCAAAGGCTTTGCCTCCGTCTGCTATGACGATGAGGGTGCTATTCATAACCTGATGCAGCGTTTATACGATCGCGACCACCGCCATATTAGCTTTCTTGGTGTTCCCCATAGCGACGTGACCACTGGTAAGCGCCGTCATGAAGCCTACCTGGCATTCTGTAAGAAACACAAACTGCATCCGGTTGCCGCACTGCCGGGTCTGGCCATGAAGCAGGGTTATGAGCAGGCCGCCAGTGTCATCACCCCGGAAACCACCGCCTTAGTCTGTGCGACGGATACCCTTGCCCTTGGGGTCAGCAAATATCTGCAGGAGCAGCGGATTGAAAATCTGCAGTTGGCGAGTGTGGGCAGCACACCGCTGATGAAATTCCTCCATCCGGAAATTATCACCGTCGATCCAGGCTACGCTGAGGCCGGACGACAAGCGGCCTCACAGCTGATCGAGCAGATCAACGGCCGTAGCGAACTGCGACAAATCGTTATTCCCTCCACCCTCGCCTGATCGCTTTCTGAGCGCTAATTTGTGATCTTCGCTGCGTTTCGGGAACGTTCCCATTTTTAAATATTCATCGAAGAGATACTCTGGCGGCAGGTCAACAACAGGGCTTAATAATGAGCAAAGTAAAACAAGCAGACATCGACCGGCTGATTGAGCTGGTAGGCGGGCGCGACAATATCGCTACGGTGAGTCACTGCATCACTCGCCTGCGTTTTGTACTGAATCAGCCTGCGAATGCCAGGCCGAAAGAGATCGAGCAGTTGCCGATGGTCAAAGGCTGCTTCACCAACGCCGGGCAGTTTCAGGTAGTGATTGGCACCGAGGTGGGCGATTACTACAAAGCACTGCTGGCGACCACCGGCCAGGCCAGTGCCGACAAAGAGCAGGCGAAAAAAGCCGCGCGGCAGAATATGAAGTGGCATGAACAGCTGATTTCCCATTTTGCAGAGATCTTCTTCCCTCTGCTGCCTGCGCTGATTAGCGGCGGCTTGATCTTAGGTTTTCGTAATGTAATCGGCGATCTGCCAATGAGTAACGGGCAGACGCTGGCGCAGATGCATCCGTCGCTGAAAACCCTCTACGATTTCCTGTGGCTGATTGGCGAAGCGATCTTCTTCTATCTGCCTGTCGGGATCTGCTGGTCAGCAGTGAAGAAAATGGGCGGCACGCCGATCCTCGGTATTGTGCTGGGTGTGACCCTGGTTTCGCCGCAGCTGATGAACGCCTATCTGCTCGGTCAACAGGTGCCGGAAGTGTGGAACTTCGGCCTGTTCAGCATTGAGAAAGTGGGCTACCAGGCGCAGGTTATTCCGGCCCTGCTGGCCGGTCTGGCGCTCGGGTTTATTGAAACGCGCCTGAAACGCATCGTCCCGGATTATCTGTATCTGGTGATCGTCCCGGTGTGCTCGCTGATCCTCGCGGTGTTCCTTGCGCACGCCTTTATCGGTCCGTTTGGCCGCATGATCGGCGACGGCGTGGCGTTCGCGGTTCGTCATCTGATGACCGGCAGCTTTGCGCCGATTGGCGCGGCGCTGTTCGGCTTCCTGTATGCGCCGCTGGTGATCACCGGCGTACACCAGACCACGCTGGCTATCGACATGCAGATGATCCAGAGCATGGGCGGTACGCCGGTATGGCCGCTGATTGCGCTGTCAAACATCGCTCAGGCTTCCGCGGTGGTCGGCATCATTATCTCCAGCCGCAAACACAATGAACGCGAAATATCAGTACCTGCGGCGATCTCGGCTTATCTCGGGGTAACGGAACCGGCGATGTACGGCATCAACCTGAAATACCGCTTCCCGATGCTGTGCGCGATGATCGGCTCCGGTCTCGCCGGTCTGCTGTGCGGCCTGAACGGCGTGATGGCGAACGGCATTGGCGTCGGCGGCCTGCCGGGAATCCTCTCCATTCAGCCAACTTACTGGCAGGTATTTGGCATGGCGATGGTCATCGCGATTGTTATCCCGATGGTACTGACCTCATTCGTCTACCAGCGTAAATACCGTCAGGGCACATTACAGATTGTTTAACTTTTCTTCGGGGCGCAGTTGCGCCCCATCGTATCTCCAGGAAACAGCAATGAATATTCCACACTGGTGGCAAAACGGCGTTATCTATCAGGTGTACCCCAAGAGCTTTCAGGACACCACCGGCAGCGGCACGGGTGATTTACGCGGCGTAACGCAGCGTCTCGACTATCTGCAAAAACTGGGCGTTGATGCCATCTGGTTGACACCCTTCTACATTTCGCCGCAGGTTGATAACGGCTACGACGTCGCCGACTACATGTCTGTCGATCCGGCTTACGGCACGCTTGCAGACTTTGACGAACTGGTAGCAGCGGCGAAAGCGCGCGGCATACGCATTATTCTGGATATGGTGTTTAACCACACCTCAACCCAGCATTCCTGGTTTCGTGAGGCGCTGGATAAAGACAGCCCGTATCGTCAGTTTTATTTCTGGCGTGACGGCGAACCGACCACCCCGCCGAACAACTGGCAGTCAAAATTTGGCGGCAGCGCCTGGGGCTGGCACGCCGAAAGCGAGCAGTATTATCTGCATCTCTTTGCCCCGGAGCAGGCCGACCTGAACTGGGAAAACCCGGCGGTACGCGCCGAGCTGAAAAAAGTCTGCGAGTTCTGGGCCGCTCGCGGCGTGGACGGCCTGCGCCTCGATGTAGTCAATCTTATCTCCAAAGATCAGGACTTCCCGAACGATCCCGACGGCGATGGCCGCCGTTTTTATACCGATGGTCCGCGCGCGCATGAGTTTTTACGCGAGATGAACCGCGACGTCTTTACGCCACGTAACCTGATGACGGTCGGCGAAATGTCTTCCACCACGCTGGAAAACTGCCAGCAATACGCCGCGCTGGACGGCAGCGAACTGTCGATGACCTTTAACTTCCACCACCTGAAGGTGGATTATCCCAACGGTGAAAAATGGACGTTAGCCAAACCGGACTACGTGGCGCTCAAAACTCTGTTCCGCCACTGGCAGCAAGGGATGCACAATCAGGCATGGAACGCGCTTTTCTGGTGTAACCACGACCAGCCGCGCATCGTGTCGCGTTTTGGCGAGGAAGGGAAATACCGTGTGCCAGCCGCCAAAATGCTGGCGATGGTGCTGCACGGCATGCAGGGCACGCCCTATATCTACCAGGGGGAAGAGATTGGCATGACCAACCCGCACTTCCGCCAGATTACCGATTACCGCGACGTAGAAAGCCTTAACATGTTCGCGGAACTGAACGGCCAGGGACGCGATGCCGAAGAGTTGCTGGCAATCCTCGCCAGTAAATCCCGCGATAACAGCCGCACGCCGATGCAATGGGACGGCAGCAAACATGCCGGATTTACCCAGGGCGAGCCGTGGATCGCACTGTGCGACAATGTGACGGATATTAACGTGGCGGCCGCGCTTGATGACGCCGATTCCGTGTTTTACACCTATCAGAAGCTGATCGCCTTGCGCAAAACGGAGCCGGTTATTACCTGGGGCGACTACCAGGATCTGTTCCCAGACAGCCCACACGTATGGTGTTATCAGCGTGAATGGCAAGGACAGCGGCTGCTGGTCATTGCCAACCTGAGCAATACCTTCCAGAACTGGCAACCGACTCATACCGACGGAAACTGGCAAGTGCTTATGCACAACTATGCCGAGGTCGCCAGCCAACCCGTTGACATGACGCTGCGTCCTTTTGAAGCCGTCTGGTGGGTGCAAAAATAATGGCGCAAAGATACGGATAAGCGTCGTTATTCGTATCTTCAATTACGCAGTTCGTATGGGATGTATAGCGATACCTGAAATGTACCATGATAAAATTTACAAGCTCTGGGGAATAAAATAAAAATACACCTGCCTCTTATTATATTACCCGGCAGGATATTATGAAAAATCTTATTAGAACATGTACTATTTCAGCATTACTGATTAGCAGCCAAGGATGGTGTGGGAATACTGCAGTTGATTTACGCTTTGGTCATAACACAAACTCTGAAGCAAATGACTCAAGAATTAAAGTTATGCATCAGGCTGACAACGGTTTTTATTTTTCCGTTGAGGCTGCACAAAATCACAATGACACGTTTTTTGGCGATACCGATAGAAACGATCCCGATGATAAAGGTGTGACTGAAGCAGCTCAAGAAATAGAAACTCGCTGGCGTTTTGACTTAGGTAATGGTTATGCAATTGCACCAGGTTTAGTTACTGTATTTACTTCCAGCAACACGCACTATCGACCTTTTATTCAGGGTTGGAAATCTTTTGATAATGGACTTAATCTCTCAGCGCGCTATCGCTATAACACAATAAACGACTCCCACAGTGACAGAAAATTAGACGGTAGCGGTTACACTCGCCGCGAGTCACACCAGTTCGATCTCTGGTTTGCCTATAATATTGGTAATTTTGGTATGTCTTATAATCCTCGTTTCCGCTGGCAGGATGGTGTCGACCAGGGAACAGGTGATGATACATACTGGGAGCATACCGTGGCGTTCAATTATAAACTGGACGATGGCTGGACCCCGTATGTTGAGTTAGTATCTCTTGATAAAACCTACATCAATGACCACGGGGATCATGAAAATGATTACGCCGTGCGTCTGGGGATTGTTAAGCAGCTCTGATGTTTCACGCCGCATCGTGTTGCAGCAAATAGCAACCGATGCGGTCAACCACAGTAAGCAGTTCAAGCTGGCCTTCCCGTTGGTATAAAGAAATCGCATCAATATCAATGTCCAGAGGCCAGCACAGTGTTGCCAGCGTCGCTAATGTTGATCCTCTCTTGGTAATCGCAATTATTTTTAGCCCTTTACGCAACGCATTTCTTGCCATTTCAACTAACGAGGCAGTTTCACCTGATTTACTGATGAGCACCAGCGTTCCTTGGGAAACCCGTGTGAGCTGGTGAATGTCATTGAGAATTAAATGGGGCAAACTCGCCAGCGAAAGAAAACGAGAAAGATAATTCAAACTGGTCAGCGATGCCCCGCGTGAATATAAAAATATATGACTTGAATTAATCAATTGGTTACATAGTTGTATTATCAGCTCTTCTTTTTCGTTTCCTATGCTAAATTTCACCGGCTCCGCGACACGTCTGTCTCGTGAAAACTGATACCGCAATTCGGTATAGCTTTGATACCCCATTTTTTTACACACTCGATTCACGGACGTGGTGGTGGTGAACGTCTCGGTAGCAATCACTTTGGCGGAAATACCAGAGATTTCATGTGCATGACACTGTATATATTCAAATATTAACCTTTCATTACCTTGAAAAGAATTCATAAAACAGCACTCTTTAACTAAAGATAGATTGATCATACCCGTATCTTATACCAGACACTGCAATGTGAATCACACTATCATGTTTCAGGTATCCCCATACGCAATAAGTATCACCAAACGTTTATTGGACTTTTTATTTCTCTTTATAATTCCTGTAGTTCTATTTTCAGAGATTTGACAATGACACCACAAAAAATAGTTGCAGTAACAGCATGCCCTACAGGTATTGCGCATACATTTATGGCGGCCAACAAAATTGTCGCCTGGGGAAAAGAAAACGGCTTTAACGTTAAGGTCGAAACACAAGGAAGCGACGGAGTTAAAAATAAGCTCTCCCGTCAAGATATCGCCAGTGCTGATGCTATCATCCTGGCGGTTGATGTCCCTGTCCAGGATGCCGAACGTTTTGAGAACGTACCTCATCTCAAAATACGTACGCAGGAACTAATCAAGAATACCGACCACTCTATTCATCGGGCGCTGGCTTTGGATAAAGATACGACTACCGCCAATGACGAACCAGAAGAACGCCGTTCCGCCTGGCAGATCTTTATCGGACATATTATGGCGGCAATTAGCTATATGTTGCCTGTCGTGGTGCTCGGTGGATTACTCATGGCGGTAGCGAAAATAACCGGGCAATTCATTCCCATCAACGGAACACCGTTTGAGGTGCTGGATAAACTGGGCTTTATGGTCATCAAGTTTATGTACCCGGTATTCGCCATGTATCTCGCCTTTTCTATCGCTGGAAAACCGGCGTTAATACCTGGCCTTATCGGCGGTATTATGTCTGACGAAGTCTATAAGCGCTTTTTTGATCTCGAAGGTTTTATGCCCTCGGGATTTTTTGGCGCTATCGCAATCGGCTTTTTTGTCGGTCATCTGGTGCAGTGGCTCAACGATACGATAAAAGTACGTCCGCAAATTACCACTATAAAAACCATGCTGATTGTGCCTATATGCACCGGTATCACGCTGGTGATTGTCATGCAGTACCTGATTAACCCAATTTTTGGCGCACTAAACCAGGCGATGGTGACCTTTTTTACCTCTGCTGGCGACTCTGGACGCAATTTTTACTCGCTGATGATTGCAGCAGGTACTGCTTTTGACCTCGGCGGGCCGATTAACAAAGCGGCGGGTTCAGTGGCTCTGGGACTTAACGGCGTGAGTGAGACCTTCGATTTAACCGCCAGAGAGCTGGCCATTGTCATCCCTTCAATCGGCGTCGGCATTGCTGCATTGCTCAATAACCGCTTCGGCCTTCCTAACGTATTTAACAGCGAAGAAAAAACTATCGGTAGCACTTCACTGCTACTGGGTTTCATTGGGATTTCTGAAGGCGCGATCCCATTTATTCTGAAGAATCCCCGTCTGATCCCGGTATTTATGGTCGGGGCAATGGCAGGCGCACTCATTGCCACAACGTTAGGTGTCAAACAATCTTTACCGCTGCCTGCCGTTTGGGGATGGCCGCTTGCCACCAACGTTACGGGTTATCTAATCAGTGTTTTCGCAGGCTCTCTGGTGTGCGCGTTAGGCGTGCTTTTCTTCAGCCCGAAACTGGCAACAAATTCAGGAAAGTAAAATGAGTCATATCCATGTCATCGCGCACACGCACTGGGATCAAGAGTGGTATTTCACCCTACAGGACAGCAATATTCTGGCATCGCGAAACTTTGCCGATGTTATCGACACTTTAGAAATTCACCCCGATTACACCTGTTACCATTTCGATGGACAAACCGCTGTTGTTGAGGATTTTCTGGCCGTCAATCCGCAGTATGCTAACCGTCTGAAAAAACTCGTCAAACACAAACGGCTTTTTATAGGCCCCTGGTATACCCAAACGGATACTTTCAACGTTCACGGCGAATCGATTATCCGCAACCTGAAATACGGCATTCTTTCTGCGCGAAAACTGGGTCATGCTATGATGGTGGGCTATCTGCCCGATACATTTGGTCATAACAGCCAACTCCCTACACTGCTCCGCGGATGCAACCTGGATAACATCGTTTTCTGGCGGGGCATTAATCATGATACTCAGGCTGAGCAGAGCCAGTTTATCTGGCGTGCGCCGTCAGGCTCGGAAGTGATTGCCTGCGTAATGCCGTTCGGCTATGGCGCGGCCAAAAACATTCAGCCAGACGATGCGCACCTGCAAGAAAAAATCTTTCCGATGGTTAATCTCATCCGTCAACGTTCTGGCCTGAATGACCTGCTCCTGCCCTGCGGCGGCGATCAGGTCAACATCGATCCCAACTTGCCGAAAATTCTGCAGACAGTCAGTAAAAAATCATCAGAAGGTGATCGGTTCCTGCTCTCATCGCTGGAAACGTATATCGATACGCTTCGTCAGCAAGCCAAAGGATTTACCTGCTGGCAAGGAGAGTTGAAGTCACCGCGCTATACCCGGATCCACAAAACCATCGGCTCCGTCCGCTACGACATTAAAAAGAAAAATTACGATGTCGAGCAATTTTTACTGGGTAAACTGGAGCCAACGATCGCGCTGGCTCGCCAGCATGGCATTGATGTCAACCTCCAGTGGGTTGATCAAATCTGGAAAAACCTGTTACGCAATCATGCCCATGACTCCATAGGCGGATGCAACAGTGATGCGACTAATCGGGACATTCTTCACCGCCTGGAACAGACCGAACAACTCAGCCATAGCCTGTGGAATCTGGTGATGAAAGAGTTGGCGATGGCCAGTAGCCAGGAGAACGATCTCGTTGTGGTAAACCCCGGCGCTACGTCCTGGTCCGGGATCATCAACGCCACACTGTACAGCCGCACGCCCTCCCTGAAGCTCTTCATTGATGAGCAGCCTCTCTCATTTAGCATGATAGAACAAACGGAACTCCCCGGCGGACGCATGATTCAGGTTACGCCGCAGGGTGAAAAAGAAGTTGAGCTTGCGCCTTATTACCGCTCGCAAGTCGCCATCGACGTAGCACAGTTGCCCGCGCTGGGTTACATCAATATTGCCGTTCGCGAGAGTGAGCACGCAGTCTCTACGCTCCGCTCTTGTGCTGAAAGCCATATTGAGAATGAGCATTATCGGCTAACCCTGGGTGGTGGAACGCTGACGTTTGAGGATAAACGCAGCGGTAGGGTAATTGCTGATCTGCTAGCGTTTGAAGACTGTGCAGATGCTGGCGACAGTTATGATTTTTCGCCACTGGAGGGCGATATCCCCAACCAGTTCAATAATTTTTCGTTCCTCGCTTGTGAAAAAAGTCAGCATGTCGAGCGTTTAACGCTAGGAATCACTCTCAGTCTGCCTTCTTCATTAAGCCAACGTGCAACACAAGATTGTCCGGTACAGATTGTATGCGAGCTACGCCAAGGTGAAGCCCAACTTTTCATTGATGCTCATGTGGAAAACAAGGTTTGCGACCACCGTCTGCGTCTGCTGATCAACAGCGATATTCACACCCGTGAATCAATAGCCTCACAGCCTTTCGGCATTATTCACCGACCCGTGGCCGATGCCCCCGCTGACTGGCGGCAACATTATCGCGAGAAGCCCGTCGATATTGAAACCAGTGAGGGAAT
The DNA here is from genome assembly GCF_005281115.1 of Citrobacter sp. wls710. Taxonomy (NCBI): domain Bacteria; kingdom Pseudomonadati; phylum Pseudomonadota; class Gammaproteobacteria; order Enterobacterales; family Enterobacteriaceae; genus Citrobacter; species Citrobacter sp. wls710. The sequence continues at coordinate 51,532 of NZ_SZXD01000040.1, forward strand.
TATTGCCATTGCGGAAAACAACAAGGCGCTGATCGTTAACAGCCTGGGCATGAAGGAATTTCAGATCCTGCAAAACGGGACCTCGCAGCTTGCGCTGACGCTCTTCAAATCGACAGGCGTTTTAGGGCGTGACGATCTGGCCTGGCGTCCTGGGCGCGCTTCCGGAATCAATAACACTGTCATTTACACGCCAGAAGCTCAGTTACACAAGCCTCTGCATTTTAGCCTGACGTTGTCTCTCGCCGAACGCGCCGACCATTTGACATTACGTCGCCTGGAAACCCGAGTGCTACGCCAGCCATTCAATTGGCAGAATCAGAAATTGAACACACTGGATAACCGCCTGGAACGCTTCACGCTCAATTTTACACCGCGTTCACTTCCAGAAACCTTCAGCCTGCTGTCGCTTCCAGAGCCGCTCATTCTTTCGGCGCTCCCCCACGCCCAGACGGTAAAAGGCACGATCCTACGTGTTTTCAATGCCGGAGAGCATCCGGTTGAGCTTCCGCCATTTCTGCAAGAGATGTCACAGATTAACTATCTGGAAGAACCCGTTGAACACTGCCATGAAATTGCACCGTTCGCCACCTGCGATTTCCTTCTCCCACAACCGGAGCGTCACGTAAAAGTATGAATAATTCCCCGCGTGAAACATTTATCCGCGAGACGCTGGCGCAGCTCTATCCGCAAGCTGATCATCAGGCAATCGCGGCAAAAATTGAGCAACTTATCCAATACTGGAAACCCAAAACACAAACGGCAGTACCGTTAGATCAGAGCCGCATCTGGATGATCGCCTATGGTGATAGCATCTGCGCGCAAGGGGAAAATCCTCTGTCGATTCTCCACCAGTTTGCAAAACTGTGGTTAAAAGGGACGATCAGCGATATCCATCTGTTACCTATGTTCCCCTGGTCCTCCGATGATGGTTTCAGCGTGGTGGATTACCGGCAGATTGATCCCAATCTTGGGCAATGGTCAGATATTGCGGCACTGGCTGGCGATTTTAATTTGATGTTCGATTTTGTGATTAACCATATTTCACAGCAAAGCCGTTGGTTTCAGGGCTATCTTCGCGGCGAGCCTCGCTACCAGAACTACTTTATCAACGCCGATCCGGATGAGGATTATCATCTGGTAACCCGCCCACGGACGCTGCCGTTGCTTACCCCCTTCAAGCGATCGACAGGGGAAACGTCACACATCTGGACGACATTCAGCGCCGATCAGATCGATCTCAATTTTCGTGAATCTGACGTTTTATTGGAAAGCATTGATATTATGCTGGAGTATGCCTCACGCGGCGCCCAGGCGATTCGACTCGATGCCGTAGGCTTCCTGTGGAAGGAAAGCAACAGCAGCTGTATTCACCTGCCGCAGACCCATCTGATCATAAAACTCTGGCGAGCGATTCTGGAAGAGAACTGGCCTGACTGCCTGTTGATTACCGAAACCAATGTGCCACATCAGGAAAATATCAGCTATCTGGGTTCAGGGGATGAGGCTCACATGGTGTATCAGTTCCCGTTACCCCCTCTGACGTTACACGCTTTCCTGCGCGGCAATGCGCGTTGGCTACGTCAGTGGGCGCAAAGCCTGGAACAGGAAACGTTTCCAGACAACACCACCTTTTTCAATTTTCTCGCCAGCCACGACGGCATTGGATTGAGACCCGTTGAAAATATCCTCTCTACGGAAGAAAAAACGTTTCTGGTCAATGAAGTAGAACGCAAGCAAGGGCGTATTTCCTGGCGTACCAATCCTGACGGCAGCCAGTCACCTTATGAAATGAATATAAACTTCCTGAGTGCATTAAGCGAACCGGGGGAGGCTACTGACAGACAGGTCGCCAGGTTCGCCGCCGCTCACGCCATCCTCTTTATGCTGCGGGGCGTACCTGCAATTTACTACCACAGTCTTCTTGGTAGTGAAAACGATCTGCACGGGCTTAATACATCAGGGCTAAATCGTCGCATTAACCGTGAAAAGCTGGATTTCGCCGCCACGCATCAGGCATTAGTCACCCCTGAATCCCGACAAGCGAAGATCTATGCTGCGCTGTCGAGATTACTTCGGGTACGTAAACAGCATCCCGCTTTCTCACCATCATCGTCTCAGCAAGTCCTTGAACTGCCAGACGCACTGTTTGGTGTCAAACGCCAGATGGGGGGAGAAACCCTGTACTGTGTTGTCAATCTCACTGCAATCACACAACCACTTTCTTTGCCCACCGAAGGAACAGATCTTCTGATGGGGACACCCTTTAACGGCGCTTGCCTGCTAACCGGCTGGCAAACAGTATGGATCCGTACCGCGACGCAACCGGAGGAATAATATGGAACTGTCGGCACTTACTCGCTCTGAATTAATTTTTATCGATCCACCGCACACTTCTCCCGATGCAGTTATTCGGCATATGTCTTCGGCACTGTTTGAATGCGGACTGATTACTAATAACGAGGATTTTATTGACAGCGTTCTCCGCCGAGAAAAGGAAGGACCAACGGCACTGGGCGAAGAGCTGGCCGTCCCTCATGGAAAATGTGACTCTGTCGTAAAGGCATCGTTTTGTGTCGCCCTCTTTCCCGAGCCGATATTGTGGCCGGGTCTTGAAGGGCCTGAACCTGTACGGTTGGTGTTCCTGCTTGCGATTCCGCCAAATGAAGCCGGCACCACGCATATGCAATTGCTGACCCAGCTTACCTCGTCGCTGGTTGAGGATGAGATGCGAAACGCCATTCTTAATGCCACGTCCGTAGAACAGGTGTTAACGCTGCTCTCACCCAGCACTGCCCCTGCTCAGGAAGCGCCAGAACGTCGCGTGAAAGGTCAGCGCCTTGTCCCTCTTATTCTGGGTCTGGTTGCCCTTGCGGCCTTCATTAACGCGGGTATCCATTGGATGCAGTCGTTATCATCATAACCCTTACTGGGCAGTGTGATACCTGCCCAGCTTTACCTTCCTGTTTTTGCTGAATAAATAATCAGAATTTTCCAAGGGTAATTTACAATCGGCTGTAGCGCCCGTCATCTGTACGCTCCGATTTTTACTTTGCGCTACATCAAAAAAATCGTAAACATCCTTGATGCAAATCACTACATATAGAACTTAAAATGCACGCCGACCCAATATGTTGTATTAATCGCCTATAATTGCTACAACTACAATGCACCGCTTCACGGTGGAATTGTGGATAACGTGGGTCAGGATTGCGGGAAGTCATTGGCAATAGAGATGAATAAAGCCATGGCCGCTTCCCCAACCTCTGTGGATAACCTGTTCTTATAAATATGGAGTGATCATGACACCGCATGTGATGAAACGAGATGGCTGTAAAGTGCCGTTTAAATCAGAGCGCATCAAAGAAGCCATTCTGCGTGCAGCTAAAGCAGCGGGAGTCGATGACGCAGATTACTGTGCCACCGTCGCAGAAGTCGTTAGTAGCCTGATGAATGAGCGCAGCCAGGTCGATATCAACGAGATCCAGACAGCGGTAGAAAACCAGCTGATGTCTGGCCCGTACAAACAACTCGCCCGTGCGTACATCGAATATCGCCACGACCGTGATATCCAGCGTGAAAAACGTGGCCGTCTGAACCAGGAAATTCGTGGTCTGGTTGAGCAAACCAACTCTGCTCTGCTGAATGAAAACGCCAACAAAGACAGTAAAGTGATCCCGACCCAGCGCGACCTGCTGGCCGGTATCGTCGCCAAACACTATGCGCGCCAGCACCTGCTGCCGCGTGATGTCGTTCAGGCGCACGAGCGTGGTGATATTCACTATCACGATCTCGACTACTCGCCGTTCTTCCCGATGTTTAACTGCATGCTGATCGACCTGAAAGGTATGCTGACGCAGGGCTTTAAGATGGGTAACGCGGAGATTGAACCGCCAAAATCCATCTCTACCGCGACCGCCGTGACCGCGCAAATCATCGCGCAGGTTGCCAGCCATATTTATGGCGGTACCACCATTAACCGTATTGACGAGGTTCTCGCGCCGTTCGTGACCGAGAGCTTTAATAAACATCGTAAAACCGCTGAAGAATGGCAGATCCCGGACGCCGACGGTTATGCCCATTCCCGTACCGAGAAAGAGTGCTACGACGCATTCCAGTCCCTCGAATATGAAGTGAACACCCTGCATACCGCCAACGGTCAGACGCCGTTCGTCACCTTTGGTTTTGGCCTGGGAACCAGTTGGGAATCGCGTTTGATTCAGCAGTCTATTCTGCGTAACCGCATTGCTGGCCTGGGTAAAAACCGTAAAACCGCGGTGTTCCCGAAACTGGTGTTCGCGATTCGCGATGGTCTGAACCACAAGTTTGGCGATCCGAACTACGATATCAAGCAGCTGGCGCTGGAGTGCGCGAGCAAGCGTATGTATCCGGACATCCTGAACTACGATCAGGTGGTCAAAGTCACTGGTTCGTTCAAAACACCAATGGGCTGCCGCAGCTTCCTCGGCGTGTGGGAAAACGAGAACGGTGAACAGGTTCACGATGGTCGCAACAACCTCGGCGTTATCAGCCTCAATCTGCCGCGTATCGCGCTGGAAGCCCATGGCGATGAAGCCACCTTCTGGAAACTGCTCGACGACCGTCTGGTGCTGGCGCGTAAAGCACTGATGACCCGTATCGCGCGTCTGGAAGGCGTAAAAGCCCGCGTTGCACCCATTCTGTATATGGAAGGTGCCTGCGGCGTGCGTCTGAAAGCGGACGATGACGTGTCTGAAATCTTTAAAAACGGTCGCGCATCTATCTCTCTGGGCTACATCGGTATTCACGAAACCATCAACGCGCTGTTTGGCGACAAGCATGTGTATGACAGCGAGCAGCTGCGCGCCAAAGGTATCGCCATTGTGGAACGTCTGCGTCAGGCGGTCGATCAATGGAAAGATGAGACTGGCTACGGCTTTAGCCTGTACAGCACGCCGAGTGAAAACCTGTGTGACCGCTTCTGCCGTCTGGATACCGCCGAGTTTGGCGTGGTGCCGGGCGTAACCGACAAAGGTTACTATACCAACAGCTTCCACCTCGACGTGGAGAAGAAGGTGAACCCGTACGATAAGATCGATTTCGAAGCGCCATATCCGCCGCTGGCGAGCGGGGGCTTCATTTGCTACGGCGAATACCCGAATATTCAGCACAACCTGAAAGCGCTGGAAGATGTTTGGGATTACAGCTATCAGCACGTGCCGTATTACGGAACCAACACGCCAATCGATGAGTGCTACGAGTGCGGCTTTACCGGTGAGTTCGAGTGCACCAGCAAAGGCTTCACCTGCCCGAAATGTGGTAACCACGACGCCGCGCGCGTGTCGGTCACCCGTCGCGTGTGCGGTTATTTAGGCAGCCCGGACGCACGTCCGTTTAACGCCGGCAAACAGGAAGAAGTGAAGCGCCGCGTTAAGCATTTAGGCAATGGGCAGATCGGTTAATATCCGTTTGCAAAGGCCGTAGGCCTGATAAGACGCAATCGCGTCGTCATCAGGCATCACAATGTTGCCGGATGCGGTGCAAGCACCTTATCCGGCCTACATGCTTTCTGGACACCCGCTATGCGCTACCATCAATACTATGCCGTCGATATCGTCAATGGCCCCGGAACCCGCTGCACCCTGTTTGTCTCCGGGTGCGTGCACGAATGCCCCGGTTGCTATAACAAAAGCACCTGGCGGCTCAATTCCGGCGAACCGTTTACCAAAGAGATGGAAGATAAGATCATTGCCGATCTGAACGACACGCGTATTCACCGTCAGGGAATTTCGCTGTCGGGCGGCGATCCGCTGCATCCGCAAAACGTGCCGGATATTCTGCAACTGGTACAGCGTATTCACGCTGAGTGTCCCGGGAAAGATATCTGGGTGTGGACCGGCTACAAGCTTGATGAACTCAACGCCGCGCAAATGCAGGTGGTCGATCTCATCAACGTGCTGGTCGATGGTAAATTTGTGCAGGACCTGAAAGACCCGGCGCTCATCTGGCGCGGTAGCAGCAACCAGGTCGTGCATCATTTGCGTTGATCTCCAGGCGGTTAATATTCTGTTTTCCGCCTTTAAAAGCGACTCACGCACTCCATCGCGACCGTTTTGAACTCGGTGAAATTCCGGCACGCGCAGAGCCGCGTCATGGCGCGTTCGCGCAGGAAAGTGACGAAAATATCGTAGATAGCCATCGCTTCTTCGTATTCGCTTTTGCTGATGGCGAGCAGGAAGATCACGTGCGCCGTTTCATCGCCCCAGGCAATTCCCTGCGGGGCGAGGATGGTGTAGACCACCGTTTTCTTTGCCAACAGACCGAGGGAGTGCGGCAGGGCGATGCCGTCACCCAGCATAGTGCTGACGATGGCCTCACGCTCGACAACCGAATCAAGAAACTCCGCATCGACAAAGCCTTCATCCTGCAACTGACGGCATAATGTATTGAACAACGTTTGTTGATCCATTGGGCCATCGATAACGCGGAAATGGGTGGCATCGAAAAATTTATTCAGCATCCACGGACGGGTTCTGTCGACCAGCACCAGTTTGCCAATCTGCTCCAGTTGATAATCGGTAGGGAACGGCGCAATCATCACCACAGGCTTATCTTTTTCTCCGATTCGCGCGGTCGAAATCACGAAGTCTTCGCTGATGCTTTCCCGCTGTTCGTAGTCGCGCAGCGTCACGGTATCGACGATTTCTATCTGCGGATATTTACGCGCCAGCACCGCTTCAATCATCCGCGCCATCGCATTTCCGGCATCGCATACCAGCAGAACTTTCGGTTGCCTTTGATAACCAATGTTGTAACTACGCTCCAGCCCAACACCGATATGCAGGACGAGGAAACCAATCTCATTTTCACTGATGGTGTACGGCGTATATTTGCCCCATCCCGAGACGGCGGCCAGCGTCATATCCCATGCCATCGGATAGTGCTGTTTAATATTTTCCAGCAGCGGATTAGGGATCATTATCTGGTAGCGCACCCGGGTGATCATCGTTTTAATATGCGTCAGCAGGTCGGCATGTAACTGTTTGTCATTCAACAGGTTGTAGTTGTACTGGCTATTGATAAAACGCAGGATGTAATTGACCAACGCTTCATCATCATCCGCATTAATAGCACTGGGGGCGATCTCCTGAACCTGACGGGCGGCAATATGCACCTGCAGCCAGTTCTCTTCAGAAATGGAGAGCGGTTTATCCGCCAACCGATGCAATACCGCCGCGATTTCCCGCGTGGCCAGACATACAGATTGATCGGCTTCCTCTGCGGCAAATTCCGGTAGCGGATACCCTTCGCTAATCCGCCGTACTGCCACCGCGCAGTACAAGCGCAAAAACAGCTCGCCCTCATCGGTCAGGCGGATATGGAAACGGGAAAAAATGTCCTGCAAAACGGGTTGCAGTTGCTCAGGGATCCCAGCGTTCAATGCTTCTTCCGTCACCAATGGGTGCTGAGGATCCTGCTGTGCCAGCATCCACAGCAGATCGGTCAAACAGGCGCGGATCGCCATCTCGCTGCCGAACAGCTTCATGCCATGACGGGGGCGCGTTTCCAGCGTCAGGTGATAACGTTGCAGATGCTCGCGCACCTCAGCCATATCGTTTTGCAGCGTCGCGCGGCTGATAAACCATTCATCAGCCAAATCTTCCAGCTTCAGCGAAAAGGCCGACGTCAGAAAGCGAGCTATCAGCCAGTGAACCCGTTCCTGGCTGGTGCGTGGGATACGCAGCAACGTGTCGGGCCGCTGCGTTTGCAGGGTGTGATAGCTTGCCGGGTCGTCAATCTTGAGTTGATAACCGTTCCCACGGCTGAGGACAAATTGCGCGCCGTACTGGGTGAGCAGCGCGTTTAGCGCGGTGATGTCCGCCCGTACGGTGCGTGTGGAAACCGACAACCGCTGCGCCAGCTCGTCCTGTGGAAGCGCTTCGTTTTGCAACATGCCAAATAGCTGCGCTAAACGTTGGTTGGGGAATCGCACGTCAGTTTCCTCATCAGTCAATTAGCCTACGCAGGCCCGGGTCATCGCCATCAGTTGGCGTACGTCGTCCGGACGGGTGTTACCACTCACCTTATCAATAATCGAACTATAGATGTGAGGAATGATTTTGCTCACTCCGGCATCGAGGGCGATCTGCAGGATTTCACTGAAATTATCCAGATCGATCCCGCCCGTTGGCTCCAGCCAGAAGTCATGACGCGCGCAGGCCTGGGCGACCGCGATGTATTCGTCACGGCATTGCAGGCCGCCCATCGGGAAGTATTTAATTGAGCTGCCGCCCATATCTTTGAGCAGCGCAATGGCGGTTTCTACCGGCACAATGCCGTCCGGTGCTTTGCTGCTTAGCGGACCGGTGGAAATCTTTACCAGCCCCGGCGTACCGGTTGGCGAAACCAGACCGTTGACCACCGTGTCCTGCTGGCCCAGCAGCGCACGACTGGTCGCCACGCCGGTAAAGACCTGATTGACATGCTGGGGCTGCACCTGACGGGAAATTTCACTGACCATCGCCGACTGGTTAGGATCGCCCGCCCCCAGCCCCACGGAGAGCGCATTGTCGATAAGCGCCGCGTATTCACGCATATCCGTTACCGCGCTTGCGACATCCGGGTAATTTTTTGACAATACGCCAACCAGCACGTGCCCTTCCGCCGCCGCGTAAATCTCCTGGGCATTTTCTTTGGAGCCTGCCAGTACGTTCAGGCAGACGCGGTCGCGATAAAAGTTAGGGATCAGTTTCATGCTTTTTTCTCCTGCGAAATCACTTCACCAATTCGACGGGCCACAATCTCCAGCTGCGCGCGATCGACGCTGCGCACATCGGCTTCGATAATGCCTTCGTTGGCTTTGTAACCACGGAAGTAAATCGCGTACTCCCCTTGCTTCAGCGCGTCGACCAGTTCGCCAGTGGCGATCCCGGTTACCGCTTCGTCAAACTTAATTTCCGTACGCGCGATGTCGCGCCCTGCACTGTCCCACACCACGCGGGCGCTTACGCCGTGAAGCTGATTCAAGTTATTAATAAACGGCGTCATTTTCTCGACCATTTCCGCACCGCTCTCTTTCTGCGCGTTGAGGTACAGTTCAATAGCGCAGGTCAGGCCAAGTATTCCCTCTTTACCCACTTTCATTGCCCGGCCAATACCCGCCGTTTGACGTTTTACCCACTCAACGTATTGAGTTTTACCGATCACCAGACCGCTGGTTGGCCCTTCAATTGCCTTCGCACCGCTATAGATAACGAGATCTGCGCCCACGCGGTAGTAGCACTGCAAATCTTCTTCCGCCGCCGCGTCCACAATCAGCGGTAGATTATGCGTGCGCGCCACCACCGCAGCCTGCTCCACGCTGAGCATACTTTTCTGTACGCAGTGATGAGATTTGATATACAGAATGGCCGCGGTGCGCGGTGTGATGGCTGCCGCTAACTGCGCTGCGGAACATTCGTTGGCATAACCGGCTTCTACGACCTTGCCGCCGCCAAGCGCTACCATGGTGCCCACCGGCGCGCCAAAGTTGACGTTGTGGCCTCTGGGCAACACGATTTCGTTGTTGTCGATGGGCGTGACGTGCAGGTTCTCCAGCAGCCAGTCGCTGTCTTTAACCAGCACAGCCGCGACCGACTGGGCGATCCCTGCCGAGGCACAGGAAACGACGGTTGCCCCTTCCACTTCCAACAATTTCGCGATGTAGTCACCGGTTTTATTCACCAGGTCTTTCATCTCAAAGTATTGATTCATCCCGGCCATTGCGGCCTCAACCACTTCTGGTCGCGGCGTAGAGACGCCGAGCGCCGTCATGCGACCTGATGTGTTAATCACCTGTTTTAATTTGTATTTCTCAAAAATCGAAGGCATGTTCCGCGCTCCCTTGTTCGGTCATATAGCCCTTGCCCGCACGTATTGCGGCAAGCGGCACCAGCAGTTGTTCAGCCTGCAGGCTGTCGTTTTCTGCATCTACCAGCACGGTTGGCTGGCGTTTCAGCGTAAAGAGGGTTAAATCGGCATCCAGACCGACCTGCAGTCGCCCCTTCTGTTTCAGGCGCAGACCATCGGCAGCATGGGCGGTAACGCATTCAATGACCTGCGGAAGCGACATGCCAATGGCGAGGAATTTCGACATCACATTCGCCAGGGAATACACCGGGCCGCTGATACGGTTACGACAGTAAATATCGGAGCTGATGGTGTGCGGCAAAATGCCCAGGCTGATGGCGCGTTTCGCCACTGCAAAGCTCAGGCTGGCGGTGCCATGCCCAACATCCAGACGCACCCCGCGTGAAATCGCCCGCGTCACTGACGCCCGCAGCTCACCTTGCGGCGTCAGAATGCGGTTCGGCTTACCGTTGTAGCAGTGGGTAATAATGTCGCCCGCGGTGAGGCGTTCGGCGATCTCATCCAGATCCGGCGGGTTGTTGCCGATGTGCACCATCAGCGGCAGGCCACCGTTCTGCGCCTGCATCGCTTTGGCGCGCTCCAGCGGCGTGATGCCGTTAACCCCTACCACGCTGCTGCTCATGCGCGCCTTCAGGCCGACGATAAAGTCCGGGTGACGTTTCACCGCCTGCCGCACCGCATCGGCGTCAATATTGGCCATGTTAGCCAGCTCGTTTTGGGCAATAAGCCCAACGCGTGAAACATTCAGCAGCGCATAAACCTCGGTGGCCGCGTCACGAGTCAGCGTGTAAAAATCGTCAATATCATCAGCGCCTGTGCTACCGGCATCCACCACGGTGGTAACGCCAGTGGCAACACCCACACTGTCCGGTTCGTCATGGTAAATCGGCGATTTCGGGTAGCAGTGAACGTGAGAATCAATCCAACCCGCGCTAACGTAACATTCGCCGCGCAGGTCAATGGTTTTCAGCGCCGGACCATCAACGTCACCCAACGCCGCGATTTTGCCACCCTGAAGGGCAATATTAGTCAGCGTGTCATCGACCAGACGCGCATGGCGCAGGAGTAAGTCAAACATCGTTCTCTCCTTTGCCGGATGGCGGCGTAACCGCTTTATCCGGCCTACAAATCAACCGTTAGCTAATGGCAATCGGGAAGATGGAACCGAGGATCATCGCGCCGAGAATCGCCCCGCCGGTGATCGGTTTTTGCCAGATATAAAACAGCAGCGCACCCAGCAGTGAACCGACGCCAATCGGAATGGAGGCCGTCATCGCACTGAGGATAATCAAGGGACCGAGGAAGCGGCCAGAAGCGTTACCGGCCCCCATCATCACGTCCGCTCCGTAGGTTGAGTCGCTCTGATTGATGGTGAACTTACGCGCCAGAATGATGATGTAGCCAATCGCCAGACCAATCACCAGGCCGGTGACCAACGAGGCAGCGAAGTTGGCGACCGGGAAGATAATGCCCGCGCCCAGCAGCAGCGCCGGAACGCCTAACCCGACCCCGGTCTGGATCGCCCCGCCGATATCCAGAATCCCCACCAGCGAACCTTCAATGATGCGGGCAAACAGGAAGCTGGCGCCAAATGCCGCTACCGCCCCGTAGGAGCCGGTGTCCATTCCCGCTTTCAACATCGCCACGAACGCCACTTCGTTGAATGCGCCGATACCGTACAGGTAGTACATGTGCGTTCCGGCAAACACGCCGGATGAGAGCAGACCAACGAAGATCGGGAACGACCAGTCGGCGAACCAAAAACCTTTATTCTGTTCCATGATGGCCTCCGTTATTTACCGCTGAGCGAGTTGTGGATAAGTTCCAACCAGTCAGGCACGGTCAGATGGAAGGATTCGATCATCTTCATATCGAAGCCGCGGAAGAAGCCGCTCAGGACGAACAGCGCGACGATAGCCACCATCATCACTTTCGTCACGTGGTTCCAGCCGCTCTCTTCAACACCTTTGCCGATCAAAATGCCAAGCACCAGACCCGGGACGGCGTTGCCCATAATTAACTGCGCCGCGCCGCCAAAAACGGTAGCCCAGAAGCCGGATTTCTTACCGGCGTCGATCGCCGCCAGCCAGAAGATCACTGGCATCACGGTGTTGACCAGCAGGTTTGCCGCGGGCACCAGCACCTTAACGGCAGTAACCTGTAGCGCTTCCGGTACGGATGACGCGGTGAGGTTCAGGAAGGTCACGACAATCATGCCGATAACACCGCAGGCGATCGCCATGCGCTTAGGATCGTGCAGCGTTTCACCAACGTTGCGATTTTTGATCATCAGCGCGGCGGCCCCCCAGTTGGGGATAATGCGATGGTCGACGTCCTGCGTGAACGCCCCTGCGGCAACGGAAGAAGCCCAGGCGTTAAAGAAAAAGCCCAGGCCGAACGAGAAGTGAGAAGCCGGATCCCCTTCACAGGAATTCAGTTCTCCCAGAGTACGAAACGCGCCCATCCCTTGAGTGGTCGGCGCATGAAACATGCGTGCAGCCCCAGCGCCGACACCGACGCCAACCAGGCCGCCGATGATGAGCGATTTTATTAATATTATCAGGAACATAATTATGCCTTTTAATAAAGAATCAGCGTTGCGTAACGAAATCCACCTTGTCGAGATTGATGGCAGTCACGTTGACGGTCACGTCCAGCTCCACGCTGAAGGTGCGTCTTTCCCGGCGCAGGAAGAGGAACAAAAACGCCTCTTTGCGCACCGTTTCACGCGCTTGAACAACCTGCACATCCTGTGGCTCAATACGCAGTAAGATATGCGGGGACGCTTTCATCACCGCAGCCTGAACGTGGTTCAGAGCATCGGCAAAGGCGCGCGCTTTGGCCTCCCCCTTGCCCGTGACTCTCACCGTGGTGGTGAATTGCTCTTTCATGCTTAAGCGCCGTATTTCTTTTGCCACGCCTGTACCAGGCGCTCACCGAGTTCTTCTTTGTCCATAAAACCGAACCCCAGCACGTTGCAGCCTTCATTGATGGCGGTTACCCCTTCATCGACCGAGCGCATACCATATTTCGCCTTGTAGCCATATTTGGTTTGCGCGGTAATCGCGCCCGCCCCGCCGCTGCCGCAAAACGAGATGCCAAAGGTGGCGTTTTCCGCTTTCATCACATCGCCCAGCTTCATATCTGCCGCCACACCCGGCACCACGACCGCTCGGCCACCCGCTTTCTCAACGCCTGCCGCCACTTTCTGGCCTTTACCCAGACGATCGCCAATCACTACGGTAATTTGTTCCATCTTTTGCTCCTTACAGGTTGTCTTTCGCGACTTCGAAGTGCACCGACAGCAGCCAGGCCTCTTCCTCAGGAAGATTGCCAAACTCAGCGACCACGTCGCGGGCAAGCGCCATTGATTCGGCAGATATTTCATCGAACAAGCTGGCATCGACTTCTGGTAAGGGTTCACCCGTTACCGAGCGGTGCGCCATGGCGCGAACATGCGACGTCAGCATCTGTTCCTGTACGGCGTTGGGAATAATGTGGCGTTCACGCAGCAAGGCATACACCTGCGCCAGCATGCGGTCGGCCAGTTCAACCGATTCCCCCATGTCATTCATTACAGCTCCGTTATTCACTCGTCTTACCCCACTAATGGCTCTGAGGGTAAATTAGCGGTGGGGGTTAAAAGTTTGTAGCGAGTTGTTTTCCACTTCGAAGTGGAAAGAGGCGCAGCGATAGTGATCTATGCCGCAGAAAAGGCGATATTTGCGCTTTAGTGGCGAGAAATTGTGACGGGTATCGCAAGAGATGAGCAGAAAACAGCCGGTTCGGCGAATGATTTCCCTAACTCTAAAGTTGAAAAAATGTGACGGGGATAGCCTTTGGCGTCTTATCCGGCCTACGATTATGCAGGCCGGATAGAGCAGATTAACGGAACTTCTTGTGGTTTTCGTTGCGTGTTTTTTTCAGGTCTTCCGCAACGGCTTTCGCCTCTTTGACTTTACCTTCGTTCGCCAGCTTCAACGCGCCGTCGATCTGACCGATCAGCGTGTCAAAGCCGTGGCGGAAATCCTTCATCTCCGGGCTGTCCGGGGATTTGTTTTCCAGCTTCGGCGGCGTTCCCTTTTGCGCGTCCAGCGCGGCTGCACGCATTTTGGTTAAAGCGTCTTTCAGCTCAGTCGCATTATCCGTTTTTTCGACGATTTTCAGGTTGTCGTTGAGGATCCCCATATCGTCTTCAAGATCGGCTGCAAACGCAGAAGAACCAAGAACCAGCGTTGAAGCTGCGACGATCGCTAACAGGTGTTTACGCATTGCTCACTTCCTTTTTTATTATTCAAAAATAAACAAACGCCAGATACCCTCAATAATTCACGCCACAGCTTGAAGTATGACGGGTATTATTGCCCGGCGATCTTCATCTCCGGCAACAGGACTGAACCACACTGAATATTACTGCGCGTTTCAATATCGTTGCCGACGGTGACGATATTACGCCACATCTCTTTTAAGTTGCCGGCGATGGTAATTTCACTCACCGGGTACTGAATTTCGCCGTTTTCGACCCAGAAGCCCGCCGCGCCACGCGAGTAATCGCCGGTAATGCCGCTTACGCCCTGCCCCATCAGCTCAGTCACCACCAGGCCCGTGCCCATCTCTTTGAGCATCTGCTCGAAGCTTAGACCTTGTCCAGGAATACGCCAGTTGTGAATCCCGCCCGCATGACCGGTGCTCTTCAGCCCCAGCTTACGGGCAGAGTAGTTGGTCAGCAGCCACTGGGTCAAAATGCCGTCTTTAATAATGTCACGGCGCTCTGTGCGTACGCCTTCGCTGTCAAATGGCGAGGAGGCCAGCCCTTTCAGGAGATGTGGATGCTCTTCAATGGTCAACCATTCCGGCAGAATTTGTTTGCCCAGCGAGTCCAGCAGGAAGGTGGATTTGCGATATACGGAGCCACCAGCAATCGCGCCGACCAGGTGTCCGAACAGTCCGGTCGCCACTTCATTGGCGAAAATGACCGGCGCTTTCATGGTGGAAAGCTTACGCGGAGACAGGCGAGATAAGGTACGGCGCGCGCAGTCTGCCCCTACCCATTCCGGCGTTTGCAGATCGCCCATCGCCCGGCCAATGGTGTAAGCGTAATCACGCTCCATATCGCCATTTTCTTCCGCGATCACACAGCTGGAAAGGGAATGACGCGTGGAGCAGTAGCCCTGCAGCATGCCATGGCTGTTGCCAAACACTTTGATGCCATAGTGGCTGTTAAAACTGCCGCCTTCGGTATTGGTGATACGCTTATCAGCCTGCAGCGCCGCTTGTTCAGCACGAGCAGCCAGTTCGATGGCTTCATCAGGGGAAACGTCCGCGGGGTGGAACAGGTCCAAATCGGGCGCATCAAAGGCCAGCAGTTCTTTATCTGCCACGCCCGCGCACGGATCCGGCGAAGTGTAGCGTGCAATGTCCAGCGCGGCCTGGACGGTACGGGCAATCGCCTGCGGACTTAAATCGGTGGAGGATGCGCTGCCCTTACGGTTCTGGTGATAAACCGTAATCCCCAGCGCGCCATCGCTATTGAATTCTACGTTCTCCACTTCACCATAACGGGTGCTGACGCTAATACCCGTGGTCTTGCTAACAGCGACTTCCGCGCCATCCGACTTACCTGACGCTAATTCCAGAGCCGTCGAGACCGCTTCTTCCAGAATCTTACGCTGCGCTTCAACTTGTGAGATTACTTTCATCGCAAATGCCATAATGTAGAGAGAGTTTCTCTGAAGTCTAACAGAGAACCGTTTTTCAGTGCGCATCTTAACTGGTAACATTAGCCTCTTTTTTTAAGGAGCCTGACATGACTAAGCAGCCCGAAGACTGGCTCGACGACGTTCCCGGTGATGACATCGAAGACGAAGACGATGAAATTATCTGGGTCAGTAAAAGTGAAATAAAACGTGACGCCGAGGAGTTAAAACGCCTGGGTGTGGAACTGGTAGAACTGGGGAAAAACGCGCTGGATAAAATCCCGCTCGACGCGGATTTACGTGCCGCCATTGAGCTGGCCCAGCGCATTAAGATGGAAGGTCGCCGCCGCCAGCTGCAGCTGATTGGCAAAATGTTGCGCCAGCGCGATGTTGATCCTATCCGTCAGGCGCTGGACAAGCTGAAAAACCGCCACAACCAGCAGGTCGTTGTCTTCCATAAGCTGGAGCAACTGCGTGACCGTATGGTTGACGGTAGCGATGAAGCCATCGAAGAAGTGATGAACCTGTGGCCTGATGCCGATCGTCAGCAACTGCGTTCGCTGGTGCGTAACGCCAGGAAAGAAAAAGCGGGCAACAAGCCGCCGAAATCAGCGCGTCAGATTTTCCAGTACCTGCGTGAACTGGCGGAAAACGAGGCGTAACCTCTTCGTCTGCCGAAAGTGCCGGATGGCGGTACAAACACCTTATCCGGCCTACAACGCATCGTAGGCCCGGTAAGCATAGCGCCACCGGGCATTTTTTTACTCTTCTTCTGCCTGAGCTTTCTTCGCCAGGCCATCCAGCAGTTTCTGATGAATGCCGCCAAACCCGCCGTTGCTCATCACCAGGATGTGATCGCCTGGCTGTGCGGTTTTCACCACCATATCTGCCAGCGCATCCACATCGCCGCTCCAGTGCGCAGGCTGTACGCAGGCTTCAGCGACTTCTGCTACCTGCCACGGAATGTGCGGCGGTTGCAGCAGGAACACTTCGTCCGCACGACCTAACGATGGCGCCAGGTCATCTTTGCACAGGCCCATTTTCATGGTGTTCGAGCGAGGTTCCAGGACCGCGATAATGCGCGCAGTGCCGCCCACTTTACCGCGCAGTGCAGCAAGCGTTGCCAGAATCGCCGTCGGGTGATGAGCAAAATCGTCATACACCGTCACGCCGTTCGCTTCGCCGCGCAGTTCAAGACGACGACGGGCGTTGATGAATGAGCCCAGCGCATTCGCCGCGTCGGCAGGCACTACGCCAACATGACGGGCAGCCGCAATCGCCATCAGACCGTTGTGCATGTTATGTTCGCCAACCAGCCCCCACTTCACTACGCCAACGTTTTCACCGTCCAGCCACACTTCCCACTCGGAGGCATCGGTAGTGAGTTTTTTCGCCTGCCAGTGGCCTTGTTCGCCCACCAGCTCTTGTTCGCTCCAGCAGCCCATCGCCATCGTCTGTTTCAGATTGATGTCGTTTTCCGGGTAGATGATGCGTCCCTGGCCCGGCACGATACGCACCAGGTGATGGAACTGTTTCTGAATAGCTTTCAGATCGTCAAAGATGTCCGCGTGATCGAACTCAAGATTGTTGAGGATCAGCGTGCGCGGGCAGTAATGCACGAATTTAGAACGCTTATCGAAGAAGGCGCAGTCGTACTCATCCGCCTCAATCACGAAGAAGTCGCTTTCGCCCAGACGCGCAGAAACCTCAAAGTTGCCCGGAACGCCACCGATCACAAAGCCTGGCTTATAGCCGCAGGCTTCAAGGATCCAGGTCGCCATTCCGGCAGTGGTGGTTTTGCCGTGCGTCCCCGCAACCGCCAGTACCCAGCGATCGCGCAAGACAAAGTCATGCAGCCACTGCGGGCCAGACATGTACGGAATGTTCTTCTCAAGCACCGCTTCCACGCAGGGATTACCACGGGTCATGGCGTTGCCAATGATCACCAGGTCCGGCTGCGGGTCGAGCTGGCTGGCATCGTACCCCTGAATCAAATCAATGCCTTGCTTCTCAAGTAAGGTACTCATCGGCGGATACACATTGGCGTCCGAACCGGTTACTTCATGACCAAGCGAGCGCGCGAGCATCGCCAGACCGCCCATGAAAGTGCCACAAATTCCCAAAATATGAATGCGCATACGTCACTATCCTTTTTTAATCTGGGGGCCATTTTACGCACATGTCCGGCAAGTGAGAAACGCATTTCAGGATATTCCGTAGTTTGCTGGCGCGATTCACCTAAGCGCAACAATGGAAATATTTGTTAATATTGTTGCGGTCGCTTTACTCCACATAAATTGCAGGGAAAGTGTTATGAAAACGTTAGGTGAATTTATTGTCGAAAAGCAGCACGAGTTTTCTCATGCTACCGGTGAACTCACTGCTTTGTTGTCGGCAATAAAGCTGGGCGCCAAGATCATCCACCGCGATATCAACAAGGCCGGTCTGGTCGATATCCTGGGTGCCAGCGGTGCTGAGAACGTGCAGGGAGAGGTTCAGCAGAAACTCGATCTGTTCGCGAACGAAAAACTGAAAGCTGCACTGAAGGCGCGCGACATTGTGGCGGGCATTGCCTCGGAAGAAGAAGATGAAATCGTCGTCTTCGAAGGCTGCGAACACGCAAAATATGTTGTGCTAATGGATCCGCTGGATGGCTCATCCAACATCGATGTTAACGTCTCTGTCGGTACGATTTTCTCTATTTATCGCCGCGTAACCCCAGTCGGCACACCGGTTACGGAAGAGGATTTCCTGCAGCCGGGCAACAAGCAGGTTGCTGCGGGCTACGTTGTTTATGGTTCTTCCACCATGCTGGTATATACCACCGGCTGTGGCGTACACGCTTTTACCTACGATCCTTCTCTGGGCGTATTCTGCCTCAGCCAGGAACGTATGCGCTTCCCGGCGAAAGGCAGCACGTACTCCATTAACGAAGGCAACTACATCAAATTCCCGAATGGCGTGAAGAAGTACATTAAATTCTGTCAGGAAGAAGATAAGTCAACCCAGCGCCCGTACACCTCGCGCTACATTGGCTCTCTGGTTGCGGACTTCCACCGTAACCTGTTGAAGGGCGGGATCTACCTGTACCCAAGCACCGCCAGCCACCCGCAAGGCAAGCTGCGTCTGCTGTACGAATGCAACCCGATGGCCTTCCTGGCTGAGCAGGCGGGCGGCAAAGCCAGCGATGGTAAAGAGCGTATTCTGGATATCATTCCGGAAAGCCTGCACCAACGCCGCTCCTTCTTCGTGGGCAACGACCATATGGTCGAAGATGTAGAACGCTTTATCCGCGAGTTCCCGGACGCGTAATTGTCTTGATCGTACGGACGTAGGCCGGATAAAACGCGCAGCGTTGCCATCCGGCAATTCATTGACTGATGGCGGCTTCGCCTTATCAGGCCTACGTTCGGTTACACTGTCTGTAGCTTAAACGCCGCCATCGCCTCCAGCAGCGCATGTGACTGCTCTTCCAACGAGCGGGTAGCCGCTGAAGACTGCTGTACCAGTGCCGCATTTTGCTGCGCCGTTTCATCCATCTGCATCACCGCGATATTCACCTGCTCTATGCCGCGACTCTGTTCCTGGGACGCGCTGGCGATTTCACGCATCAGCTTAGTCATGCGCATCACTTCAGTGGCAATTTCATCCATGGTTTCACCCGCCTGCTGCGCCAGTTCGCTGCCTTCACCGACGTGGGTGTGCGAATCGCTGATTAACGCGCGGATCTCTTTTGCCGCTTCGGCGCTGCGGCTGGCCAGATTACGTACTTCACCTGCGACAACCGCAAAACCCCGTCCTTGCTCACCGGCCCGCGCCGCTTCAACGGAGGCATTGAGCGCCAGAATATTGGTCTGAAATGCAATGCCGTCAATCACGCTAAGAATGTCGGCAATGCGGCTGGAACTGCCGGCAATATCGCGCATTTTCTCGATCACATAGCACACCATCTCGCTGCCGCGATCGGCGGTATCCGATACCGATTTTGCCAACTGGTGCGCCTGTTCGGCGTTGTCCGCATTCTGTTTCACGGTTGCCGTTAACTCCTCCATGCTGGCGGCGGTTTGTTCCAGCGACGTGGCTGTCGATTCAGTGCGCTGCGCCAGATGCTGATTTCCGGCCGTCAGTTCACGGCTACCGATATCAATTTGCGAGCTGGCGTCACGCACGCGTTGCACCGAGTCGCCCAGCGCATGGCGCATGTCATCCATTGCCGCGTTGAGGCGGTTAAATTCGGCGCTGGCCGACAGCGCGCTAACTGGCGACAAATCGCCTGTCGCCAGACGTTCCAGCTGTTCAACAATGTTATCCAGCGGTTTGAAAAACTTATTTCGCAGCATAAACCAAATAACCGCCAGCAATGCGATGGCCGCCAGCATCGCTGCACTCATAATACCGTGATAAATCAATGAAGTAATAATGCGGGTAGAGGCGTATAGCCCCATTCCGCCGGTCAGCAAAAGAAGAAACGCCAGCAGAGACAATAACACCAACAAACTTGATCGAATTGAAAGGGATTTTGGCATTGTTATATTTCCGGTTGTAGGGTTAAAACAGACCTGTACAGAACCTATCGACTACAACCGGAAAAAGTTTAGCTATTTAAATGTCTTGTGAAAAATCATGATGTTACTTTGGTGTTGTCGCCGTGCTTACGCGGGTGACCGGCGAGCTTTGACGATTTTCCCAAAGCACCGTGAGACCGCGTTGTAAGGCAATAAAAATAAACAATAAAATACCAATCGCGATCTTGGTCCACCAGGAACTTAATGTGCCGTCAAAATTAATATAGGTCTGGATCAGCCCCTGAATAGCCACGCCAAACAAGGCGCCTAAAACCGTACCCACTCCGCCGCTCAACAGCGTACCGCCAATCACGACTGAGGCAATCGCATCCAGCTCGACACCGACGCCCGCCAGCGCATAACCGGCCTGGGTGTAAATTGAAAAGACAATGCCAGCCAGCGTAGCCAAACCGGTAGACAACATATAAATACGGATGGTGGTGCTGCGGGTGGAGATCCCCATCAGGTTAGCAGAGGTGGCGTTGCCGCCAATCGCATAAACCTGATTACCGAACCGCGTACGATGCGCCAGAAAGATGCCAATCACCACCACTGCCAGCATCAGCAATCCCATCGCGCTCAGACGGCCGCCGCCGGGGATTTTCCATGCCAGGCTGGAGAGCATGTCATAAACCGGATGGTTAATTGGGATCGACTCTTCAGAAACCAGATAGCTAACGCCGCGCAAAAAGAACATTCCCGCCAGGGTAATGATAAACGCCGGGATCTTCAGCGCATCAATCAGCAATCCCATAAACGCGCCAAACGCGCAGCCCATCAGCAAAATCAGCGGGAACGCCAGTAACGGAGAAATCCCCCAGTAGCCAATCGCCTTGGCCAGAAATACGCCGGTAAAGGCGATTACCGAGCCAACGGAAAGGTCGATCCCGCCAGAGAGGATCACGAAGGTCATGCCGACGGCAATAATTCCTAAAAAAGCGTTATCGGTCAGGATATTGCAAATCACCCGGGTGGAAGCAAAAGCCGGAAATTGCGTCAGACAGTAGAGGTAGCCCAGCACAAACACGCCGAGGGTGATCATCAGCGGTAAATTACGTTTTATCATGACCACGCACTCCTTTTATCAGGCTGATAAAGCGTTGTGACTGTACAACCAGCACACACAACACCACGACGGCTTTGACCACCTGATTCAGTTCCGGCTGGAAGCCCGACAGTAAAATCCCGGTGTTCATCCCCTGAATAATTAACGCGCCGATCACCGACAGCAGCAGGTTAAAACGCCCGCCCATCAGCGAGCCGCCGCCGATAACAACCGCGAGAATAGCGTCCAGCTCCAGCCATAATCCGGCGTTATTCGCATCCGCGCCGCGAATATCCGCGGTAACAATGATCCCGGCGATAGCGGCACACAGGCCGCTCAGCACATAGGTGAGCATCACAATAATGCGGGTGTTGACCCCGGCGTTTTTCGCCGCACGAATGTTGATACCCACCGCTTCAATAAACATGCCCAGCGCCGTTTTACGTGTCAGCAGCCAGAACACCACCAGCGTCAGTAGCGCAATAATCACCGGCGTGGGGAACAGTAACAGCGAGCCGCTGCCAAGCCAGGAAAGCTCAGGTGAGTTGAAGGTGACGATCTGCCCGGAGGTGATCAACTGCGCCACTCCGCGCCCGGCGACCATCAGGATCAACGTGGCGACGAAGGGTTGGATCTTGAGGATGGCCACCAGAATTCCGTTCCACAATCCCGCCAGAATGCCAGAGCCTAAGGCGGCAAGCAGCACCACCGGCAGGCTGTGCCCGGCCACCGTCATCGCAGCGGTCGTCGCCCCGGCAATGGCCATCACGGCGCCAACGGAAAGATCAATGCCACCAGTGGCAATCACCAGCGTCATACCAATCGCCAACAGCGCCACGGGTGCAGCGCGGTTGAGAATATCAATCGGGCTACCGAACAGCCGACCATCCTGCAAAATCACCTGATAGAAGTGCGGCGCAACCAGACTGTCCACCAGCAGTACCAGCAACAACGCTACCAGCTGTGGCATCCCCTTGGGCCAATGAAACCGTCGTTTAGGCGGATTGGATTGAGGGAGAGATTGAGGCATCACCATAGTCTCCTTAGGCCGCAATGGCGTTCATGATCGCCGGGACGGACAATTCAGCCAGTGGGATCTCGGCCACCTGTTTGCGATCGCGCATAATAATGACCCGATCGGCATAGCCCACCAGTTCTTCCAGTTCCGATGAGATAACCAGCAGGGCCAAACCATCGGCGCACAACGTTTCGATCAGGCGGATGATCTCGGCATGCGCGCCGACATCGATCCCGCGCGTGGGTTCATCGAGGATCAGAAACTGCGGTTTGGTCAGTAACCAGCGCGACAACAAGACTTTTTGCTGATTGCCGCCGGAGAGAAATTCGATCGGCTGTTCAGCGTTAGGGGTGCGAATACCAAGCTGGCGAATAAAGCGCTCGGCAATCTCGTTTTGTTCTTTACGGGGAATTGGGCGCAACCAGCCGCGCTGCGCCTGCAACGCCAGAATGATGTTTTCGCGTACCGAGGCGGCGGCGATTATGCCATCCGTTTTGCGATCCTCCGGGCAAAAACCGATCCCCAGGCACGAAGCCTGATGCGGCGATCGCAAGGTCTGCGGTTTACCTTTGATCAGTGCGCTGCCGCTGTCGGCGGGTTTAATGCCAAAGATCACTTCCGCGGTTTCCGTCCGCCCGGATCCCAGCAGCCCGGCGAGACCGACGATCTCACCTGGACGCACCTGCAGATCGAACGGGGCGATAGTGCCTTTCTTGCCAAAGCCGCTAAACGCCGCCACCGGTTTATCGCTCAGCAACGTGCGGCCCGCACGTTGTAGCGCATGGGTATCCAGTTCGCGACCCAGCATCATTTTGACCAGTTCGATCTGTGGCAGCTCGCGAGTTTTACGACAGCCCACAAAGCCACCGTTACGCAGGACGGTGATGCGATCGCTGACCTGATAAACCTGATCGAGGAAATGGGTGACGAAGATCAGACTGACGCCGCGATCGCGCAGATGCCGCATCAGGCCGAACAGCATTTCAACTTCCTGGGTATCGAGGCTGGCGGTAGGTTCATCGAGGATCAGCACCTTCGCAGAGAGATCGATCGCCCGGCAAATGGCGACGATCTGCTGCATTGCCACGGAAAAGCGGTTCAGAGGCTCGCGCACATCAAGAGAAAAACCGTACGACGCCATCAGCTCCGTCGCGCGCTTTTCCATCTGTTTACGCTGCAACAGGCCAAAGCGTCGCGGTTCGCGGCCAATAAACAAATTATCCGCTACCGACATATTGGGCAGCAGGTTCACTTCCTGGTACACGGTGCCAATCCCCAGTTGCTGGGCATGGGCAGTATTTTTGGGGGAGACTGGTTGGCCTTCGAGCCAAATCGTGCCGCGATCGGCATGATAAACACCGGTCAACGCTTTGATCAGCGTCGATTTCCCCGCCCCGTTTTCGCCGAGCAATGCCATGATCTCGCCGCGTCGCAGGCTGAAATCCACGTTATCCAGCGCTTTGACGCCGGGAAAGAATTTGCTTAAGCCCTCTGTGCGGAGGATTTCCTGATAGTGGTCGGTGGTCATGGTTCCCCCTGCATCACGCCGGATGGCGCTACGCTTATCCGGCCTACAAAAGAGCTTAATGTAGGCCGGGCAAACGCAGCGCCTTCGGCAGTTTAATGAAGGCTTAGTAGCCCATGTTTTTCTTCTTCTCTAGCTCTTCTTTCGCGGTATCCGGCAGATAGAGGATCGATTTGGTAATGGTCAGCTTCTCAGGCATCGTGCCGTCTTTTTTGAATTTCTCCAGCGCGTCAAATGCCGGGCCTGCCATATTCGGCGTCAGCTCGACGCTGGCATTGGCTTCACCATCAATCATCGCTTTGTAGATATCCGGTACGCCGTCAATAGAACCCGTCAGAATGTCTTTGCCTGGTTTCAGGCCAGCCTCTTTGATCGCCTGAATAGCGCCGATCGCCATGTCATCGTTGTGGGCGTAAACCATGCAGATGTTCTTGCCGTTGTTTTCCGCTTTGATAAAGCTCTCCATCACTTCTTTCCCTTTACTGCGGGTGAAATCGCCGGACTGAGAGCGGATAATTTTGATGTTTGGCGCGTTAGCGATGGCTTCAGCGAACCCTTTCTTACGATCGATCGCCACGCTGGCACCAACGGTCCCTTGTAACTCAACGACGTTACACGGCTTGCCGTTCACCTCTTTAATTAGCCAGTCGCCGATCAATTTGCCTTCCAGCACGTTATCGGCGGTGACGGTAGTCATATAGAGAGATTTGTCTTTTACATCGATGGAACGATCAAGCAAAAAGACCGGAATATCGGCATCTTTGGCCTCTTTTAACACCGGCTCCCAACCTGTTGCCACGACCGGCGCAATAAAGATGGCATCGACGCCCTGGGCAACAAATGAACGGACTGCTTTAATCTGGTTTTCCTGCTTTTGCTGGCCGTCAGCGATTTTCAGCGTAATTCCGCGTTTTTCGGCCTCGCTTTTCGCCACGTTGGTTTCTGCGGCGCGCCAGCCGGATTCAGAGCCAACCTGCGAAAATCCTACGGTTAAAGGGGCTGCTATTGCCATAGACGACATGGCTGCCGAAACTGCTGTGACTATAAGTAAGCGCTTCCACATAAGTGCGTCCTCGTAGGGTGATTATTGTTGGTTAATAAACCGTCGCGAAAAAACTATAGACAATTGAGCATGTAACGGATTGCGTTACATCACACTTCAAAAAAGTAAATAAAACGTTAATCACAAGTTTGTAATCGCTTTCATATCACTATGAAAAATGCGGCTGAAGATATGGATTTTTCTGTCACCAGAGAGGAGCAAAAAGAAGAAAATGGGAGTAGATAAAGCGAAAACAAGCGGAGACATTCCGCGCGAGTTGGCTATAATACCCGCCACTTGTTTGCCATAGCTTATTTAAAGGAAACAGACATGAGCTTACTCAACGTCCCTGCCGGTAAAGACCTGCCGGAAGATATCTACGTTGTTATCGAGATCCCTGCCAACGCAGATCCGATCAAATACGAAGTTGACAAAGAGAGCGGCGCCCTGTTCGTTGACCGCTTCATGTCCACCGCGATGTTCTATCCGTGCAACTACGGTTACATCAACCACACCCTGTCTCTGGATGGCGATCCGGTTGACGTTCTGGTCCCGACTCCGTACCCGCTGGAGCCAGGTTCAGTGATCCGCTGCCGTCCGGTAGGCGTTCTGAAAATGACCGACGAATCCGGTGAAGATGCGAAACTGGTTGCGGTACCGCACACCAAGCTGAGCAAAGAATACGATCACATCAAAGATGTGTCCGACCTGCCGGAACTGCTGAAAGCGCAGATCACCCACTTCTTCGAGCATTACAAGGATCTCGAAGCAGGCAAATGGGTAAAAGTTGACGGTTGGGACAACGCCGAAGCGGCTAAAGCTGAAATCGTTGCTTCCTTCGAGCGCGCGAAGAAGTAATTCTTACTTATGATGCTTAGCCCCGCATGTCGGGGCTTTTTTGTGCCCAAATGCGAGTGCAACGGGCACATAAAACAACGCCACCCGAGGGTGGCGTGTTCATATCAGTACTGGTCTCTGTCTAACCAGTTACCGCTTTCAATCAGCGTTAAGCCATCAACCGGACGTTGGTACACGTACATCCATGCACTTCCGTACGGCGTTTGAATTAGCTGGCGTGCGTATTCACCACCACGGGTACGCAGAGCGTCAAGCTCTGCCAGCGTGGCGTTATCAATACGATAAACTTCCCCGTGTACTGTTCCATTTCCCGGAACGGCGCCTGGATAGTGGCCCAGGCTGTACAACTGGTAGTTGTCGATACTGAAATTTCCCAGCAACAGGGCATTGGTCATCCAGTGGCTGTTGCCTTGTTTGGTTCGTAAACTGCCGTAGACAAATATTCGCATTGCTAAAACTCGAACTGATAGAGCAAATCAAGTGCCTGATCTACGCCAGACACTGCTTCCAGATATAGCTTAGGCATCAGACGATAACGTAGCGTGAGTGTCGCTAAGGAGTCAAATATACCCACACCATATTTCACCTGCAGACCTGGCAGTACGTATCCGCTGACAACGACCTGAGATGAGTCACCCACCCCTTGCGTGTCCAGTGCCAGATTGCTTACGCCAAATGTCTCCCCGATTTTACCCACAACCTGACCACTTTGTGCAACCCCCAGGCCAATAAGCATTGAAGTCATCGCCGCGCTGTCGCTCTGTTCACTATCCAGTCCTTGCCCACGAAGCAGGTAGGACAGCGCCATTTGCTGCGACATCGCCGGGTCGGAGAAGATCTCCGCTTTCGGTTCATCAGCCGTGCCCGTGACGCGAACGCCGGCGATCACGTCATCTTCGGTAGCATCCGGGTTACGAATCGCTTCAATATTGAGCAACGGCTGATCCGGCGGACCGGAGAATAACAGCTCGCCCTTACGCACAATCAGATCCTGACCATAGGCATGGAAGCGACCGCTCGGGATATTAATCTGTCCGTTAAGCCCGAGTCCCTGTTTATCCTGCACCACCTTCAGATCGCCCGTCAGCCGCGCTTTCAGACCAAAGGCATCAAGACGCACGTTATTACCGACGTGGATGTTCAGGTTGCTGTTGATCGGGATCCCGGCGGTCTGCGGTTTCTCAGGCTGGAGATCGTTATTAAGCATCACCATATCGCTGGACACCCCTACCGCGCTTTCCGGCAGATCGTGGACCACGATACGCGCCCACGGCACATCGACATTGCCGTTC
This sequence comes from Citrobacter sp. wls710, assembly GCF_005281115.1. Taxonomy (NCBI): domain Bacteria; kingdom Pseudomonadati; phylum Pseudomonadota; class Gammaproteobacteria; order Enterobacterales; family Enterobacteriaceae; genus Citrobacter; species Citrobacter sp. wls710. Next base: position 78,458 of record NZ_SZXD01000040.1, read on the forward strand.
AGGGTAAACAGGCTCGGTGTCGCTTCAAATTCCACATCCGGCGAGACATCCAGACGCACCATCGGCGGCACGGTGATCCGCACCCGACTGCCTTTCGCCGCAACGCGCGCCCGCCAGTTGTCGATCTGACTCCAGTCAGCGTCGCCGCTCAGGTTGATTTCCCCCTGCTGCGTACGCACCACACCCGCCAACGTTGAGCGTGTTCCGGTGAAGTTAACGGCTAACTGGCTTGGCTGCATGTCAAACGGCATAAAGTTACCGTCTATATCCAGTCCGCTCAGTTGCAATTGTCCAAGCAGCTGTGGGCTTTGCACATCGCCGCCCAGACGCAGGTTGGCGTTGATCGTCCCCGCGGCCTTTTCACCACGTGAGAAGATAGGGTTCACCATCGCCAGATTGAAGTTGCGGATATTGACGTTGCCGCCCAGGTTACGGCGCCCTTGTGGATCGGTTACCTGCACCTTTCCGTCAAACTGTCCGTTATTGGTCAGGCGAATCAGCCAGCCCAGTTCGGCACGGTTGTCGTGCAGGTCGGCGGTCAGATTCAACGTTTCAAATGCCACTGGCAGCGGCGCATCGTTCACGCTTTGCGTGACCTTCACGTTGCGTCCGGAAAGCATGACCTGCCCCTGCGGCAGCCCCTCTTTGGTCGTGTCCCAACTGACATCGGCTTTGCCGGTGAACACCCCGCTGGCCTGAGTCGTATCCGGCATAAACGGTTTCAGCATCGCCAGGTCGAAACGGTTGAGATTCACCACCGCGCGTCCTTCTGCACCGGCATCAATGGTTTGCGGTACGCATAGCTCCGCATTCGGGTTGTTCCAGCAGTGCGGCCCAATGCTGATTTTTTGCTCCTGATTGCGGTAATCCAACGCGATAGCACGATTGAGCGCCCACGGACCAACCGGTGTCTGGAAACGGGTATTGCTTAATTCCCCTTTCCAGCGCTGCTCTTTGCGATCAAAGCTGCCTGCCAGGGAGAGCTGTCCGGAGACCGGCTCCCCCTGAATGCGCAACTGTAGCTCATGCTGCTTCTCACTGCCTTTGGCGTTAAGCGTCACCAGGCCGATATTCACGTCAGGTTGTACAATCCGTTCTACGCGAACGTTGAGATTACCGGCGATTTGCTCCGCCGATTTCACGTCGCCTTCGACGCGAACCTGAGCAACGGAAAGCTCCTGCCAGCGCAGGCCGCGAGCGGTGATGTCCGCCAACAGCTGTGGCGCTTCTACCGTCCCGCGAACTTTTACCAACCCTTTCGCCGTACCGCCTAATCCCGGCAGCGCGTTATCCAGGCTTGGGGCATCAATCGTCGCGTCGAGATTAAGGTCTTTGACCCCCAGTTCCCCTTTCACGTCCGCACTGTTGCGTCCCAGTTCCAGATGCAGGCCAGGGATCGTCCACTGCAGGTAGCTGTTCCCCTTCAGCGAGCCATTCACATTAACCTTGTTCTGCTTCACGTTACCGGTCAGCTTCAGCTCAGGAATCTCCATCTGCCAGCTTCCGCCGTACAGACTCCCGCGCGTTTTCACCAGACCATTCAGCTTTGACGGCCAGTCCGGGATTGTTTTCGCAGTGTCGATGCCGTCCAGCGTTAACTCCCCGCGCCAACTGATCGCCTGCTGCCAGTCCACCAGCGCTTTCAGCTCGGTTTTCCCTTCCAGCGCCGCAATGCTCAGTTTATCGAGATTGATCTGCTGTTCGTTGCCTTTGGCATCCAGTGTGATGGTAGCCGGAGGAATATCCTGCCCTTTCACCGCGGTACGCATCGACAACGTATAGTCGGTCATTTTGCCGGTCAGCTTGAGCTTAATGTCATCGGCCTGGAACTGCTTGTCGCCGGTAAACGGCCAGTAAACCTGCTTACTCACCACTTCCAGATTGAGCGGTAATCCGGCTTCTGCCAGACGCGTTTGCGCGCGCAGGTCCATATCAACCGGGCCAGACAGATTGACGCCGACTTCCAGCTGTTCACGCAGCGCGCCACCGACCTTCAGCTTCACCTTTTCGCCTTTTAATGGATCGACGTTCAGCGTGCTGTTGAGGGTAATATCCACCGGCCATGTGTTGGTGAGCTGCGCCGTACCGCTGGCGTTTACCGTACCCTGATTAGAGTCGATATCCAGCGCGTCGAGCTTCATGTTGCCGTCAATGCTGCTCACTTTGAGCAGCATGTTATGCACCGTTAAATCCGTATCCCCGGTCACGCGCAGTTGCTCGCCGCGAAACTCCTCAATATTGAGGTTGAGCGGCAGATGGACATCGGTCATTTCCGGTAGCACCGGCTTTGAGAACAGATCTTTTAGCGTTTCACCGAGCGGTTTTTCATCCGGCTGCGGGTTTTGAATCTTCGGTTCAACGACCTCTTCCTGCGCCACTTCCGCCACTTTAGGCAGGGCAATCAGCAGGCCCTGTAATGACGTTGGCTTCAGGGTCAGCGTTTTTTCCTGCCAGTTCAGGCCGGAGGTAAAATCGAGCACTGAAACTGTGGTGTCGTCAATTTTGATATTGATGTTATTCAGCGCCACGCGTGAAAGCGTGATCGGATAAGGTGTGGAAAGGTTAAGCGGGCCGCTATCCTCCTCCTCAACCGGTGCTGAAGGCGGCATCTTTTTGCTGTCGATCGCCACGTTGATATTTTTCAGCGACAGATCGTTGACGCACAGGCTACTATCCCAAAGACACTCCAGCCCGACAGCCAGATGCACTTCACCAGCATTCACCGCCACGCCAGGCTGGTCATAACGAATATTTTTGAGCGATAAATCCCGCCAGCCGCCGGTGACCTGACCAATTTCCAGCCCCGGAACCCAGCGATTAGCTGCTTTGAAGATCAGGTGCAGGCCCGAGGTGGTGCCGACAAGAAACGCCACCGTGCCTAACAACAGCAGGATAAAAATCAGCACGCCGAGGCTTATTTTCTTCCATAAACTCATAATTCAGGCCCCAGACCGATGTAAAACTGTAAACCATGTTCATCTTTGTCGCCGACAGGAACGGCAAAGTCGAGCTTGATGGGACCGACCGGCGATTGCCAGCGTACGCCGACCCCGGCGCCGGTTTTGAAATCGCTTTTGCGGATATCGCTGACCGCTTCGCCGCTATCGACAAACATTGCGCCCCACCATTTCCCGGTCACGTTGTACTGGTATTCCAGCGAGCCGGTTGCCAGCTTCGAGGCCCCTTTCAGCTTACCGTCGCTGCCTTCGGGCGAAATAGATTTGTATTTGTAACCGCGAATACTGCGATCGCCCCCGGCGAAGAAACGCAGATCCGGTGGCACTTTGTCGAAGTCCCCGGTTTCAATCCAGCCGAGGTTACCGCGCATCACAAAGCGATGCCTGTCGTACAGCGTACGGATCCAGACGTTTTGCGCCTGGAAGACGGAGAAATCAACGTCTGAACCCCAGGCCGTATTGGAATAATCAATGGAATAGCGTTGAGAATCGCCCCAGACGGGCATCAGACCGCCGCGCGAACGCGTCCGGCTAATCATCACGCCCGGATAGAGCAGCATGGTGGTATTGGTGACGTTACCCTGCGTAAAGTGGTCGAGGCTCCAGCGCAGGTTAATCGCGCGCTGCCAGCCGCTGGAAAGGTCCCAGTAACGGGAAACCGCAAGCGTCGTGGAGTCCTGCTCGGTGTCGTTTAAATCAGTACGCTTAAAGCCCCCCTGCACCAGGTAATACTGCTCCAGTGGGTTCTTTAACAGCGGCATTTTATAACTAAAATCAAGGACCTGCTCTGGCGCAGAGATACTGGCGCTAGTGGTCAGGCTGTGGCCATAGGAGTTCATCCACGGCTTTTTCCACGAGGTCTTTACCCGTGGCCCGACGTCAGTTGAATAACCAACCCCGGTTTCGATGGTGTTTTCGGTTCGCGGCGAGACCACGCCTTTAAGCGGCAGCACTTTGGTTTTGCGGGCTTTATCAAATTCTGGCGCGACAACCACAGAATTAAACCATCCGGTCGCCGACAGACGACGGTTAAGTTCCCCCAGATCTTTCGACTCGTACTCTTCACCTTCTTTAAATGGCACCAGGTTTTGCAGGTACTCATCGCGAATTTGCGAGCCTTCAAAGGTGACATGCCCAAAGCGATAGCGTTCACCGCTGTTGTAATCGATATCCCAGAACGCCTGACGGCGCTCAAGCGCTATTCCAAGCTGGCTTTTATTAAATTCACTGTCGAAATAGCCTTTGCGCAGCGCCACGCTGGTGAGGGATTTTTTGAAGTTGTCATAATCACCCTGATTCAACACGGTGCCGATTGCCGGGCGCGTTTTCAGCAGATCCAGATAATCTTTATCCGTACGCGCGCCACCGCGCAAAATCACTTCGGTGCCGCCAATCAGCACCGGCTCGCCGGGGGTTACTTTGGCAATCAGCACCTGGCGTCCTTTTGCCGGTGGCGGGCGCAGCTCAAAATCGATGGTCGGCTCAAAGTAGCCCAGCGCTTTTAGCCCTTCGCGGATGGCATCATCAACGCGCGCACGAAAGCGTCGGTCTGGAGTGACTTCATCACTTTGAATCGTGGACAACTGCGCACGGACGTTTTTCTCCAGCGGTCCTGATAATCCTTCGACCTGTAAGCGAACATTCGCGGCGGCGGCGGAGCCACTTAAGCACAGTAATCCCACCCAACATAACTGACGGATATGTGGCACATTTTCTCCTGAATATCCTTTTTCCCACCCCTGGAAAAAAATACTATGCCGTTCCTCGGCTTAACAAAAAATCAACAATAAGAGTTGAAAAACAGACGACAACCCAAATATTTCTTATGTTTAACCCTAGACGTATTCATGCCGTTTATTGTGGGCAAAGACGCGTCTCGTTACAACCTTAACCCAAATGACTGATTTCGGGAGAACGGCCATGAGTTTATTTGATAGAAAGCATCTCGTTACTCAAGCAGATGCGCTACCTGGACGCAACACCCCGATGCCAGTGGCAACGCTGCATGCGGTTAACCAACATTCGATGACCAACGTGCCCGACGGTATGGAAATCGCCCTTTTCGCCATGGGATGTTTCTGGGGCGTGGAGCGTTTATTCTGGTCATTACCCGGCGTGTACAGCACCGCAGCCGGATACACCGGCGGCTATACCCCTAACCCGACCTATCGGGAAGTCTGTTCTGGCGATACCGGGCATGCCGAAGCGGTGCGCGTCGTCTATGACCCGCATGTTATCAGCTACGAGCAACTGCTGCAGGTGTTCTGGGAAAATCACGATCCGGCGCAAGGTATGCGTCAGGGGAACGACCACGGTACGCAGTATCGTTCCGCTATTTATCCCTTAACGCCAGAGCAAACCGCCGCGGCACAGGCCAGCCTTGAGCGTTTTCAGGCGGCGATGACCGCCGCTGGCGACGAGCGCACCATTACAACGGAAATCAGTACGGCAACCCCGTTCTATTATGCCGAAGACGATCACCAACAATATCTGCACAAAAATCCTTACGGCTACTGCGGAATTGGCGGGATTGGGGTGTGTTTGCCACCACAAGGATAAATTTCCCCCTCTGGCGACGTTACAGTACCTTACGCTATACTAGCTCCTGAATTTACCGGCTCACTTCCACGAGCCGGTTTTCAATGTGTATTTCACACGGATTTATCAACTTCTCCCTTCCGAGGATCTGACCCGAACGGTCGGATAAGATATGTTAAACAGTATTTTAGTCATTCTCTGCCTGATCGCCGTGAGTGCGTTTTTCTCGATATCCGAGATCTCGCTTGCCGCATCACGCAAAATCAAACTTAAGCTGCTTGCCGATGAAGGCAATGTGAACGCACAGCGTGTTTTGAAGATGCAGGAAAACCCCGGCATGTTTTTTACCGTGGTGCAGATTGGCCTAAACGCGGTCGCCATTCTCGGCGGTATCGTTGGTGATGCGGCCTTTTCCCCGGCGTTTTACAGCCTGTTCTCAAAGTACTTCGCTCCAGAGCTGTCCGAACAGTTAAGTTTTATTCTGTCCTTCTCACTGGTTACGGGCCTGTTCATCCTGTTCGCGGATTTAACCCCGAAACGCATCGGTATGATTGCGCCAGAAGCCGTGGCTTTGCGTATCATCAACCCGATGCGCTTCTGTCTGCTGGTCTTCCGCCCATTGGTGTGGTTCTTTAACGGCCTGGCAAATAACATTTTCCGCCTGTTTAAAATTCCGATGGTGCGTAAAGATGACATCACGTCAGACGACATTTACGCCGTGGTCGAAGCCGGTGCGCTGGCGGGTGTTCTGCGCAAGCAGGAACATGAGCTGATTGAAAATGTGTTCGAACTGGAATCCCGCACCGTACCGTCTTCTATGACCTCGCGCGAGAATATTATCTGGTTCGATCTTCACGAAGACGAGCAGAGCCTGAAGAACAAAGTGGCGGAACATCCGCACTCCAAATTTCTGGTGTGTAACGAAGATATCGATCACATCATTGGCTATGTCGATTCAAAGGATCTCCTCAACCGCGTGCTGGCCAACCAGAGTATGGCGCTGAACAGCGGCGTGCAGATCCGCAATACGCTGATTGTCCCGGATACGCTGACGCTCTCTGAAGCGCTGGAAAGCTTCAAAACCGCAGGCGAAGATTTTGCCGTCATCATGAACGAGTATGCATTGGTGGTGGGGATTATCACGCTCAACGATGTGATGACCACGCTGATGGGCGATTTAGTCGGTCAGGGCCTGGAAGAGCAGATCGTGGCGCGTGATGAAAACTCATGGTTAGTCGACGGCGGTACGCCGATTGATGACGTCATGCGCGTCCTGGATATCGACGAATTCCCGCAGTCCGGCAACTATGAGACCATCGGCGGCTTTATGATGTTCATGTTGCGTAAAATCCCGAAACGCACCGACTCGGTGAAGTATTCAGGCTACAAATTTGAAGTAGTGGATATCGATAACTACAAGATCGATCAGCTGCTGGTGACGCGTCTGGACAGTAAACCTACCGTTCTGGTACCGAAACTGCCGGATGCGAAGGAAGAGGCGAAGGCGTCATAGCGCCTTGCAGAAACATCAACGGCTCCTGTCCTGGAGCCGTTTTTTTAACTACCGCATAGCACTTTGATCAAGCCATCTCAGTTTGCAGACGCAAGACCTGACGGTTAACTTCGGACATCACGGAAAAATGCAGCTTGTCCTTCACTTTTGGGATAAGAATCTTACCCTTATCAAATTCAAAAGCGCCTACATCCTTGATATATAACCGTCCACGAAACAGGATCTTCACGTACTTCGCCACCTGCAGCGGGTTGTATCGTTGGAAAATTTTCATTGTTGTCTCCTGCTGAGCATTACGCCTTTGCGGTACCACAATCGGTCCGACAATCCTCAGGCGCAAATTTTAATGCCCTATGACTATAGACTATCTCGTTGATGTTTCCAGCGTGTATAAGTTTATTTACCTTCCAGTTACAATTATTCAGAATTATCTTTTCAACGCTTCGCTGTCTTCAGTATAAGCCTTCGATTTTCGCAGGATTTGTGCGCCCGTCCGCAAACTGGCATCGCGCTTGCGGGAAAAAGCATCAATCGCACATATGATTAAATTCCAGACCCAAGTGGTCGGATCACCTGCAAAATAAAGAAAGAAGGAAAACCTATGACCTTACGAAAACTGCTGGCGCTGTCGTGCCTGCTGCTGCCGATGATTGCCTCCGCCCATAAGTTTGAGACTGACCAGCGCGTACCGCCGGTGGGGATCGCCGATCGCGGCGAACTGATTCTCGATAACGATAAGTTTAGCTACAAAAGCTGGAATAGCGCGCAACTGCCCGGCAAAGTACGCATTGTGCAACACATTGCCGGACGCACCTCCGCCAAAGAGAAAAACGCGAACCTGATTGAAGCCATCAAAGCGGCGAACCTGCCGCACGACAAATACCAGACCACCACTATCGTCAACACGGATGACGCCATTCCTGGCTCCGGTATGTTTGTGCGCAGCAGTCTGGAGAGCAATAAGAAGCTCTACCCATGGTCACAATTTATCGTCGACAGCAACGGCATTGCGCGTAAAGCCTGGCAACTGGATGAAGAAAGCTCAGCTATTGCGGTACTCGATAAGGACGGACGCGTACAGTGGGCAAAAGATGGCGCATTAACGCAGGAAGAGGTGCAGCAGGTGATTGCCCTGCTGCATAAATTGCTCAGTAAATAGAGACGCGGAAGCCGGGGTTGAGGAACGATTCACGTGGGGTGTAGTCCAGAGGTTTCCCCTGCCAGTCGTGAACGTGCGCTCCGGCTGCGGCGGCAACGGCGTGGCCAGCGGCGGTATCCCAGACGTTAGTTGGCCCAAAACGTGGATACAGCTGCGCGTGTCCTTCCGCCACCAGGCAGAATTTTAGCGACGAGCCAATCGACGTAGTCTGGTGCTCGCCCAGTTGTTGCAGATACTCTTTTAACTCATTGTCGGCATGCGAACGGCTAATCACCACCAGCGGTGGACGCGCGTCACGTACCTGAATTTGTTTGCGCACACCGCACTCTTCTTTCCACGCTTTGCCTTCTGCCGCGCTGTACATCACCTTCATCACTGGCGCGTAAACCACGCCAAGTACCGGCTTTCCCTGCTCAATCAGCGCAATATTAACGGTAAATTCACCGTTACGTTTAATGAACTCTTTGGTGCCGTCCAACGGATCGACCAGCCAGTAGCGCTGCCAGTGCTGGCGAACATCCCAGCCAGGAGGGGCTTCTTCAGACAGAACCGGAATATCCGGCGTCAGCGTCTGTAATCCTTCGAGGATCACCGTATGCGCAGCGATATCCGCCGCCGTGACCGGAGAATCATCCTGCTTGCTGGTAATCTCCATCGGTTTGATTCCATCGTAGACCTGCATAATGGCATCGCCCGCGTTCCGTGCAAGCTGGCATACATGTTCTAGCATTCTCCACCTCGTTTCTGTCAGTGGTGTTAACTCGTTGTTTTACTTATACCCGATCGTCAGGGGATCCGCCAACTGTGATAGCGTCTGCGGTTTTAAACGCTATATTCATGTCATGATTCACAGTTCTGTAAGCAAGAAGATTTATATACATTTTCTTTTGTGGCTTAGATCTTAAAAGGATGCCCCTGATGATTAAGTTTAGTGCAACGCTTCTGGCAACGCTGATTGCAGCCAGCGTGAATGCCGCGACCGTCGATCTGCGTATAATGGAAACCACTGATTTACATAGCAATATGATGGATTTCGATTATTACAAAGATACGCCGACTGAAAAATTTGGCCTGGTGCGTACGGCAAGTCTGATCAACGCCGCGCGTGGTGAAGTCAAAAACAGCGTGCTGGTTGATAACGGCGATCTGATTCAGGGCAGCCCGCTCGGGGATTATATGGCGGCCAAAGGGCTGAAAGCGGGCGAAACTCACCCGGTATATAAGGCGCTCAACACGCTGGATTACGCGGTGGGCAACCTCGGCAATCATGAATTCAACTACGGTCTGGAGTATCTGCACAACGCGCTGGCCGGAGCGAAGTTCCCTTACGTTAACGCCAATATCATCGACGTGAAGACCAAAAAGCCGCTGTTTACGCCTTACATGATCAAAGACACTGAGGTAATTGACCAGGAAGGTAACAAGCAGACGCTGAAGATTGGCTATATCGGCTTTGTGCCACCGCAGATTATGACCTGGGATAAAGCCAACCTCAGCGGCAAAGTGACGGTAAATGACATCACCGAAACCGCACGTAAGTATGTGCCGGAAATGCGGAAAAAAGGCGCTGATGTCGTGGTGGTGGTTGCTCACTCCGGGCTTTCTGCCGACCCGTATCAGACGATGGCGGAAAACTCCGTTTATTATCTCAGTGAAGTACCGGGCGTGGATGCCATTATGTTTGGTCATGCTCACGCCGTCTTCCCGGGGAAAGATTTTGCCAACATTAAAGGTGCAGATATCACAAAAGGTACGCTCAATGGCGTGCCGGCGGTGATGCCTGGCATGTGGGGCGATCATCTGGGCGTCGTGGATTTGGTACTGAATAACGATAGCGGTAAATGGCAGGTCAGCCAGGCGAAAGCAGAGGCACGCCCCATTTATGACGCCGCGGCGAAAAAATCACTGGCAGCAGAAGACAAAAAAATCGTTGAGATCCTGAAAGCCGATCACGACGCCACGCGTGAGTTTGTCAGCAAACCGATCGGTAAATCCGCCGACAACATGTACAGCTATCTGGCTCTGGTTCAGGATGACCCGACCGTGCAGGTGGTGAATAACGCCCAGAAAGCGTATGTGGAGCACTTTATCCAGGGCGATCCGGACCTGGCAAAATTGCCGGTACTTTCCGCGGCCGCGCCGTTTAAGGTCGGTGGACGCAAGAACGATCCGGCCAGCTTTGTCGAAGTCGAAAAAGGCCAGTTAACCTTCCGTAACGCCGCTGATTTGTATCTTTACCCCAACACCCTGGTGGTCGTGAAAGCCAGCGGAAAAGAGGTGAAAGAGTGGCTGGAATGTTCCGCCGGGCAGTTTAATCAAATTGACATCCACAGCAGCAAGCCGCAGTCGCTGATCAACTGGGATGGGTTCCGTACTTATAACTTTGACGTGATCGACGGCGTGAATTATCAGATTGATGTTTCACAACCCGCCCGCTACGACGGTGAATGTCAGACCATTAACCCGAAAGCGGAACGTATTAAGAATCTGACCTTTAACGGCAAACCAATCGATCCGAATGCCACCTTCCTCGTCGCGACCAACAACTACCGCGCCTACGGCGGTAAGTTTGCCGGAACCGGCGACAGCCACATCGCGTTTGCTTCTCCGGATGAAAACCGCTCGGTGCTGGCCGCGTGGATTGGTGCTGAGACGAAGCGTGCCGGTGAAATTCACCCGGCGGCAGATAACAACTGGCGTCTGGCGCCGATTCACAGTGATACGCCACTGGATATTCGTTTTGAAACGTCACCGTCAGAGAAAGCCGCAGCGTTTATCAAAGAGAAAGGGCAATACCCGCTGAAAAAAGTCGCTACCGATGATATCGGCTTTGCGATTTATCAGCTGGATTTAAGTAAGTAACTTTCGTGCCGGATGCGACGCAACAGCGTCTTATCCGGCCTACAAAACTACGCAGCCCGCTCGTCTCGCTGCGCCAAAACCTGCGGCAAATTCAGTTCTATCCAGTCCGCCAGCGCGGCGACTTTATCGCTCACCTGCTCGCCCAACGGCGTCAGGCTATATTCCACATGCGGCGGCACCACCGGATAAGAGACTCGATTGATAAACCCGTCCTGCTCAAGCGCCTGAAGCGATTGCGCCAGCATCTTTTCGCTGACGCCGCCCATCTTCCGGCGCAAATCGCTAAATCGGTGCGTACCATCGCGCAGCGCCACCAGAATTAATACGCCCCAGCGGCTGGTGACGTGTTTTAACACCTCGCGGGAGGGACACTGTTCGGCAAACAAATTGCCGTCGCGTAACTGTTGGGAGAGGGTCGACGCTGTCATTTTTATACTAACCTTTTTGTACGTACTTACTAAAAGTAAGTTTAAGTGTTAGCGTGATTAAACACAAGACCAATACCAAGGAGTTACCCCATGATCGCAATTACCGGCGCCACCGGCCAACTGGGCCAACACGTTATTGAATCGCTACTGAAAACCGTTCCTGCCAGCCAGATTGTGGCTATCGTGCGTAATCCCGCTAAAGCGACGGCGCTTAGCCAGCAGGGCATTACCGTTCGCCAGGCGGATTACAGCGATGAAGCCGCCTTTACGACTGCTTTACAGGGTATCGACAAGCTGCTGCTGATCTCTTCCAGCGAAGTGGGACAACGTGCCCCACAGCATCGCAACGTGATTAACGCAGCAAAGGCTGCCCACGTGAAATTTATCGCCTACACCAGCCTGCTGCACGCCGACACCTCCCCGCTGGGGCTGGCCGATGAACACGTCGCCACCGAGAAGATGCTGGCTGAATCCGGTATCGCTTATGCGCTACTGCGCAACGGCTGGTACACCGAAAACTATCTCGCCAGCGCGCCAGCTGCACTGGAACACGGCGTCTTTATTGGGGCGGCGGGAGAAGGCAAAATCGCCTCGGCAACCCGTGCCGACTATGCCGCTGCCGCCGCGCGCGTCATCAGTGAAGAGGGGCACGCCGGTAAAACCTACGAACTGGCGGGCGATGCAGGCTGGACCCTAAGTCAGTTGGCTGCCGAGCTGGCAACACAGAGCGGTAAAAAAGTGGTGTATCAGAACCTGAGCGAAGCTGATTTTGCCGCGGCGCTGAAAGGCTTTGGTCTGCCCGCCGAATTGGCGGATATGCTGGCTGATTCTGATGTCGGCGCCTCTAAAGGCGGTCTGTTCGATGACAGCCATACGTTGAGCAAACTGATTGGTCGCCCAACCACATCGTTGACTGACAGCGTCAAAGGCATCGTGTAAGTGTTAAAAATTAGTTAATTATGGTGGCATCCCCGCGCATCCTCTCTGATAATGACAGGATGATGCGTGGGGAGAGAAAACGTGCAAGGTGTACCTGAGCAGTTTATTGATGAAAAAGACAGCGCCCGCTTTCGCCATCTGGCGCAGGTGCCGGGCGTTGAGTTGTATCATGCGCACATCTCACGTTACGCCTTTGAACCACATACCCATGAAGCGTTTGGCATTGGCGCGATAGAAGCCGGAGCCGAACGTTTTCGCTATCGCGGTACGCAGTACGTCGCGCCCGCCCATTCTGTCGTCACCATGAATCCCGATGAGTTGCATACCGGCGAAGCCGAAACCGCCGACGGCTGGCGCTATCGGATGATCTATCTTGAGCCCGATCTTCTGGAAGAGGTCACCGGGATCCGCCACTGGTGGTTTCATGACGTAACGCGTCACGATCCGCTGCGCTCGCGGCAGATCTGCTCGCTGATCCACGGCCTGTGGAACACAGAGGATGCGCTGACGCAAAAAGGGTTATTGCTCGATCTGATCGACACCTTCCAGCCGCTGGCCCGCCATGCGCCAACATCTGCAGAAGGGGCGCATCGCTTTGAACGGGTACGCGAGTATCTGCATGATAATTACATGCACCCGATAACGCTCGACGAACTGGCGCGGGTTGCCTCACTGAGTCCCTGGCATTTTCAACGCCAGTTTAAATCTCATTTCCACGTTACGCCGCACCAAATGCTGATGGCCATTCGCCTGTGGCGAGCCAAAGGTTTTCTCACTCACGGAATGCCCGCCGCAGAGGTCGCTGCCGCAACCGGTTTGACCGACCAGTCGCATCTCACCCGCGCATTTACTCATCGTTACGGCATTACGCCGGTACGTTATCAGAAGCAGGTTTATTCGCGCTAATGCGCAATCTCATACAATACGGCTGCACTCTCCCTGCCTACACTCAACGCAATGTTTAATGATGTGGATGTTAACAATGATTAGCGGCGTGCTGTATGCCCTGCTGGCCGGGCTGATGTGGGGATTAATTTTTGTCGGGCCGCTGATCGTACCGGAATACCCGGCGGTATTGCAGTCGATGGGGCGATATCTGGCGCTGGGGCTGATAGCGTTGCCGATTGCCTGGCTGGGGCGTGTGCGCCTGCGCCAGTTGGCGCGTAAAGACTGGATAACGGCGCTGGCGCTAACAATGATGGGTAACCTGATTTATTACGTTTGCCTGGCCAGCGCCATCCAGCGTACCGGCGCGCCGGTATCAACGATGATTATTGGTACATTACCGGTGGTGATCCCGGTCTTCGCCAACCTGCTCTATAGCAAGCGTGACGGTAAATTATCCTGGTGGCGTCTGTCACCTGCGCTGATATTGATTGCTATTGGCCTGCTGTGCGTGAATATCTCGGAGCTGAACCAGGGATTACCCGATTTTAGCGGCTGGCGTTATGGCTCTGGTATCGTGTTGGCGCTTGTCTCAGTGGTGTGCTGGGCGTGGTATGCACTGCGTAATGCCCGCTGGCTGCGCGAGAATCCAGATAAGCATCCGATGATGTGGGCGACGGCTCAGGCGCTGGTGACGCTGCCCGTTTCTCTGCTGGGGTACATTGCAGCATGTCTGTGGCTGCATGGGCAAACGCCAGGTTTCGCCCTGCCCTTCGGCCCGCGTCCGGATGTGTTTATCGGCCTGATGATAGCCATTGCGGTATTGTGTTCGTGGGTGGGCGCGCTGTGCTGGAACGTCGCCAGCCAGAAGCTGCCGACGGTGATCCTCGGCCCGCTGATTGTCTTCGAAACGCTGGCTGGCCTGCTGTATACCTTTATGCTGCGCCAGGCTTTTCCGCCGCTGCTGACGCTAAGCGGTATTGCGCTGCTGGTAATAGGCGTGGTGATAGCGGTGCGGTCAAAACCGCAGAAACCGGCGGTAGTGCCGGTTTCGGGGGATGCCTGATGGCGCTGCGCTTATCAGGCCTACAAGGACTGTACGCTCTCATGCTGGCCGAATAAGGCGTTTACGCCGCCATCCGGCGCGACACTTTAAACACCGCCACGGTCTGGTTCAGTCGTGCTGCCTGCTCTTCAAGCGCGGCGGCAGCGGAAGCGGACTCCTCCACCAGCGAAGCATTTTGCTGCGTCACGCGATCCATCTCGGCAACGGCCTGGCCTACCTGATCGATACCCCGGCTCTGTTCATCAGAAGCAGAGGCAATTTCGCCCATAATGTCGGTCACGCGGGTCACGGCGCTGACAATCTCCGCCATCGTTTCGCCTGCTTCATGCACCAGCGCCGTACCGGCGTTGACCCGATTACCCGAGTCATCAATCAGCGCCTTAATCTCTTTTGCCGCCTGAGCACTACGCTGTGCCAGGGTACGAACTTCGCCAGCGACCACGGCAAAACCACGTCCCTGTTCGCCCGCACGCGCCGCTTCTACCGCCGCGTTCAGCGCCAGAATATTGGTCTGGAAGGCAATACCGTCGATAACAGTGGTAATTTGCGCGATTTTGCTGGAACTGGTGGCGATTTCGTCCATTGTACGCACCACGCCATCAACCACGGTTCCACCTTTCAACGCCGTCTGTGAGGCATTTTTTGCCAGACTGGTCGCCTGACGCGCGTTATCTGCGTTCTGCTTCACGGTGGCGGTGAGTTGTTCCATGCTGGCAGCGGTCTCTTCCAGAGAGGCAGCCTGCTGCTCGGTACGTGAAGAGAGATCGTTACTGCCTGCGGCAATTTCACCCGCGCCGGTGTAGATAGTGTCAGCCCCGTCACGCACCACGCTGACCGTATTCGCCAGCGCCTGCTGCATGTCACGCACATTACTTGCCAGCAACGCCATTTCATTGCTGCCATCGGCGTTGATGCTATGCGTCAGGTCACCCGCAGCGATGTGGCGAATATGTCCCATTACTTCGTGGAGCGGCTTGAGCAACACGCGCTGCATCGCCAGCCAACTGGCGACAATCACAGTGACGACAGTCAACATCACGGCAGACAACAGCCAGATTATCTTGCGGTAATCACTCTCATTGTCCTGCACGCCGGCCGTGGCCAGCGCCGTTTGCGCGGCACGCCATTCCCGATACACTTCCTGCATGGCCGTCTGCTTTTGCTCAGCATTCTGCTTGAACATCTCTTCCAGCTTACCTTCAGCCAGCAACGCGTTCATTTTAGCCAGCGTCGCAGAATAGATGCCGTACTGTTCTTCCAGTCGATCGGCCAGACGCTCATCCAGCCCCGGCGTTTCTGGCAGGGCGTAGTATTTATCGTAATGCTCTTTCGACTCGGCCAGCAGACCATTCGCCGTGTTCACCAGCTCTTTCAACTGACCGCCGTTGATCTCGCTGGCCATCGTTCCCTGTAAACGCAGCATACCCCGGTTGAGCGTGACGCGAGCCTGGTTCAGGCTAATCCACGCATCGGTAAATTCAGCCACGTTCTGACTGGAAAGCTGAGAGACATTAAAGTTCTGTTTATCGTTATTGAGTGCGCCAATAAAGACGCCTGCGGAGATGAGCTGCATCGCGCCCAGCGCGAGTAGCACGGTGATAAGTAAGGTTATCACTTTAATTCGTTTGAACATCTGTTGCCTTTTATTATGCAGGTATTGTCTGAGGTCTAACTATCGGCAGCGGCGTGCGCTTATTTAATTCTCTGGCGCAGCTTTTTTCGCCGTATCTCTCCTTTCCAATAAGATTCAGCACCTTAACGAAATAAGAAATTTTTGTGATGCTCATCACAAAACACCCCACCCCGAAAGGGTTATAGCCTTCCTTATAAGATGCATTTAAAATACATCTTATATTATTGAGAATGAGGTAACGGCAATGTCTTATCGCGATCAACCTTTAGGTGAACTGGCGCTCTCTATTCCTCGCGCTTCGGCCCTGTTTCGTAAATACGATATGGATTACTGCTGCGGCGGTAAGCAAACACTGGCACGCGCTGCCGCGCGTAAAGAGCTGGATTTAGACGTTATTGAGGCGCAGCTCGCGCAGCTGGCTGAACAGCCGCTGGAGAAAGACTGGCGTACCGTGGCGCTGGCTGAAATCATCGACCATATCATCGTGCGTTATCACGATAGACATCGCGAACAGCTGCCGGAACTGATCCTGCAGGCCACGAAAGTTGAACGCGTTCACGCAGACAAACCGAACGTACCGCGCGGTCTGGCGAAGAACCTGAGCATGCTGCATGAAGAGCTGTCCAGCCACATGATGAAGGAAGAGCAGATCCTGTTCCCGATGATTAAACAGGGCATGGGTAGCCAGGCGATGGGACCAATCAGCGTCATGGAAAGCGAGCATGACGATGCCGGTGAACTGGTCGAAGTGATCAAACACATCACCCACAACGTGACGCCGCCGCCAGAAGCCTGCACCACCTGGAAAGCCATGTATAACGGCATTAACGAGATGATCGACGACCTGATGGAACACATCAGTCTGGAAAATAATGTGTTGTTCCCGCGTGCCCTCGCTGGTGAATAAAAAAAGGCGCCCGAGAGCGCCTTCCTGAAGTCCGAATTCGGCCACTGCTTATGTGGCCTTTTTTGTGTCCGATATGGCTACGCTTAACGCACGCCTGCCATACGTTTCTTACCGATAAACAACCAGCCCAGACCCAGCGCGATGAACCACAGCGGCGTCACGATCAGCGCCTGGCGGGTATCTTCTTCCAGCGTCAGCAGTACCAGTACGAAAACAAAGAACGCCATACATACCCAGCACATCAGCTTACCGAGCGGCATCTTGTAGATTGATTTTTCATGCAGGTGCGGACGCTGCTTACGGTACACCAGGTACGAGCAAAGAATGATGGTCCATACGAACATGAACAGAATCGCCGACACGGTGGTGATCATGGTGAACGCGCCAATCACGCTCGGATTCACATACAGCATCACCACACCGCCCAACAGGCAGATACAGGAGAAGCCGCGCGTTTAGACAGCTTGGCAAACGCTTTAGGCGCCACGCCTTCCTGCGCCAGACCAAACAGCATACGGCTGGTAGAGAACACGCCGCTGTTTGCAGAAGAGGCCGCAGAAGTTAGCACCACAAAGTTGATCAGGCTCGCCGCCGCGGGCAGACCGACCAGGACAAACAGTTCAACGAATGGGCTCTTGGATGGCACCACCGAGCTCCACGGCGTGACGGACATAATCACAATCAGCGCGAAAACGTAGAACATGATGATACGGATCGGGATCGAGTTAATGGCGCGCGGCAGAGATTTCTCCGGATCTTTGGTTTCCGCAGCGGTTGTCCCCACCAGTTCAATGCCCACAAACGCGAACACCGCAATCTGGAAGCCGGCAAAGAAGCCGCTCAGCCCTTTCGGGAACCAGCCACCGTCATTCCACAGATGCGTGAACGATGCCTGAACGCCGGTTGGCGACTGAAAGTGCGTCAGTACCATCACCAGGCCAACGACAATCAGACCGATAATGGCAACAATTTTGATCATCGCGAACCAGAACTCCATCTCACCGAACATTTTTACCGTGGCGAGGTTAAGGCTCAGCAGTAGCACGATCACCGCCAGCGAGGCGACCCAGTCTGAGAGTTCGGGGAACCAGAATTGCGCATACGCGGTAATGGCGACAACGTCTGCCATCCCGGTAACAACCCAACAGAACCAGTAAGTCCAACCGGTAAAATACCCGGCCCATGGCCCGAGCAGGTCGGAGGCAAAATCACTAAAGGATTTGTACTCCAGATTCGAGAGCAACAACTCTCCCATTGCGCGCATCACGAAAAACAGCATAAAACCGATGATCATATACACAAAGATGATCGACGGTCCGGCGAGACTAATGGTTTTACCGGAACCCATAAACAGGCCGGTACCGATAGCGCCGCCAATGGCAATAAGTTGAATATGACGGTTTGTGAGATTGCGCCGTAGCGACTGTTCAGACGAAGCCTCTTCTGCGGCTTCGACTTTTACCTGATCTACCATGTTTTTTCTTCCTGTACCTGTCTGTGTTGTTCAGGCTCTACGGCCTTTAATGTGTCTATGATACGACGATCCTGTTATCAGGACTCATCGATATTAGGTAAGAATTGGCGGGATGAATACTAAGATTTAGATATAATGTTAATTTAATGTTTAAAGTGAGTGTCATATCACTCTGATAGCGCGAATCAGCTCACAAAAATACACGCTGGTGAAGCATTTGCAATATAAAATATCGACAACAGCGTAACTATAGCTTTTCACGCTATTTCTTTGCTCCCCCCGGCCTCGGGGGGAACAGAAGTCACTGCTTACAGAATCTCAAGCAGTTCAACGTCGAATACCAGCGTGCTGAACGGAGGAATGGACGCGCCAGCGCCACGCTCGCCGTAAGCCAGTTCCTGAGGAATAGTCAGTTCCCATTTGGAACCCACCGGCATCAGAGTCAGCGCTTCAATCCAGCCTGGAATTACGCCGTTAACCGGGAATTCAGCCGGTTCGCCACGTGCGACAGAGCTGTCAAACACGGTACCGTCGATCAGTTTACCGGTATAGTGCACGCGAACACGGTCAGTGCGTGCCGGGATAGCACCTTCGCCCTGGGTCAGAACACGGAACTGCAAACCGGATTCAGTGCTGTTCACACCCTCTTTCTCACGGTTTTCTTCCAGATATTTAACGCCATCAGCGGCCATAGCCTGGAAACGCTCGCGACGAACTGCATCTGCACGTTCATGGATTTCACGCAGTGCGCGATGCACAACATCAACAGGCACTGCCGGATGCTTGCCTTCCAGCGCGTCAGCGATACCCGCTACCAGCGCTTCAGGCAACAGCCCTTCCAGTCCGGATTCGCTCAGCTGCTGTCCTACCTGCAAACCAATGCCGTAGCTTGCTTGCGCTTCGATAGTGTCAAAAGTCGGGGTAGCCATCATATTTCCTTTCATCGGATGTAAAGTAGCGGGCAGCATATCAGCCATGCCGCATCCGGTAAAACTTTGTCTCGGGAACTGATGACAAATCGCGAGGAAAAAGAAACAATGACTATTGTCCGCATGAATGTCACGAAAGCGGGTACCCGAACAAGTATCATAGAGTTAGCGATCTATACTCTATGACTGAGGAACGAGACGCGGAGCAGGAGGAAAGCCATGCCCGGGCGCTTTGAATTAAAACCAACCCTGGCGAAAATCTGGCATGCACCGGACAATTTTCGCATTATGGACCCGCTGCCGCCGATGCACCGCCGCGGCATTATTGCTGCTGCTATCGTGCTGGTGATCGGTTTCCTGCTCCCTTCCAGCGACACCAGCGATGCGCCAGTGGTCACGCGTACTGCCCAGTTGGATTTGCAGTCGCAGTCACAGCCGCCGACAGAGGCTCAACTTCAGGCACAACTGGTCGCCCCGCAAAACGATCCTGGCCAGGTCGCGCCGGTTGCGCCGGAACCCATCCAGGAGGGGGAACCAGACGCACAGCCGCAGGCCCAGCAATCCCAGACACAACCTTTCCAGCCGGATAGCGGGATTGACCAGCAGTGGCGTTCCTACCGCGTAGATTCGGGTAAAACGCTGGCCCAGGTATTCCGTGACCATAATCTCCCGCCAACCGATGTGTACGCCATGGCGCAGGTAGAAGGTGCCGGAAAACCGCTGAGCAATTTGAAAGACGGACAGATGGTGCAGATCAGGCAGAATGCCAGTGGCGTAGTGACAGGGTTAACCATCGATACGGGTAATGGCCAGCAGGTCCTGTTTACCCGCCAGCCTAACGGCAGTTTTATTCGCGCCCGATAGCCAGCACACCTGATAAGCGCAGTGCCATCAGGCAGCAAGGTGAAGCGTTAGCGTTTCACCTTGTTCACCCACCAGATCCCCGAACAGACCAGCACCAACGCTACTGCATATTTCCATTCGAGAATATTTTCGCCGAGGAAAACCGCCGACAGTACCGCGCCTGAAACCGGGATCAGGAAGTTAAACGGCGCAATCATCCCCACGCGGTTGTGCTTGAGCAAGATACTCCACAAGGCAAATGCCACCGAAGAGAGCAACGTCAGGTAGCCCAGAATCGCCAACGAAGACGCGCCGTGTACGGTCAGGGTGCCACCAAAAGCGTAACCGCCGATCACCAGCGCCAGACCGCCACCGCCCAGCTGATACCCCGTCATTACCGTCGGGTCCACCGTTTGAGAAATGCGTTTGCCGTATAACGTAGCGGCGGAGAGAATAAAGGCTGCCATCACCACCGAGCCGTCTCCTAACAGGCTGAAGCTAAAATCCAGCCCGCTGTTAAAGTTCACCACCATCACGCCGAGAAAGCCCAGGATACAACCCAGCGCCTTGTTGTAACTGAGTTTATCGTTCTGATAGATAAAATGCGCCAGCAGCACGCTGAAGAACGTGCCTGTCGCGTTCATGATGGACCCTTTCACCCCCGTGGTGAACGCCAGGCCAATATAAAAGAAAATATATTGCAGCGAAGTCTGCGTCAGCCCCAACAGCGTGAGCTGACCATATTGACGCGGGCTTAACCGGCCAATCGGTTTACGTTGCGCCATCGCCAGCAGGAGCAGCAATAATCCCGCAAACAGAAAGCGATAGCCGGCAAAGACAATTTTCGAGGGGATGTCATCCGTGGCAATCTGGAAGATTTCATATCCGCTTTTGATCGCCGGATAGGCGCTTCCCCACAGCAAGCAGCAGAACGCCGCGCTCAGATAGACAACATTTTTACGCGCAAACAGAGGTTGGTGCGTTGGTTCCATTCCATCACCACTTTGAAATAATGTTTTATTTTTGTAATTATCCCGAAAAGGACAAAGAATAGCCAGAGAGAAAAGCGGGGAACAGAAAAGCAAAACGCCGGCACAGGGCCGGCGCTTTTACGCGGTTATCAGAATAAAAACTTATTCTGCAACTACGTTTACAGTCAGCTTAGCAAACACTTCGCTGTGAACCTGGAAGCTCACTTCGTGCTCGCCAGTGGTACGCAGAACGCCGTTCGGCAGACGAACTTCGCTCTTAGCTACTTCAACGCCAGCTGCAGTTACAGCGTCAGCGATGTCGCGAGTACCGATGGAACCGAACAGTTTACCTTCGTCGCCTGCTTTAGACGCGATGGTTACGGTTTCCAGTGCGTTGATTTTCTCAGCACGAGCTTCAGCAGCGGACAGTACGTCAGCCAGTTTAGCTTCCAGCTCAGCGCGACGCGCTTCGAAAAATTCAACGTTTTTCTTGGTAGCAGGAACAGCTTTACCCTGTGGTACCAGGAAGTTACGAGCATAGCCCGCTTTAACGTTAACCTGATCACCCAGGCTACCCAGGTTTGCTACTTTATCAAGCAGAATAACTTGCATTACCTTATCCTCTCAAAGTCGTATTAATGGACCGTGACCGATTACTGATGACGATCAGTGTACGGCAGCAGGGACAGGTAGCGAGCGCGTTTGATAGCGCGAGCCAGCTGACGCTGGTATTTTGCACGGGTACCGGTGATACGGCTTGGGACAATCTTACCGCTTTCGGTGATGTAGTTTTTCAGCGTAGCGATATCTTTATAGTCGATCTCTTGAACGCCTTCCGCGGTGAAACGGCAGAACTTGCGACGACGGAAATAACGTGCCATATGGCTAGTCTCCAGAATCTATCAATTCAATCTGCTCGGCATGCAGAACCATTTTGCTCAGGCCGTTCTTTGCCTTATGGCAAGAGATGAACCCCTGAACGGTTACTGCGCTACCGACCGTTATACTGTGAGTAATGGCCTGGTTTTCGTGTCCGCTAACAATAACGGGCATTTGGCACCACGCCTGCCGGTGAAACCCGGCTTCCTCCTGCACAGAACGATGCTCAAGCACGAACTGGCAATGAGGAATTCCTGATGGACTGACCTTTCGAAGGGGGGCCCTGCACACAGTGCCGGACAACGCCAGACGGTTGGTCATCAGAAATTACTCTTCAGAATCCCCAGCTTCAGCATCATCTGCGGTTTCGTTTGCGAAATCATCGCGACGCTCACGGCGCTCGTCTTTCGCTTTAACCATCGGAGATGCTTCGGTAACAGCGTGTTTAGTACGCATAACCATGCTGCGGATAACGGCATCGTTGAAGCGGAAGGTAGTTTCCAGCTCATCGATCACTTCCTGCGGCGCTTCAACGTTCATCAGAACGTAGTGAGCTTTGTGCAGTTTGTTGATCGGGTAAGCCAGCTGACGGCGGCCCCAGTCTTCCAGACGGTGGATCGTGCCTTCTGCACCAGTGATGGCAGCAGTGTAGCGTTCGATCATACCCGGAACCTGTTCGCTCTGGTCAGGATGGACCATAAAAACGATTTCGTAATGACGCATCGAATTGCTCCTTACGGATTATTCAGCCTCCTGTCTGGGTCAGCCGAGGCCCATGGAGGCAAGGAACGTGTTAAAGGTCGGCTGAAAAATGACGCGTCATAATACTGGGGTCAGCCGGTAAACTCAAGGTGCTTGTACGATTATTTACCATGCCGCGATTAATACATATCCAGCAGCATCTTGACGCTGATGCAAATAGAGACAATGACAATCATCGGCCGGATAACTTTCTTCCCGCGCGTCAGTACCACCGTTGCGCCAAGGCGCGCGCCGAGGGACTGCCCGGCAAACATCACCAGTCCCAGCGACCAGATCATTTTGCCGCCGAAAATGAAGAACAAAATCGAGGCGATGTTCGATGCAAGGTTAATAAAATTCGAGTGAATTTGCGCCTTATCGATGCTGTATCCCCACAACAGGATATAGCAGAGCGTATAAAAGGAGCCAGCACCAGCGCCAAGAAATCCATCATAAAAGCCTATGCAGCCGCCGCAGATCAGGGAAAAGAAAAACAGGGATACCTGCTGCTTTCTCTTTGGTTCGCTGAGGTTGGGAGCAGAAATAAAGTAGATGGCGACGGCGATAATCAGTACCGGAAGCAGTTTTTTCAACACTTCCGGTTCAATGAACTGAATGAGCGTCGTGCCTAACGCTGAGCCGATAAAAGCAGACAGGAAGACGTACTTGTGCTCCTGCACATTGATATGTCCCCGGCGTAAAAAGTAAATACCGGAGGTCAGCGAACTGCCCAGCGCCTGAATTTTATTGGTTGCCAGCGCGTTCGCCGGGGGTAAACCAGAAATTAACAGTGCGCCAATAGAGAGAAACCCGCCGCCGCCCGACACCACGTTAATAAAGCCAGCCACCAGCGCGACCATAAACATAATCACGAAGTAGCTGAAATCCATGAATGAAGTATCCATAAGTTTTTGCCTTATTATCATAAAGTTATATTAATTATACGGCTCACTATAAACAGGGTATCCATCCGTTTAAATTGACTATTTGGTAAGAGCTTGTGCGCGAAAGACAGGTATTTTTTAACGCAGCGGTATCTATCAGTTACCTGTAAATAAAAGAAAAGGTGGGCATGCGGTAATTTTTTGAACAACTGCATCAGAAATGGTCGCTAACGCCTGCGCCGGTAGCGGTTAAAATTACATCAGAAGCTCATCACTCACAGGAGAGAGGCAACCAGAGACCGCAGTCGAGGAGGTACATATGCGAGCCCGTGTTTTGACCCTTCTGGCTGTGCTTTTGCTCAGTGCAAATGCAACGGCAGCCATCAAAATTGACAATCATCAGGCCAGGAATATGGATGATGTGCAGAGCTTAGGCGTTATTTACATAAATCATAACTTCGCCACTGAAAGTGAAGCCACTCAGGCCCTGAATGAAGAGACCGATGCGCAAGGCGCAACATACTACCACGTGATCCTCACCAGGGAGCCCGGTAGTAACGGAAATATGCACGCCAGTGCAGACATTTATCGCTAGCTACCCGCAAATAACCAACGAGAACATTGCCACAGATTGACTTGCCCCCTTCACCGGGGGCTTTTTTTGGCGCATCAGGTAAATGAGAATTATTTTTCTTTGTATCTTATCCTGGTCATCATTTACTGATTAAATAAAGCATTACCGAACTGATTCTCTGGAGCGAAACCATGTTTGCACGCTATGCGACGCTGAATCGCATACCAAAAGGCGTTTGGGTGCTGGGCGGTGTGAGTCTGCTCATGGATGTCTCCTCCGAAATGATCCATAGCCTACTGCCGTTGTTTATGGCAACCACGCTGGGAGCCAGCGTCATTATCATTGGCCTGATTGAAGGATTAGCTGAAGCCACTGCGCTGATCATTAAGGTTTTTTCCGGCGTCCTCAGTGATTATCTGGGAAAGCGCAAAGGTCTGGCGATGCTCGGTTATGGTTTGGGGGCACTGAGTAAGCCCCTGTTCGCGATGGCTGGCTCATCAGGCATGGTATTCAGCGCTCGCATGATTGATCGTGTGGGTAAAGGTGTTCGCGGCGCCCCCAGGGATGCGTTAGTCGCAGATGTCACCCCGTCCGAGATCCGCGGTGCCGCCTATGGTCTGCGCCAGTCTTTGGATACCATTGGCGCATTTCTGGGACCGCTGCTCGCCGTCGGGCTAATGCTGCTCTGGAACAACGATTTTCGCACTATCTTCTGGGTTGCCGTCATCCCTGGAGTACTATCTATCGCCCTGCTATGGTTTGGCCTGAGTGAACCGAAAACCCCCGTCACTGATAAACGCACCAATCCGTTACGACGGGAAAACCTGAAAAAGTTGAGTGCAGCCTACTGGTGGGTCGTGGGACTGGGCGCGCTCTTTACGCTCGCCCGCTTTAGCGAAGCGTTTCTCGTGTTGCGCGCATATCAAATGGATATCCCGCTGTTTGCCATTCCGCTGGTGATGGTCGCCATGAATCTGGTCTACAGTCTGTCGGCTTATCCTTTTGGTAAAATGTCTGACAGCATGAACCACACCCGCATGTTACAGGCGGGCCTGCTGGTCCTGATCGCGGCGGATATCACTCTGGCGCTGAGTCACCACTGGAGCACGTTACTGATAGGCGTGGGACTGTGGGGGATTCATATGGGCATGACGCAAGGGTTGCTGGCTGCCATGATTGCGCATACCGCGCCAGCAGAGCTACGCGGTACAGCCTTCGGTATGTTTAATCTGATCAGTGGCATCGCCCTACTGTTAGCCAGTACCGGCGCGGGCATTCTGTGGGAAACGATGGGCGCAGCCTCGACGTTTTACGCTGGTGCTGTCATTTGTGCGATAGTTTTAGCAGGAATGCGATTTACACCAGCGGCTTACCAGCAACGCTGAAGATTGCCCCGAACAGATCGGTGACGCACATCCGTAGATGCACGTTGTCCGGGGCAAAGACGTTACTTCTGCCCGTAGTAGGCGTTTGGGCCGTGCTTACGCATGAAGTGTTTATTCATCAGATAACTGTCGATGGGGCTGAGGGCCGGATTAATGCCACGCGCAATCCATGCCATTTTCGCGACCTCTTCCATCACCACAGCGTTGTGTACCGCGTCGTGAGCATCTTTACCCCAGGCAAACGGGCCATGCTGATACACCACCACGCCGGGCGTATGGAGAGGCTCCACGTTCCCCAGCGTTTCGATAATCACCTTGCCGGTATTCAGCTCATACTCGCCCTGAACCTCTGCTTCAGTTAATGCCCTCGTGCAGGGGATATCACCAAAGAAGTAATCCGCATGCGTCGTGCCGAGTGCCGGAATTGCCCGCCCTGCCTGCGCCCACGCCGTCGCGTGGGTTGAGTGGGTGTGCACCACGCCGCCGAGAGAGGAATAGCGATGATACAGCGCCAGATGAGTGGCGGTGTCGGAAGAAGGACGATAGCGTCCTTCCACCACATTGCCATCCAAATCCACGATCACCATGTCGTCAACCTGCATCGTTTGATAGTCGACGCCGCTGGGCTTAATCACCACCAGCCCCCGTTCGCGGTCGATGGCGCTGACGTTACCCCAGGTAAACGTCACCAGCCCATAACGCGGCAGATCCATGTTGGCTTCAAAAACCTGCTGTTTAAGTTTTTGCATTACACCGCCTCCACCAGACCTGCGCTGGCCATCCGCGCTTTCACCCAATCGCGCGCCTTCGCCACCTCATGCGCCGGATCGTCCGTCGTTTCACTCCACATCTCAATCAGGTATGGCCCGCAATACCCACTCTGTTTGAGAGTCGTAAAACAACGTTCAAAATCGACAACGCCTTCACCAAACGGCACATTTTTGAACACGCCGGGTTTGGTGTCCTTCACGTGGACAGCCACGATATGGCCTATTCCAGCCTGTAACTCCATCTGTACATCGTTATCCCACGCTGACAAATTGCCAATATCGGGATACAGCTGGAACCACGGATTATTGAGATAGTGGGCATAACCCAGCGCCTTACTGATCGAATTCATCAACGGATAATCCATGATTTCCATCGCCAGCGTCACCTGCGCGCGACTCGCCATCTCAACGCTCTCTTTTAGCCCATCGCGAAATCGACGACGCGTTTCGTTATTGGCCTGCTGGTAATAGACGTCATAACCCGCCAGTTGAATCACGCGAATACCAATATCCTGCGCAAACTGAATGGCTTTCCGCATGATCGCCAGTCCCTGATCGCGCACCGCATCATCTTCGCTCCCCAGCGGGAAACGGCGGTGAGCGCTCAGGCACATAGAAGGGACGCGTACTCCCGTTTCGGCGATGGCGGTCACCAGCGCCAGACGCTGCTCGCGGTTCCAGTCAAGGCGCGCAAGGCGGGCGTCGGTTTCATCAACCGACATTTCGACAAAGTCAAAACCTAACTCTTTCGCCAGCCGCAAGCGATCCAGCCAGCACTCCCCTCCGGGGAGCGCTTTTTCATAAATACCGAGCGGGACCTGTTTCGACAACATAGTCGCTCCTTAGCCCCACAACTGGGCGATGGAACGTTTGAACTGACGCGCAGCCTCAACCGGAGAAGCGGCATCACGAATACTGCGACCAGCTATAAACACGTGAATCGGGATCCCCTGGAACAGCGGCAGATCCTCCAACGCCAGGCCGCCGGTTACGGTGACTTTAAAGCCCATATCAGACAGGCGTTTGATGGCACTGATATCCGCTTCTCCCCACGCCACACCTGCGGCCTGCGCATCACGACTACGATGATATACAACCTGCCCGATACCCGCATCACGCCACTCCTGAGCCTGTTCCCAGGTCCAGTAACCGGTCAGTTCAATCTGTACGTCGCCGTTAAATTCTTTCGCCACCTCGAGCGCACCTTTGGTGGTATTGATATCCGCACAGCAGATGACAGTGACCCAATCAGCGTTAGCTTCGAAACACATGCGGGAGAGGATTTTACCCGCATCGGCGATTTTGGCGTCCGCCAGCACAATTTTATGCGGGTAGAGCGCCTTCAGGTCACGTACGGCACGTACGCCCTCGGCAACACAAAGAATAGTGCCCACCTCAATAATATCGACCTCTTCAGCGATCAGACGCGTCGTTTCGTACGCAGAAGACATTGATTGGTTATCCAGCGCAACCTGCAACATAGGTAATGACATTTCGGTATCCTTTTAAACAGCCGCCGCAGTGGCGTTATCAATTAAATCCAGCACTTCCTGCGCGGTGCGGCAGGCACGTAAACGGTCGAAATTGGCTTCATCGTCAAACAGATTCACGATCTGCATGATGCCAACTTCCTGATGCGTGTTGGCGTCGACCGCCGCCATCGTGATCAGAATGTCCACCGGGTCGTTATCTTCGTGGTTAAACACCAGCGGGGTTTTCAGCGTCACCAGCGCAAAGCCGGTCTTCTTCACGCCTTCTTCCGGGCGACCGTGCGGCATCGCCAGTCCTGGGGCAATCACAAAGTACGGACCGAACTGTTCTACCCCATCAAGAATGGCCTGGTAGTAGCGCGGTTCAACCACGTCTGCCTTAACCAGCAAATCGACGCCCAGCTTTACCGCTTCCTGCCAGGTGTTGGCCTCAGCCTGTAGAAGGATGGCGTTATTGTCTGCCAGCGAATCACGTAATTTCATATGCCGTGTCCTTACTTCACGTCCTGAGGGAAATGCGCTTTGATCACTTCCAGCAGTTTTGGGCCAAAATCGGCGGGCGACAGCATGTTGCGTACGCCAACAACATATTTATTGCCGGTTACGGTAATTTCACCGGCAATATGGGTAGAGGCGATGATGATATCCGCGCCGTTCAGTTCACTTTTGTACTCACCCACTGCGCAGCTGTTCACGGTATGGTCAATATTTGACTGGGTTAAAAACTGGTCCACTTTCATCTTCATGATCATGGAACTGCCCTGCCCATTGCCACACACAGCCAGAATACGTACGGTCATAATCGGAACTCCTTATTAAGCAGAGTGTTCTGCCAGTTGTTTTTCTGCGTCTTCCTCAGCGCGCAACGTGCGTCCTGCGAAAAACATATAAGCCAGTGCAATCAGAATAATGACGGCCATAAACACGATGCCGATGGAGGCAAAGCCCTGCATCATCGGCGGCGCCAGAATTGACCAGTCCGCCATCCCCATCCAGGCGCTCATACCGGTGAGCTTTACCGCCCAGACGCAGCCAAAGATTTCAATCATCCCCATCACCAGACAAATCTTGAGCGCCGCGCGCCAGCCGCCAAAGTGATTAGCAAACACGCCGATAGTGGCATTAGAGAAAAACATCGGGATAAAGCCGGGAATTATCAGGATGGAAGAACCGCAGCCCACGAGGATGCCGACCGCAATCAGTTGGCCGATGGTGCCCCACATGAAGCCCCACACCACCGCGTTGGGAGCAAAGCTGTATATCGCCGCACAGTCAATCGCCAATACCGCACCGGGAATCAGACGCTGCGAGATACCGTTGAACGCTTCTGAAAGTTCGGCGACGAACATACGTACGCCCTGGGTGATGATGAAGATCGCGACGGCAAACGAAAAACCGGTCTGCAGGATGTACACCGTCCAGTGCGTTTTCCCTGCCATCGCCTGAACCACATCAATGCCGAAAGAGAGCAGGATCGCACCGAAGAAAATGGTCATGACAATCGCGGTCGAAACGATGTTGTCATGGAAGATATTCAGCCAGCCAGGCAGTTTGAGATCTTCTACGCTCTCCTCTTTTTTACCCAGATAAGGCGCGACCTTGTAGGCAATCCATGAAGCGAACTGCTGCTGGTGGCCGATGGAAAAACCGCAGCCGTCGGTCACTTCCTGCGTCGGCTTGTACATCATATTGGAGGTAATCCCCCAGTAGAGCGACACCAGCACCGCCGTGCAAATAATGGTTGTCCACATGGAATAGCCGAAGATATAGAAAGAGACCGCAATCAAGCCCGCCTGCTGGAACATGATGTGCCCGGTGAGCATGATGGTGCGAATGCCGGTAATACGCCGTAGCAGTACGTAACAAATGTTCAGCGCCAGCGCCAACAATACGGCATACCCTACCCAACTGTAGGCATCCCCCATTCGTTCGATGGTTGCCATCATGGAGGCATAGGTATCGGAAATCGCACCATTGATACCGTAAACCTCGGACATCTTCGCCACTACCGGTTTAAACGTGCTGGTCAGAATGCCCGATCCCGCCTGCAGCAGCATAAAACCGATAATCGTTTTGATCGTGCCTTTGATAATAACGCTGACGCTTTTGCGCAACAGGATGTAGCCGAGGCAGGTCACAATACCCAACAGCAACGGCGCGTTGGTCATGACCTGATTAAAAAAGACGGTAAAGATGTTGTAGAGGATCTCCATAACGATCTCCAGTAGACGAAGTTGCTGAACATTCATTACAGATGCTCAGGATGTTGTGCCTCCACTCTAATTTTCAAAAGTAATCACAACAAGATTGAATTTGATTAAATGTGATGGAGTACGCAAATAAATCTCTTACCCGAGACAGGGTTTTATTGAGCATTCATAGAGCAAAAAATAAAACTCATAAAAACAATAAAATACAGAAATAGATTCCTGCAAAGCATCCCGTTACGTTGTGAGTTATAGACGCTTTACGACGGAATCAGAAAAATCCACGCATTGCCTTCTTGATAAATTGATGTCAGTATCAATCAAAACAAATCATAATTTGATTCAACTTGAACCAACATGAAGGTAAATGCGATGAGTAAAGTAAAAAGCATCACGCGCGAATCATGGATTCTGAGCACATTCCCGGAGTGGGGAAGCTGGCTGAATGAAGAGATCGAACAGGAACAGGTCGCACCTGGCACCTTTGCTATGTGGTGGCTTGGCTGTACCGGAATTTGGCTAAAGTCGGAAGGCGGGACTAACGTCTGCGTCGATTTCTGGTGCGGAACAGGTAAACAAAGTCACGGTAATCCGCTGATGAAAACCGGTCACCAGATGCAACGCATGGCGGGCGTGAAGAAACTGCAGCCAAACCTGCGTACCACGCCGTTTGTGCTTGATCCGTTTGCCATTCGTCAGATCGATGCGGTGCTGGCTACGCACGATCATAACGATCACATCGACGTAAATGTCGCGGCTGCGGTCATGCAGAACTGCGCGGACGACGTGCCGTTTATTGGACCACAAACCTGTGTGGATCTGTGGGTCGGCTGGGGTGTGCCGAAAGATCGCTGCATCGTGGTAAAACCTGGCGATGTGGTTAAAGTGAAAGATATTGAAATTCACGCGCTTGATGCGTTTGATCGTACCGCGTTGATCACTCTCCCCGCCGATCAGAAAGCGGCGGGCGTGCTGCCGGACGGCATGGACGCGCGCGCCGTTAACTATCTGTTCAAAACGCCAGGCGGCACGCTGTATCACAGCGGCGACTCCCACTACTCCAACTATTATGCAAAACACGGCAACGAGCATCAGATCGACGTCGCGCTCGGATCCTATGGCGAAAACCCGCGTGGCATTACCGACAAGATGACCAGCTCCGACATGCTGCGTATGGCGGAAGCGTTGAATACAAAAGTCGTCATCCCCTTCCATCATGACATCTGGTCAAATTTCCAGGCCGACCCTCAGGAGATTCGCGTATTGTGGGAGATGAAAAAAGATCGTCTGAAATATGGCTTTAAGCCATTTATCTGGCAGGTCGGTGGCAAATTCACCTGGCCGCTGGATAAAGATAACTTTGAATACCACTATCCACGCGGCTTTGATGATTGTTTCACGATTGAACCGGATCTACCGTTTAAATCCTTCTTGTGATCCACACCAAATGCCGGGCCTAACCCGGCATTTTTTCCCATTTACTTTAGTATTTCCAGGCTATTTCAAATATCATCTTTTCAAATCAATTTGTATCGGAATAGCTCATGACTGAAGCACAAAGACATCAAATATTGCTGGATATGCTGGCGCAGTTGGGCTTTGTTACCGTTGAGAACGTAATTGAGCGCCTGGGTATTTCACCCGCCACAGCCCGCCGGGATATCAACAAACTCGACGAAAGCGGCAAACTCAAGAAAGTTCGCAACGGCGCAGAAGCCATCACTCAGCAGCGCCCGCGCTGGACGCCAATGAATCTGCACCAGGCACAGAACCACGATGAAAAAGTTCGTATTGCCAAGGCCGCATCCCAACTGGTGAATGCGGGTGAAAGCGTGGTGATCAACTGCGGCTCGACCGCCTTCCTGCTCGGACGTGAAATGTGCGGCAAGCCAGTGCAGATCATCACTAATTATCTGCCGCTGGCGAACTATTTGATCGACCAGGAGCATGAGAGCGTGATCATCATGGGAGGGCAATACAACAAAAGCCAATCCATCACGCTTAGCCCGCAAGGTAGTGAAAATAGCCTGTATGCCGGGCACTGGATGTTCACCAGCGGCAAAGGGTTGACCGCAGATGGACTGTATAAAACCGATATGCTGACCGCGATGGCGGAGCAGAAGATGCTTAACGTGGTGGGCAAACTGGTGGTATTGGTCGATAGCAGTAAGGTCGGTGAACGCGCGGGGATGCTGTTCAGCCGCGCCGATCAAATAGATATGCTGATTACCGGCAAAAATGCGAACCCTGAGATCCTGCAACAGCTCGAAGCTCAGGGCGTGAGCATTATGCGCGTTTAAAGGTGCTGGCGGAAAAACGTCACCGTCGCAGCCAGCGCTTCTGGCGTAATGCGGTGGCGTACGCCTGCTTCCCACAGGCAGGTCAAATTATTGTCCAGACCGGCCTGAATCAGCGCCTGCTGTAAGCGGAAGGTTTCAACAGCCGGTACCACATCATCTTCCTGCCCGTGCCATAGCAGCAACGGCCTGTCGGCCAGGCGTGGCAACTGGTGCGTCACTTCCCATTCGGCCAGCGGCGCGATGAGGGCATCAAACTCAGCCTGCTGTTCTGGCGTCTGGACCAATAAAGGCGGAAAAAGCGTCTGCGCAAGCCGGGTAAAGTAGCCCGAACCCATCAGGCTGGCTACACATTTAACCTCGGGATAGCGGGCCATAATGCCCAGGGCCGTCATTCCCCCCATTGACGCCCCGCCTACGGCAAGCCGTTCATCTGACAACCAATTTTCTGCTACCAGCGCCGCACGTAACGTCGAAAACTCCTGCATGTTTTGCTGCAATATGTGCCAAAAGCGGTATATCCGCCCCTGTGCGTCACCCTTGAAGCGGGCACCATGGTCTGGCGCATCTGGCATCACTACCCGGAATCCGGCCTGAACCAGAGCAACGGCAAAATAGCTGTAGACCAGGCTGGAAGATGTAAATCCGTGATAAAAAATAATACAGGGGAGTGAACAGTCGCGTTTGCCAGCCGGAACGGCGTGCAGAACAGGGATACCCGCCAACTGTCGTGTTTCAATTTCGATCATTTGTCGCCTCTTTCTTTCTGGTATGCCATGCAGCAATACTTAACGCAAGCGAATGTGTTCGACAATGATTCATAATGTTGAGAACTGGGTTACGCTTTCGCAACATTTTCATTCGAAAATCGCGTGAGAGATAACAATTCGGGAACATTCCCCTAAAGGGAAATTAATAAGGCACTACACTATGGCTATCAGGAAACGAGATAGAGTTATGCGTCGGTTTGCCTCTTTGTTGCTGGTTTTATTTTTAAGCGCCTGTAGCGTGCTACAGGGAACGCCGCAACCCGCACCGCCCGTTGCCGACCACCCGCAGGAGATTCGCCGTAACCAGAGTAATGGGTTACAGCGAATAGGGACGGTCAGCGCGCTGGTAAGAGGCTCACCGGATGATGCGCTGGCTGAAATCCGCGACAAAGCCGTCGCGGCAAAAGCTGATTATTATGTGGTCTTATTAGTCGATGAGACCATTGTGACAGGCCAATGGTATTCACAAGCGATTTTGTATCGTAAATAATATTGGCTTGAAATTTAGTCAGCTTTACATTGCTTTGCGCCCCTATGCGTTTACCTGTGCACAATAAACCAACAGCAGGAAGCTTGAGGTTTATTATCGCGATGGAATGCCCTGCCGTGTGTAGGGGTACGAATAATGGAGCTGACGATGAAACAATCACTAGCCTTATCCTCACTGCTGCTTTCTACCGGACTGGTAGGTACTACGGCGCAGTCTGCCGAGTTCGCCAGTGCTGACTGTGTTACCGGCCTGAACGAAATAGGGCTGATATCCGTCAGTAACATTGCAGGAAATCCGCAGGATGTAGAACGCGTCGTTGCGTTAAAAGCGGATGAACAAGGCGCCTCATGGTATCGGATCATTCAAATGTATGAAGATCAGCACCCCGATAACTGGCGCGTCCAGGCCATACTCTATGCGTAACAGATTGCCGGATGGGGTAAACTTATCCGGCCTGTTTTAACCCAGGCATTATGATAAGACGCGCCAGCGTCGCCATCAGGCATATTATTACCGTAATCCTCCCGTTGCCCGTAGCAGCAGATCATTCTGTACCTGTTCAGACAATCGTCGTCCACCACGCGTATCCAACATCATCTGACACCAGGCCTGCGCCACTGGCGGAGAGGCATAGCGCAACATTTGCGCCCCGCAACCGAGCAGGAAAAGCTGCTGCGTAATCTCCCGGCCCAATTCTTCACTGGGTTTACGCAGGTGTTGCTGCAATTGACGAACCATCCGATCGTAATGACGATCCTGCCCTTTGACCTCTGCAAAGGCTTCGCTGAGCATATCGTAGATACCGGGTTGTTTTGTCAGCACCCGCAATACATCAAGGCACATAATGTTGCCGGAGCCTTCCCAAATACTGTTTACCGGCATCTCACGGTACAGACGTGGCAACTCACTCTCCTCGCAGTAGCCAATCCCACCCAATACTTCCATCGCCTCAGCGACAAACGGCATCCCACTTTTGCAGACAGAATATTTCGCCGCTGGCGTGAACAACCGAGCCCACAGCGCTTCTTTGGCCTCAGCGCGGCGGTCCCAGGCCCGTGCCAACCGAAACAGTAGCGCGGTCTGACCTTCCAGTTGGAGCGCCATTCGGCTTAAGACCTGACGCATCATCGGCTGTTCAATCAATGGCTTGCCAAATACCTGTCGTTGGTGCGCATGATAAATCGCCACGGAAAAGGCACGTCGCATCATGCTATGGCTGCCGAGCGCACAGTCAAAACGCGTCATCCCGCCCATTTTCAGGATATGGCGTATACCTTCCCCTTCATCACCCAGCAGCCAGCCAATGGCATCCTGGAACTCAACCTCACAGCTGGCATTGGAGCGATTGCCTAACTTATCTTTAAGCCGTTCAAGACGGATGGCATTACGCCGCCCATCGGGTAAAAATCGCGGTACAAAAAAGCAGGATAATCCTCCCTTTGCCTGCGCCAGCACCAAATGAGCATCACTTTGCGGCACGGAGAAAAACCACTTATGTCCCACCAACCGATACGAGCCGTCTGCGAGGCGTTCCGCCTGAGTAGTATTGCTCAGCACATCTGAGCCACCCTGTTTCTCGGTCATTCCCATGCCAATCAGCAGCCCACGCTTTTGCCCACCCGGCAGTAAATGCGAGTCATAGCGGTCGCTTAGCAGCGGCGTAAACCAGTCGTGAAATTGTGAAGGTAGCATCTGCAGTAACAGCGGCGTGGCGGCAAAGGTCATGGTCACCGGACACAAAGTGCCTGCTTCCACCTGCGCATGCAGCATGAAACGCGCCGCACGGGCAACAAATGTTCCCTGCCGCGCTTCGTCTTCCCAGGCAAGGTTATGTACACGGTTAGCGCACAGTCCCTGCATCAGCAAATGCCAGGCAGGATGGAAACGCACATCGTCCAGTCGCTGCCCCTGCGGGTCGTAACGCAAAAGTTCGGGTGGAAAAGCATTCGCCAGGCGACCCAGTTCAAGCGATTCCGCGGTGCCTAACTGCTGGCCAATACTCGCCAACAGATCGCTATCCCAGCCCGCCCCTTCGCGGATAACCGCTTCACACAGGGCGCCATCAGACAGGTATAAGTTACTGTTATTGAGCGGTACAGGTTGGTTAAAAACGGTATGCGTTTGCCAGTACATTGTGTCTCCCTCCTTCAACGGCTGCGCCATTAAGTATGGCCAGCCAGACAAGAGAGTGCCTGGGATTCAGGTCACAAAAAAGCCATCCCGAGGGATGGCTTAAGAGATATAGAGAATGAATTAGCCGCGCTGGCGAACGGCCTCAAACAGGCAAATGCCGGTCGCGACTGAAACGTTTAGCGACGAAACGCTCCCTGCCATCGGGATACTGATCAGTTCGTCACAATGCTCACGAGTCAGACGACGCATACCTTCGCCTTCAGCCCCCATGACCAGCGCCATACGTCCGGTCATTTTGCTCTGATAGAGAGTATGGTCGGCTTCACCAGCGGTGCCCACAATCCAGATATTCTCTTCCTGCAGCATACGCATCGTGCGCGCCAGGTTAGTTACGCGGATCAGCGGTACGCTTTCAGCCGCGCCACAGGCCACTTTTTTCGCCGTCGCATTCAACTGTGCGGAGCGATCCTTCGGTACGATAACAGCATGTACGCCGGCAGCATCTGCGCTACGCAGGCACGCCCCCAGGTTATGTGGATCGGTGACGCCATCAAGGATCAAAAAGAACGGCTGATCGAGCGCGGCAATCAGATCCGGCAGATCGTTCTCCTGATACTGACGACCCGGCTTCACGCGCGCAATAATCCCCTGATGTACCGCACCCTCGCTTTTCTCATCCAGGAACTGGCGATTAGCCAGTTGAATGACAACGCCCTGCGCTTCCAGTGCATGGATCAACGGCAGCAGGCGTTTATCTTCACGACCTTTGAGAATAAAGACGTCCTGGAAGCGCTCAGGCGCACGTTCCAGCAGAGCCTGCACCGCGTGGATGCCGTAAATCATTTCACTCATGAATGTACTCGTTAATAGTTTGTGCGTAACGCCGGGCAACATGACAGTTGCCCGGCTTACAGTTTATGACTGTTATTGTGCGACGTTCTTTTTCGCCGCGCGTTTAGCTTTGGTGGCGGCAGCGATTTTAAGCGTTTTTGCTGATGGCTTTTTCGCTTTTTTATCGCCTTTCTTCTCAGCCGTTTTTTTATCCACCTGAGGTTTGGCTCTGCCTTTCTTCTCGCCGCGGAAAGCGCTGTCCGGCTCGAAATTCACCTTTTTGCCCATCTGACGACGTTTACCGGTATTTTTACCTGCATCGCCTTTTTTGGCTTTTTCGCGCGCGGTTTTCCCCTCATTGCGCGGCGCACGTTCGCTGGAGATCAAACTGAAATCGATTTTACGCTCGTCCATGTTGACCGCTTCCACGCGAACTTCCACGCGATCGCCCAGGCGATACATCTGACCGCTTGATTCACCCGTCAGGCGCTGCCCAACCTGGTCAAAGCGGTAGTAGTCGTTATCCAGGGAGGAGACATGCACCAGACCGTCGATAAACAGTTCGTCAAGACGGACAAAGAAGCCAAACCCGGTCACGCTGGCGATCACGCCTTTAAAGACGTTACCTACCTGATCCAACATGAAGTCACACTTCAGCCAGTCAGAGACGTCGCGCGTAGCTTCGTCAGCACGGCGTTCGGCCATCGAACAGTGCTGGCCCAGTTGCAGCATCTCTTCCATCGAATAATGATAACCACCGGTTTCCGTGGTGTTGCCTTTATGGCCCTGCTCCTGCGCCAACAAATATTTAATTGCACGGTGCAAAGAGAGATCCGGGTAACGACGGATCGGCGAGGTAAAGTGCGCATAAGATTGCAGCGCCAGGCCGAAGTGACCACGGTTTTCCGGATCGTAAATCGCCTGCTTCATCGAGCGCAGCAGCATAGTTTGCAGCATTTCCGCATCAGGACGGTCAGCAATCGACTCCAGCAGTTCAGCGTAATCGCGCGGCTCAGGTTTGTTGCCGCCAGGCAGTTCCAGACCCAGTTCAGCCAGTACGGAACGGAAGGAGGTAATCGCTTCGGTCGTCGGCTTATCGTGAATACGGAACAACGCTGGCTCTTTGGCTTTCTCAACGAATCGCGCCGCTGAGATATTCGCCATGATCATGCACTCTTCAATCAGTTTGTGCGCGTCGTTACGTTGCGTCTGCTCAATACGTTCGATACGACGTTCAGCGTTGAAGATAAACTTCGCTTCTTCACTTTCAAATGAGATACCGCCGCGCTCTTCACGGGCTTTATCCAGCACTTTGTAGAGATTATGCAGCTCTTCAATGTGTTTCACTAACGGCGCGTACTGCTCGCGCAATTCCTGATCGCCTTGCAGCATGTGCCAGACTTTGGTGTAGGTCAGACGCGCATGGGAGCTCATTACCGCTTCGTAGAATTTAAAGCCGGTTAACCGACCTTTCGACGAAATGGTCATTTCGCACACCATACACAGACGGTCTACCTGCGGGTTGAGCGAACACAATCCGTTAGACAGCACTTCCGGCAGCATCGGGACAACCTGCGACGGGAAGTAGACAGACGTGCCACGGCTGCGCGCTTCCTGATCCAGCGGAGTCGGCGGACGAACGTAATAGCTTACGTCAGCAATCGCCACCCATAAACGCCAGCCACCGCCGCGTTTCTTCTCGCAGTAAACCGCATCGTCGAAGTCACGCGCATCTTCGCCATCAATAGTGACCAACGGGAGATCGCGTAGATCGACACGTCCCACTTTCGCTTCTTCCGGCACTTCTTCTTTCAGTCCGGCAACCTGTTTTTCAACTGCCTGCGGCCAGATATACGGGATTTCATGGGTACGCAGGGCCATATCAACAGCCATGCTGGTGCCCATGTTGTCGCCCAATACTTCAACGATTTTACCCACCGCTTTGGTGCGACGGGTTGGACGCTGGGTCAGCTCAACCACGACCACAAAGCCCATACGAGCCCCCATCACCTGTTCCGGCGGAATAAGGATATCGAAGCTCAGGCGGCTGTCGTCCGGGACGACAAACCCGACCCCAGCGTCGGTGAAGTAGCGGCCGACAATCTGGCTGGTTTTCGGCACCAGTACGCGCACAATACGCGCTTCGCGACGACCTTTACGGTCCGCGCCCAGCGGCTGCGCCAGCACCTGATCGCCATGAATGCAGGTTTTCATCTGCTCGCTGGACAGGTACAGGTCATCTTTGCGGCCTTCGACGCGCAGAAAGCCGTAGCCA
Organism: Citrobacter sp. wls710; assembly: GCF_005281115.1. Classification (NCBI taxonomy): domain Bacteria; kingdom Pseudomonadati; phylum Pseudomonadota; class Gammaproteobacteria; order Enterobacterales; family Enterobacteriaceae; genus Citrobacter; species Citrobacter sp. wls710. Next base: position 117,288 of record NZ_SZXD01000040.1, read on the forward strand.
TCACGGTGGCCAATAACGGTACCTTTCAGCAGGTCAAGACGTTCCGGCAGCGCGTAGCACTGACGACGAGTGAAGACCAGTTGCCCGTCACGCTCCATCGCGCGCAGGCGACGACGCAGCGCTTCTTGCTGTTCTTCACCTTCAATGTTGAGTTCAGCGGCCAGCTCATCGCGGTTGGCCGGTTTTTCACGTTTAGTTAAATGTTCGAGGATAAATTCCCGGCTCGGGATAGGGTTCGCGTATTTTTCAGCTTCGCGTTCCTGGAAAGGATCTTGTGACATCTCGGTTCCTCCGTTGTCATCTCTGATGAAGATTTTCGTCACTCCACCAGCAATAATTTATAAAGCGGTTGATTTTCTTCAACCAAATCAGCAAGTGTGTAGTTGTCCAGTTCCGTGAGAAAACTTTGCACTGCTTTAGAAAGCGCCTGTTTGAGTCGGCAGGCAGGGGTTATGTGGCAAAACTCGCTGCTACAGTTGACCAGCGATAAGGGTTCCAGCTCGCGAACCACATCACCAATACAAATATCCTTAGCGGGTTTACCCAGGCGGATACCGCCATTTTTTCCTCGAATAGCAGTAACAAAGCCCGCCCGGCTAAGTTGATTGATTATTTTGACCATATGATTACGGGACACGCCGTAGACTTCTGTCACCTCAGAAATACTGGTCATACGTCCTTCGGGAAGTGACGCCATGTAGATTAGCGCACGTAATCCGTAATCGGTGAAACTTGTTAACTGCACATCAACCTCAGGAAAAGGGATAAAACGGATAAACCTGGTGGTATTAATTATATTGATGATAAACCAGCCACCAGCCAGGTCGCTAATTTATTTCAGTTCGGGAAGGAAAAAAGCGAGGAACTTACGTGATTTTAAGCCGGATTCTGATGCAAAACGCCTCATCCGGCCTAAGATAGTGCAAGCGCAGCGCCATCCGACGCTACGCCATAACCAGAATTATGCGTCGAACGGGTCGCGCAGGATCATGGTTTCAGTACGGTCTGGGCCAGTTGAGATAATATCAATCGGCACACCGGTCAGTTCTTCAATACGCTTGATGTAGTTCAGTGCTGCCTGCGGCAGACCGCTACGTTCCTTCACGCCAAAGGTGGATTCAGACCAGCCCGGCATGGTTTCGTAAATCGGCTCGATACCTTTCCAGTCGTCAGCCGCCAGCGGAGTCGTTGTAACTTCACGGCCATCCGGCATACGGTAAGCGACACAGATTTTCACCTCTTTCAAACCGTCCAGCACGTCCAGTTTGGTCAGGCAGAAGCCAGACAGGGAGTTAATCTGTACTGCACGACGTACGGCAACGGAGTCCAGCCAACCGGTACGACGACGACGGCCGGTGGTTGCGCCATACTCGTTACCTTGTTTGCACAGGAACTCACCAACGTCATCAAACAGCTCAGTCGGGAACGGACCTGCGCCGACACGAGTAGAGTAAGCTTTGATGATGCCCAGAACGTAATCCACATAACGTGGACCCAGGCCGGAGCCGGTCGCCACGCCACCCGCAGTGGTGTTGGAGGAGGTTACGTACGGATAGGTACCGTGATCGATATCCAGCAGCGTACCCTGCGCGCCTTCGAACATGACGAAATCGCCACGCTTACGCGCCTGGTCCAGCAGATCGGAAACATCAACAACCATAGAGGTCAGGATGTCGGCAATCGCCATCACATCATCCAGCACTTTCTGGTAGTCAACGGCTTCGACTTTATAGAAATTCACCAACTGGAAGTTGTGATATTCCATCACTTCTTTCAGTTTTTCAGCGAAGGTTGCTTTATCAAACAGATCGCCAACGCGCAGACCGCGACGAGCCACTTTGTCTTCATAAGCCGGACCGATACCACGACCGGTAGTACCGATCGCTTTCTCGCCACGCGCTTTCTCACGAGCGTTATCCAACGCAACGTGATAATCAAGGATCAGCGGACACGCTTCAGACAGCAGCAGGCGCTCGCGAACCGGGATACCACGATCTTCCAGCCCTTTCATTTCTTTCATCAGCGCGGACGGAGACAGTACAACACCGTTACCGATGATGCTGATGACATTCTCGCGAAGAATACCTGATGGAATAAGATGGAGGACGGTTTTTTCACCGTTGATTACGAGAGTATGGCCTGCGTTGTGACCACCCTGGTAGCGCACAACATATTTAGCCCGTTCAGTCAGAAGATCGACGATCTTCCCTTTACCTTCGTCACCCCATTGGGTGCCCAGTACGACGACGTTGTTACCCATTTTTCAAAATCACCGTTTGCTTAAAAATGGATTCTACCACCGCTTTTTCAGATATACAGCACTTTTTGCATGCTAAAATCCGCAAATTAGGCTACTTATTGATCAGCCAATCGTTTTCCTCAACATGTAGTAGACCACAACGCCCGCGACCACAAGACCTCCACCAAAACGACGCAAAGTATTTTCGGGAAGTTGCGCCATCGCGGAGATCATTTTCTTCCATGCGCTGGGATAAAGCATAGGACCCAGGCCTTCCAGCACCAAAACCAGCGCGAGCGCCAGTAAGATTGTTGAATTCATTCATCGACCTTATATAAAAAGAAAACCACCGCATCCCTGGGGACGCCGGTGGTTTTGCTGGTTTAAAACCGCTGAAACTATTTTAGCGTGTCGCGGTATTCGGTGTCTTCATGTAGCGGAAGAAATCGCTGTCCGGGCTCATGACCATCACGTCCTGGTTACCTTCGAAGCTCTTCTCGTAAGCGCGCAGGCTACGGATGAAAGCGTAGAAGTCAGGATCCTGGCTGAACGCATCGGCAAACAGCTTAGCCGCTTCCGCATCGCCTTCACCACGCATGATGCGGCCCTGACGTTCAGCTTCTGCCAGCGTTTTCGTTACTTCATAATCCGCCGTTGCACGCAGTTTTTCCGCTTCTTCCTGACCTTGTGAACGATGGCGACGAGCTACCGCTTCACGCTCAGCGCGCATACGGTTGTAGATGGCCTCAGACACTTCAGCAGGCAGGTTGATTTGCTTAATACGCACGTCAACCACTTCAATGCCCAATGCCGCCATACTGTTCGGGTTGATGACCGGTACTTTACCGTTCGTTTCAGCCTGAACACGTTCAGCCGCTTCGGCAATCGCGCTATCCGCCGCCGGTGTCGCGACTTCATCTTCCGTGCCAGCAGAACCGGAGTTCAGCGCGTCACGGACTTCCAGAGTCAGGCGACCACGGGAATCGGTAACGATGTCTTTCACGTCGAGACGACCAATTTCAGAACGCAGACGGTCAGAGAACTTACGTTTCAGCAGAACTTCCGCCTGAGAAACGTCGCCACCGCCCGTTGCCAGGTAGTAACGGCTAAAGTCGCTGATGCGCCACTTAATGTAAGAGTCAACGATCAGGTCTTTCTTCTCTTTGGTGACAAAGCGATCGGCCTGGTTGTCCATGGTTTGGATACGCGCATCCAGCATTTTCACGGATTCAATAAACGGAATCTTGAAGTGCAGGCCTGGTGCAACGACCAACGGCTTGTTGTCATCGTCACGCAGAACTTTACCAAAGCGCAGCGTAATACCGCGCTCGCCTTCTTTGACCACAAAGACAGACATGAACAGAACTACCAGAACGATGATGATAATCGCAATAACTGACTTACGCATCGTTATTCCCCCTGACGCTGGTAGTCGTTACGCTGCGCGTTGGCGCGGCGTTGGTCCATAATATCGCCCTGACTGGTGGACGAGGTGTTGCTTGCTCCAGTGCTGGAGGTCGTCGCTGGCGGCAGACGCAGCAGGTTTGAACTGCTGTCGCTCTTGGCTGCTGGCGCACTACCGCCTTTCAGCATTTGATCCAGCGGCAGAACCATCAGATTGCTGCCCTTATCGTTAACCAGAACTTTGCGAGTATGACTCAGCACTTTTTCCATGGTCTCGATATACAGACGCTCGCGAGTAATTTGCGGTGCGGCTTTATATTCCGGCAGAATTTTAGCGAAGCGAGCCACTTCACCCTGTGCTTCCAGGATGGTTTGCGTTTTGTAAGCACGCGCTTCTTCCAGAATACGCTGCGCCTGACCATTCGCACGAGGTTGCACTTCGTTGGTGTACGCTTCCGCTTCACGGATGTATTGCTGTTCGTTTTCACGCGCGGCAATCGCATCGTCAAACGCGGCTTTAACCTCTTCCGGCGGACGTGCTGCCTGGAAGTTGACGTCCAGCAGGGTGATACCCATGTTGTACGGACGGATCGTTTCTTCCAGTTCACGCTGGGTATCGCTACGAATAACGGTACGCCCTTCGGTCAGGATACGGTCCATAGTGTATTTACCGATAACGCCACGCAGTGCGCTGTCGGTTGCCTGACGCAGACTGTCATCCGCGCTGGTTACGCTAAACAGGTAACGCTGCGGATCGGTTACGCGGTACTGCACGTTCATTTCAACGCGCACGACGTTTTCGTCAGATGTCAGCATGACGCCGGATGCGGCAAGTTCACGCACGGCTTCAACGTTGACCGGGGTCACTTCGTCGATAAAGGTCGGTTTCCAGTTCAGACCCGGCTCAACCAAATGGCTGAATTTACCGAAGCGTGTCACCACGCCGCGTTCCGCTTCTTTAATGGTATAGAAACCGCTGGCCGCCCAGATAATGACGATAGCGGCCGCTGCGATAGTAAAGACCCGACCGCCCAGTTGCGGACGCGGACCTTGCGATGAACTACCGCCGCCAGAACCAGTACCTTTACCACCGCCCAGACCACCGAGCTTTTTGCTCAGTTTGCGGAAGATATCATCCAGATCGGGAGGTCCCTGATCGCGACCACCTTTGTTTCCATTTCCCTCAGGGTTGCCGCCAGGTTTGCTGCTTCCCCACGGGTCGCGGTCTTGTCCGTTATTACCGGGCTGATTCCACGCCATGTTTGTGCTCCATATTTGTTATGCGGTGATATACCCCGTTTTTTGCACTACAGGGGCGTTACCGCCGACCTGCAACCCAAAATTCGATGAGTATTGGGCAAAAAATCCCCAGGCATTTCCTCCCGGTCAGATAATGTAATCTGCCAGGGTCGGTTCTTGTTTACAGAGGCGACGCCAGTCTACGATCGGCATACGAACCTGCAGACCTACGCTGCCGTCCTCCTCCATCCACTCTTTTTCTATTGCCTGAAGTTGGTAAAACCGGCTTCTCAGACGCCCTTCCTGCGGCGGCAAACGCAACGTATGCTGCGCTACCTCACCGGAAAGCCGCTCAGTCAAAGCCTGAAAAAGCTGTGGTATTCCTATTCCCGTTTGCGCTGAAACCCAAACGCGAATGGGTTTATTCTCTTCATCTCTGTCGATACGCGGTTCAAAGTCATCCAGCATATCGATTTTATTCATCACCAGCAGGGTCGGGATCTCATGCGCATCGATCTCCTCAAGCACCGTATCAACGGCCTCGATGTTTTCTTGCACACGAAAATCTGCTGCATCAATAACGTGCAGCAGCAATGTCGCCTGACGTGTTTCCTGCAAGGTGGCTTTAAACGCCGCCACCAGGTCGTGCGGTAAGTGGCGGATAAACCCTACGGTATCCGCCAGCACGGTTTCACCGACATCCGCAACGTCGATCCGGCGCAGGGTCGGGTCCAGGGTCGCAAACAGCTGATCCGCTGCGTAGACCCGGGCTTCAGTTATCTGATTGAACAGGGTGGATTTTCCGGCGTTGGTATATCCCACCAGTGATACGGTCGGGACATCCGCTTTCTTACGCGACTGTCGCCCCTGCTCACGTTGCTTTTCAACTTTTTCCAGGCGCGACTGTATCTGCAAAATGCGATTACGCAGCAAACGACGGTCGGTTTCGAGCTGGGTTTCACCCGGACCGCGCAAACCAATCCCGCCCTTTTGCCTTTCAAGGTGGGTCCAGCCACGGACCAGACGCGTAGCCATATGGCGCAGCTGCGCCAGCTCAACCTGCAACTTACCCTCATGGGTTCGCGCACGCTGGGCAAAAATATCCAGAATAAGACCAGTCCTGTCGATAACCAGACACTGGCACAATTGTTCCAGGTTACGTTCCTGGGCAGGGCTTAGAGCATGATCAAAAATCACCACCGCAGCGCCAGTCGCTTTTACGGCTTCGGCAATTTCGATTGCCTTACCTTCACCAACAAAATACTTCGGGTGCGGTGCTTTACGGCTCCCGGTAATCACCTGCATTGCTTCGACACCGGCGGAAGAAACCAGAGATTCAAACTCCTGGAGATCTTCCATATCTTTGTCTTGCGAAAAATAGATGTGTACCAGTACCGCCTGCTCACCGGCATCATAACGGTCAAACAAGCGTCAACCCCTTAATATGTATCAACGGGGAACGCAGGTTCGCTGGCTCCCCGTATGTAAAACAGCGATCAACCTTATTCGGTTTCTTCGCTGTCCTGTTGCGCAGATGAACCTTGCGCGTTGCTACCGTGATGGTAGTTGCTGCCAGTGCCGCCGGTGGCATTATTGCTGTGATGAGAAACCGGGCGAGACGGGACAACAGTAGAAATCGCGTGCTTATAAACCATCTGGCTGACCGTGTTCTTCAACAGGATCACGAACTGATCAAAAGACTCGATTTGACCTTGCAGCTTAATACCATTCACCAAATAAATAGAAACTGGAACACGTTCCCGACGCAGTGCGTTCAGGAACGGATCTTGTAAAGATTGCCCCTTAGCCATTCTCTCTTTTCCTTATATGCTTATTTGTACTTTGAACCTTTCGATTCTGAAAAATTGCGCACGATACGTTTCAATTGTACACATTCAGTTCGCGATAGCACCAACAACCTGTAATACTTCGTTTCGCGCCTGGTCAGGCTTTTCACTGTCAAGCCAGTGCACCCCTTCCCAACCACGCAACCAGGTTACCTGCCGCTTCGCCAACTGCCTCGTGGCGCAAACACCTCTATAAACCATTTCATCGTATGAAATTTCGCCTTCAATGTATGACCACATCTGGCGATACCCCACACAACGAATGGAAGGCAAATCCGTATGCAAATCTCCACGGGCAAAAAGCGCCCGGACTTCTGCTTCAAAACCTGAAGCTAACATCTGATGAAAACGCTGCTCAATTCGCTGATGGAGCAGTTCACGGCTCGCCGGGGCGATTGCAAACTGATGCACCTCATACGGCAAAGCATCTCCTGACGTTTGCGTCAGCTCCGTTAAAGTTTTACCCGAAATGAAAAAAACTTCCAGTGCCCGGGAAAGTCTTTGCGGATCATTTGGATGAATACGCGCGGCAGCCACGGGATCGATCTCCTGAAGCTGTCGGTGCAATGCGTCCCACCCGTGCTCTGCCGCCTGCTGCTCAATTCTGGCCCTGACGTCCGGGTCTGCCGACGGTAACGGCGACAGCCCTTCAAGCAATGCTTTGAAATATAACATTGTGCCGCCCACCAGCAGCGGGATACGCCCCGCGGCGGTGATATCGGCCATCTCGGCTAACGCATCGCGGCGAAAATCAGCGGCGGAGTACGCTTGCGACGGATCGCGGATATCCAGCAATCGGTGCGGCGCGGCCTGTAATTCATCTGCATCAGGCTTGGCTGTACCGATATCCATCCCTTTGTAAATAAGGGCGGAATCAACGCTTATCAACTCTACAGGCAAAACTTTACGCAATTCAATTGCTAATGCCGTTTTACCGGAGGCCGTTGGCCCCATTAAAAAAATCGCCTTTGGCAGGCTCGCCTTACGGGTATCACTCATGTTTCAGGGCATTCATTACCGAATGTAAATCAACAGGTTGTAACAGACCACCCGGCGGTGCCTTCACGAGTTGTGGGCAAAGCCGCTCAACATCCGCTAGCAGCGTAATCGCCTGGGCCATGCTCCACTGCGGATGCTCGCTCATCAGGTTACGTGCAATCCACTGTGCAATATTGCCCGGTTCAAATACGGACTGCTGCGCCAGGTAGCCTATCAGTTCAGGAATCAAGATTTGTAAATTTTGTTGGCGTAAGGGTAAAGGCACTGCCCGGATGGTCACATGCTGCGCATCCAGTTGAAATTCAATGCCCAGATCGGCCAGTTGGCTCTGCCCTTTCTGCAGCGCCGCTTTTTCATCGGCGGTCACTTTTAGACGTAAAGGAATCAGCAACGGCTGGGCGCAAACAGTCCCCTCTCCCGGCGTTAACTGCGCCTGACGCAGCCAACGTTCCGCCACCGGTAATGCCAGTAACCGAATATGACCATCACATTCGAGTAAGGCACAGTCCGCACCGACAATCGTTAGCACCCGACCAAAACCTTGACTATTGCCGGTCAGCGGTGCTGATGGCGCTTCAGATACCGGCGCTTTATGCGTTGGAATTGGCGTTTGCAGCAGTTGCTGATAAATCTCACCCTGCTGCTTTTGATATCCAGGCTGGGCATGAGGCCAGCTGGCGCCCGCCTGACGACCACCACCGCCAGCGGGGGCAGAGTAGCGAGGTGCAGCAGCTTCACGCGCCGGAGCGGGCTCAGCAAAATGGTTACGTCCGGCTGCAATGCGGTTTTCCGGGATGTGCCGGGGGGCGGGCTCGTCGTCATCAGCCAACGGCAGCGGCGTTTCAAGCTGCTGTTGCAGGACGCTCAATACGCCCTGGTAGATAAAATCATGCACCAGACGCGACTGATGGAAACGGACCTCATGTTTGGCGGGATGCACGTTGACATCCACCTGATGCGGATCGATTTCCAGGTATAAAACAAATGCAGGCTGCTGATCGGCGCCCAGCTTATCTTCACAGGCCTGGCGGATAGCGTGGTTGATCAGGCGGTCACGCATCATCCGGCCATTCACGTAGCAGTACTGGATTTCCGCCAGCGCCGTCGTCGTGTGGTGCGGATCGGCTACCCAGCCCCGCAGCGTCAAATCGCCATGCTGCCATTCAATCGCCAGCGCATGTTCCAGAAACGGCATACCGCAAATCGCGCCCAGTCGGCGCTCTTTTTGCCCATCTGCTGCCACTGCACGGTACTGACGCACCACTTTGCCGTTGTGCGACAGATTAATCGTCACATCGAACCGCGCCAGCGCAATGCGGCGGATAATCTCGTCGATATGATTAAATTCGGTTTTCTCGGTGCGCATAAACTTGCGCCGCGCCGGGGTGTTGTAGAACAGATCCAACACCTCCAGCGTGGTGCCCACCGGATGCGCGGCGGGTTTCACTGTGACATCCATGTCGCGCCCTTCGGCATAGGCTTGCCAGGCTTCAGATTGCTCTTGCGTGCGCGACGTCAGGGTTAAACGAGAGACTGAGCTAATGCTGGCTAACGCTTCGCCGCGAAACCCGAGGCTCACGATGGCTTCGAGATCGTCAAGCGAGGCAATTTTACTGGTGGCGTGACGCGCCAGCGCCAGCGCCAGCTCGTCTTTTTTAATCCCGCAGCCGTTGTCACGAATACGGATAAGCTTCGCGCCACCACGCTCAATATCAATATCAATGCGCGTCGCACCAGCATCGATACTGTTTTCCACCAGCTCTTTCACCACTGACGCAGGCCGTTCTACCACCTCGCCCGCGGCAATCTGGTTCGCCAACTGTGGCGGTAGAACCTGAATCGGCATGGCTAATCCTTAATTTGTTAACGTGTTGCCAGGCGACACGGCACTGGCGGTTTGCGCCGGCGCTCCCTGCGGCCCGGTTTGCATCGGGTGCGCCTGGAAATAGTTACGCAATCCTTTGTAAATCGCCTCGGCCAGTTGCTGCTGGTAATCATCGCTCGCCAACAGACGCTCTTCGCTGTTGTTACTGATAAAGCCGGTTTCAACCAGCACTGACGGGATATCAGGCGAACGTAATACGCCCAGGCTGGCATGTTCCGGCCGACGTTTATGCATTGAGCCAATACGTTCTAACTGACCGATCATGCTGGTCGCCACATCATACCCGACGCGTTGCGAATGACCGAACTGCAGATCCAGCACGGCCTGACTGAGGTAAGGATCGGCCTGGCTGTTGGCCAGCACATCACCCGCACCGCCTAACAGTTCCGATTGCTTCTCGTGCTGCTCCAACCAGCCTGCCATTTCACTGTTCGCCCGGCGGTTTGACAGTACCCAGACGGAAGCGCCAGTGGCATCCCGGTTTGGCGCGGCATCCGCATGAATCGAAACCAGGAAGTTGGCGTTTTGTTTACGCGCAACGTCGGAACGCCCCATCACCGAGATGAAGTAATCGCCATCGCGGGTGAGAACACCTTTAAACATCGGGTCATCATTCAGCAAACTGCGTAGTTTACGCGCCACGGCAATCGTGACATTTTTCTCACGCGTACCGCCGGGGCCAATTGCGCCGGGATCCTGTCCACCGTGCCCGGCATCAATGGCGATAACCACTTTGTCGCCGCTGTTGGTGCTGGCGCGCGCCGCAGGTCGCGTGGACGTATTACTGCTGGTAACCGCCGTGGTGCGGTCGTTTTCCGCTTTAAACGGGTTACGTGCAGGCTCGACAGGACGCGGGGCGACAACCGGCGCCTCGACACGCTTCGCGACCACCGGAGGCGGTGGCGGCGGCGTATCCGCTTTGATGGTAAACACGACGGTATAATTGCCGCCGTTTTGTCGTTTAACGGCTTCTGCTTTACCGTTCTCGGTTAAATCCACCAGCAGGCGCAGAGACTGCGCGTCTTTTGGCGTACCGGAACGAATAGATTTGACCAGATTATTACCGCTAAACAGCAGCGGTAATCCCTGAATCACACCGGTTTGTTTAATATCCAGCGCGACGGTTCGTTTCCCATCCTGCGAAACGGCGTATTCAGGATCGCCAATAAAGCTCAGCGTAATCCGCGCCTGTTGATCACCATTGGAAACCTGAAGATCGGAGAGGCTGGCGGCCCCTGCCTGCGCGCACAGCAGGACCAGGGTTGCCATCAGCCAGTTTCTGATGCGATAAATCATCCCGCCACCCTTAAGGTTAATCGGCTAAACGCGCCAGCAATAAATCACCCGATGAGGAGACTGCGCTTACGCGCGCCTCTCGACCTTGTGCCTGGTATTCAATGTGTATTTCGACGTCCGGGTCTGGCAGTACACCTTTACCTTGTTGTGGCCATTCCACCAGGCAGATGGCATCATTGGCAAAATAATCACGGATCCCCATAAATTCCAGCTCCTCCGGGTCCGCAAGTCGATACAGATCGAAGTGATAAACCATCAAATTATCGAGCGAATAGGGTTCAACCAGCGTGTAAGTCGGGCTTTTTACATTACCTTTGTGGCCTAACGCCTGCAGGAATCCACGGCTGAAAGTGGTTTTGCCCGCACCCAGGTCGCCGTACAAATAAATTACCGTCGCGCCGTCACAGGCTTTGGCTACCCGCAATCCAAGGTCTAAAGTCGCCTGTTCATCAGGTAGTGGAATTACTCGATTCATCATGATAAACGTCAATCACATCAGGGTTAACAATACGCTGTAGCGTAGTAAAGAGATCGGTCGCCAGCATGCCGCGCGTACCAAAACGCGCCGCCAGCACATCCGCCGCCGCACCGTGCGCAACACATCCCGCACATGCTGCATCATACGGGGTAAGCTTCTGTCCGAGCAATGCGCCAATAATACCGGAAAGCACATCACCCATTCCGCCGCTGGCCATGCCTGCATTGCCGGTATCAATAATACCCAACTCAGCCTGTTCAGCAGCAACAACCGTACCCGCGCCTTTCAGCACTACCACGCCTCCGTACCGTTTTACCAGACGTTGTGCACAAAGTAAGCGATCGTCTTCAATTTCTGCAATGGAACAGCCCAGCAGTCGCGCGGCTTCTCCCGGATGCGGCGTGATCACGCGATTGTGACGTTTATCGGGGTTGATTGCCAGCAGGTTCAGTGCATCGGCATCCCAGAGCATCGGTTTGCGAAAATTCTCGACCTTTTGCAGCGCTTTTTTGCCCCACTCCTGCTGACCAAGCCCAGGGCCAATCACAACAACATCCGCCCACGCCAGGCTTTCATCCAGAGTCTGCGGCGTTAGCGTATCAACCATCAGTTCCGGCCTGGCGGTCAGAATCGGCGCGATGTTTTCACTGTGGGTCAGCACTTTGACCAGCCCGGCTCCTGCACGCAGCGCCGCTTCACCGGCCATACGTATTGCGCCTGCCGTCCCGTGGTCACCGCCGATAATCACCAGCCGACCGTGGGAACCTTTGTGCGAGGTAGGTCGGCGTGGCGTTAGCCAGTGCGCAAGCTGTTGAGCATCAAAACGTTGAATTGGCGCATTCTGCCCAACCAGCCAGTCGTCCAACCCAAGCGCGTTAACATGCAGGCGTCCGGTGACATCGCGCGCTTTACCAGTTAACAGGCCTGGTTTGAGTGCAATAAAGGTGACGGTATGCGCCGCATTGATGACCGATCCCGGTGTCGCTCCGGTTTGTGCCAGCAGGCCGGAAGGAATATCGATCGCCACGATGGGAGCTGGGTAAGTATTGGCACGTTCAATCAATACCGAGAGAGAGTCACGCGGCGCGTACTTTAAGCCAGTCCCTGACAGCGCGTCGATGATGACGTCCACGCGACCAGGCCAGGTGATATCCGCAGCATGAATGACGCCACCGGCATTAAGCCAGGCGTCGCGCGCATGCTGTGCTTCCTCCGGGAGCGGTTTGTCACTCTCTTGCGCCAATAGCGTGACCTCAAGCCCTTGCGCTTTGGCGAGCCTTGCCACCACGTAGCCATCGCCGCCATTGTTACCATGGCCGCACAGCACCAGCCAGTGCTGGGCATGCGGATAGGCTTCGCGCGAGACCTGAAACGCAGCCTCTCCCGCCCGTTGCATCAGTTCGTATAACGTCAGCCCTAAACTGTCTGCTGCCTCTCGCTCCATCCGCCTGATGTCATCGGCGTGCCAGATGGAGTGTGGTATACTTGCGGGGTTTTTCTTCATTGTATGGTCCATCATGTCAGAGCCCCTCGATCTCAATCAGTTAGCGCAAAATATTAAGCAGTGGGGGCTGGAGCTTGGCTTTCAGCAGGTCGGTATTGCCGATACCGACCTCAGCGAAGCGGAGCCCAAACTGCAGGCCTGGCTGGATCAACACTATCACGGCGAGATGGACTGGATGGCCCGTCACGGCATGATGCGCGCCCGACCTCACGAATTATTGCCTGGTACGCTACGTGTCATCAGCGTACGTATGAACTATCTCCCTGCCAAGGCGGCCTTTGCCAGCACGTTGAAAAACCCCTCTCTGGGTTACGTCAGTCGCTACGCGCTTGGGCGCGACTACCATAAGCTGCTGCGTAACCGCTTAAAAAAGCTGGGCGAGATGATTCAACAACACTGCGTTTCGCTGAATTTTAGACCTTTTGTCGATTCCGCGCCCATTCTTGAGCGTCCGCTGGCGGAAAAAGCCGGGCTTGGCTGGACAGGTAAGCACTCACTTATCCTCAATCGCGAAGCCGGTTCATTTTTCTTCCTCGGTGAATTGCTGGTCAACCTGCCCTTGCCGGTCGATAAGCCAGTAGAAGAAGGATGCGGGAAATGCGTCGCCTGTATGACCATCTGTCCCACCGGGGCCATCGTTGAACCCTACACCGTAGATGCGCGCCGTTGTATCTCTTATCTCACTATCGAACTGGAAGGCGCTATCCCTGAAGCGTTTCGACCCTTGTTGGGGAATCGCATTTACGGCTGCGATGATTGTCAGCTCATTTGTCCCTGGAACCGCTATTCGCAGTTGACGGTCGAGGATGACTTTAGCCCACGCAAGCAGCTTCATGCTCCGGAGTTAATAGAGCTGTTTAGCTGGAGCGAAGCGTGGTTTTTAAAAGTCACTGAGGGGTCTGCCATTCGTCGTATCGGTCATCTGCGCTGGCTGCGAAATATCGCTGTTGCGTTGGGCAATGCACCCTGGGATGAAGCCGTAATTAACGCCCTGGAAAACCGTAGAGGTGAGCACTCACTTCTCGACGAACACATAGAGTGGGCGGTTGCTCAGCAAATTGAGAAGCGAAACGCCTGCGTAGTTGAGGTGCAGTTGCCGAAGAAACAACGTTTAGTCAGGGTCATCGAAAAGGGTCTACCGCGCGACGCTTAAGTCATCCACAGCTTGTGTATAAAAATAAAAACACATTGATATTCAAGAGGGAAAAAATCGTCAAGTGATCGCATTAACAATTTGAAATGATAATTAATCCAATAATTTCAATGTGTTAAAATGATACTATTAACCAGGCGAAGTTTTTTGCATTCCAGGAATAATACCCGGGCCTGTGGATAAGTCTGTTTACAAGAGTATGTCAACGACGAAACAAAACGTCCCCAACGCGATTCTTCGTTGTGGATATTTTTTTGAGATAAGAATTTGGAGCGGGAAACGAGACTCGAACTCGCGACCCCGACCTTGGCAAGGTCGTGCTCTACCAACTGAGCTATTCCCGCTTGGGTGCGTCTGTGCTTAACAAGCACTTTCAAATTTTGGAGCGGGAAACGAGACTCGAACTCGCGACCCCGACCTTGGCAAGGTCGTGCTCTACCAACTGAGCTATTCCCGCAAATTTGTTGCTGCCGTAATTCGCATTTCTGCGTCGTTACGGGAGGCGCATTATACGAGAAATCCGTTTAGCTGCAACCCCCCTGAATACGTTTTTTTTGAAAATCCGTTCAAGTGATTACTTTACAATCAGGTTGAACAATTTAGCGTCAAAACCCCGGTGACGCAAGCCACCGGAGAATAAAATCAAAGCTTAATAAAATGTTCGCGATAGTAAGCAAGCTCAGCAACCGACTCACGGATGTCATCCATCGCCTGATGCGTTCCTTGCTTGGTGAAGCCAGCAAGGATCTCCGGCTTCCAACGACGCGCCAGCTCTTTCAGCGTGCTGACGTCGAGATAGCGGTAATGGAAATACGCCTCCAGCTCCGGCATGTATTTAAACAGGAAACGACGATCCTGGCCGATGCTGTTGCCGCAGATAGGTGATTTTCCTGCCGGAACCCATTCTTGCAAAAATGCCAGCGTAGCCAGTTCTGCTTCGCGATCGCCCATGGTGCTCGCCTTCACACGCTCCACCAACCCGCTACCGGTATGCGTACGTACGTTCCAGTCATCCATTAATGCGAGTTGTTCGTCGGACTGGTGCACTGCAATCGTCGGTCCTTCAGCCAGAATATTTAAGTTGGCATCCGTCACCAGCGTGGCGATCTCAATAATGCGATCGCGCTCGGGATCCAGACCTGTCATCTCCAGATCGATCCAAATCAGGTTGTTTTCATTGGCACTCATGCTATTTTCCACCCTTCAGCGTCACATTCAGTGTGACTATATTCATCTAAAATTGCGTGTATCATAAATGTTTTGCCCATCATGGGCGACCAGGAGCCAGTCCGATTGAGTAAGAATAAACTCTCCAAAGGCCAACAGCGCCGTGTGAACGCCAATCACCAGCGTCGTCTTAAAACGTCCGCGGAGAAGCCCGACTATGACGACAACCTGTTTGGCGAAACTGCTGAAGGCATCGTGATCAGCCGTTTTGGCATGCATGCCGACGTGGAATCTGCTGACAGCGACATTCACCGCTGCAACATCCGCCGCACAATTCGTTCGCTGGTTACCGGCGATCGCGTCGTCTGGCGTCCAGGTAAAGAGGCCGCAGAAGGCGTAAATGTCAAAGGCATCGTAGAGGCGGTACACGAGCGCACCTCGGTACTGACACGTCCCGACTTTTACGACGGGGTAAAGCCGATTGCTGCCAACATCGACCAAATTGTTATTGTCTCAGCCATCTTACCCGAGCTGTCACTCAATATTATCGACCGCTATCTGGTTGCCTGCGAAACGCTACACGTCGAACCGATTATCGTACTGAATAAGATCGATCTGCTGGATGCCGAGGGCATGGCCTTTGTTAACGAACAGATGGATATCTATCGCAACATTGGCTATCGCGTGTTGATGGTATCAAGCCGCACTAAAGACGGTCTGAAACCGCTTGAAGAAGCATTAACCGATCGCATCAGCATTTTTGCTGGCCAGTCGGGTGTAGGTAAATCCAGCCTGCTCAATAATCTTCTCGGCCTGCAGGAAGCGATCCTGACCAACGATGTCTCCGATAACTCCGGTCTTGGGCAGCACACCACTACCGCTTCTCGCCTGTATCACTTCCCACATGGTGGCGACGTTATTGACTCCCCGGGCGTACGCGAGTTCGGACTGTGGCATCTGGAACCGGAACAAATCACCCATGGTTTTGTCGAATTCCATGACTACCTGGGTCATTGTAAATACCGCGACTGCAAGCATGATACCGATCCAGGCTGTGCTATCCGTGAGGCTGTAGAAAAAGGGGAAATAGCCGAAACTCGGTTTGAAAATTATCACCGCATCCTGGAAAGCATGGCGCAGGTAAAAACGCGTAAAAACTTTTCTGATACAGACAACTGACAACTAAGCTAAGCATCGCTAGAATCGTCCCCCCTTTTTCAGGATCCGGCCCGTATGCCGGATCGGGAACAAATTATGGCCTGGAGGCTACCTTGTTAAACTCATTTAAGCTTTCGCTACAATACATTCTGCCGAAACTATGGCTCACTCGCCTGGCGGGTTGGGGTGCGAGCAAACGAGCGGGATGGCTGACCAAACTGGTGATCGATCTGTTCGTGAAATATTACAAGGTCGATATGAAAGAGGCGCAAAAGCCGGATACAGCCAGCTATCGCACCTTTAACGACTTCTTTGTTCGTCCCCTGCGCGACGAAGCTCGTCCAATTAACACCGATCCTAATGTATTGGTGATGCCTGCTGACGGTGTGATTAACCAATTAGGTAACATCGAAGAAGACAAGCTGTTACAGGCCAAAGGGCACAGCTATACGCTTGAAGCGCTGTTGGCCGGCAACTACCAGATGGCGGACAAATTCCGCAACGGTACGTTTGTTACCACGTACTTATCACCACGCGATTACCACCGCGTACATATGCCCTGTAACGGTATCCTGCGCGAAATGATGTACGTGCCGGGTGACCTCTTCTCTGTAAACATCCTGACGGCGCAAAACGTACCGAACCTGTTTGCCCGTAACGAACGCGTTATTTGCCTGTTTGATACCGAGTTTGGCCCGATGGTGCAAATTCTGGTCGGGGCAACTATCGTTGGCAGTATTGAAACCGTCTGGGCTGGCACCATTACCCCGCCGCGTGAAGGCGTAATTAAACGCTGGACCTGGCCGGAAGGCGAAAGCGAAGGGTCAGTGGCACTGCTCAAAGGTCAGGAAATGGGCCGCTTTAAGCTCGGTTCTACTGTCATCAACCTGTTTGCACCGGGCAAAGTTAACCTGGTTGAGCAATTGCAGGACCTTTCAGTCACGAAAATCGGTCAGCCAATGGCCATCTCAACAGAGACTTTCGTGACGCCAGAGGCAGAACCTGCCCCACTGCCGAAAGAAGAGATCGAAGCAGAACACGACGCCAGCCCGCTGGTTGACGACAAAAAAGACGAAACTTAAACATAGGAATCGCTGCTGTGCGCCTGATTATCACTTTTCTGATGGCCTGGTGCCTCAGCCTGGGGGCGTACGCTGCGACGGCCCCCGACGCCAAACAACTCACCCAGGAACTGGAGCAGGCCAAGGCGGCGAAACCCGCTCAGCCAGAAACCGTTGAGGCGCTCCAGTCCGCACTGAATGCCCTTGAGGAGCGTAAAGGCTCTCTTGAGCGCGCTGCGCAATATCAGCAAGTTATTGATAACTTCCCCAAGCTCTCCGCAACGC
Organism: Citrobacter sp. wls710; assembly: GCF_005281115.1. Classification (NCBI taxonomy): domain Bacteria; kingdom Pseudomonadati; phylum Pseudomonadota; class Gammaproteobacteria; order Enterobacterales; family Enterobacteriaceae; genus Citrobacter; species Citrobacter sp. wls710. Next base: position 135,003 of record NZ_SZXD01000040.1, read on the forward strand.
TACGCGCACAGCTTAGCAATCTGCGTGACGAACCGCGCAACGTACCAAGCGGACTGACAACTGATGCGTTAAACCAGGAGATCCTCCAGGTCAGCAGTCAGTTGCTGGAAAAGAGTCGTCAGGCCCAGCAGGAGCAGGATCGCGCCCGGGAAATCGCCGACTCGTTAAGCCAGCTTCCTCAACAGCAAACCGATGCCCGCCGCCAGCTAAATGAGCTTGAGCGGCGTATTGGTACCGCCAACGCCAATCCCGCGCAGAATCAGGCGATGCAGGCTGAATCAGCCAAACTCAAAGCCCTGGTCGATGAACTGGAGCTGGCGCAGCTTTCCGCCAATAACCGCCAGGAACTGGCACGTATGCGCTCCGAACTGGCGGAAAAACAGAGCCAACAGCTCGACGCTTATCTGCAGGCATTACGTAATCAACTCAACAGTCAGCGGCAGCGTGAAGCTGAACGAGCGCTGGAGAGCACCGAACTGCTGGCGGAAAACAGTGCGGGATTGCCCGAAGGCATTGTTGACCAGTTCAAGGTTAACCGCGAACTGTCCCAGGCCTTAAACCAACAGGCACAGCGAATGGACCTAGTCGCATCGCAACAGCGTCAGGCCACCAGCCAAACGCTGCAGGTGCGTCAGGCGTTGAATACGCTGCGCGAACAGTCCCAGTGGCTTGGGGTTTCGAATATGCTGGGAGAAGCGCTACGCGCGCAGGTATCTCGTCTGCCCGAAATGCCCAAACCTCAGCAGTTAGATACCGAAATGGCGCAGCTACGCGTGCATCGTATGCGCTATGAAGATCTCCTCAATAAACAGCCGCAACTGCGCCAGATCCATCAGGCCGATGGGCAACCGCTGACCGCGGAACAGAGCAGCATCCTCAACGCCCAGTTGCGCACTCAGCGTGAATTGCTGAACTCACTGTTACAGGGTGGCGATACGCTGATCCTTGAACTGACCAAGCTAAAAGTCTCCAATAGCCAACTGGAAGATGCGCTAAAAGAGGTCAACGAAGCGACGCATCGCTATCTGTTCTGGACGTCTGACGTCAGCCCTATCTCCCTCTCATGGCCTGTCGACATTGTTCAGGATCTGCGGCGTCTGATCTCATTAGATACCTTTAATCAGTTAGGTAAAGCCAGCATCATGATGCTGACCAGCAAGGAAACGCTGCTACCACTGTTCGGTGCGCTGGTGCTGGTTGGATTTAGCCTCTATTCTCGCAAACACTTTACCCGTTTTCTTGAACGCTCGTCCGCGCGAGTGGGTAAAGTGACCCAGGACCACTTCTGGCTGACGATACGCACGGTATTCTGGTCGATACTCGTCGCCTCACCGCTACCGGTGCTGTGGGCCACCCTGGGTTACGGCTTGCAGGAAGCCTGGCCTTATCCGTTGGCTGTCGCAATCGGCGATGGCGTAACCGCCACGGTGCCCATGCTGTGGGCGGTGATGATTTGCGCCACCTTTGCACGCCCTAACGGTCTGTTCATTGCCCATTTTGGCTGGCCGCGTAATCGCGTCGCGAAGGCCATGCACTATTACCTGATGAGTATCGGGCTGATTGTCCCGCTGATCATGGCGGTAATCATGTTTGATAACCTCAATGACCGGGAATTCTCCGCCTCATTGGGACGCTTGTGCTTTATCTTGATTTGCGGCGCGCTGGCGGTCGTGACTCTGAGCCTGAAGCGCGCCGGGATACCGCTGTACCTCGATAAAGAGGGCAACAGCGATAACATGGTCAACAGCATGCTGTGGAATATGTTGATGGGCGCTCCGCTGATTGCCATCCTCGCGGCCGCAGTCGGCTATCTCGCCACATCACAAGCTCTACTGGCACGTCTGGAAACGTCCGTGGCTATCTGGTTCTTGTTACTGGTGGTGTATCACGTTATTCGCCGTTGGATGCTGATCCAGCGCCGTCGCCTGGCGTTCGACCGCGCCAAGCATCGACGCGCCGAAATGCTGGCACAGCGCGCGCGGGGTGAAGAAGAACCGCCGCACTCCACCAGTCTTGAAGGCGCGATTGATGTTGATGAAAGCGAAGTGGATCTGGACGCGATCAGCGCACAATCGCTGCGTCTGGTGCGCTCTATTTTGATGCTTATCGCCCTGCTTTCAGTCATTGTGCTGTGGTCGGAAATTCATTCCGCATTTGGCTTCCTGGAAAACATCTCGTTGTGGGATGTCACCTCTACGGTTCAGGGCGTGGAAAGCTTAGAGCCAATCACGCTGGGCGCGGTGCTCATCGCAATACTGGTATTTATCATCACCACCCAGTTAGTGCGCAACCTGCCCGCGTTGCTGGAGCTGGCGCTGCTGCAACATCTGGATTTAACCCCCGGCACCGGTTACGCCATTACCACCATTACCAAGTATTTGCTGATGCTGATTGGCGGTCTGGTTGGCTTCTCGATGATCGGCATTGAGTGGTCCAAACTGCAATGGCTGGTGGCTGCTCTCGGTGTTGGTCTGGGCTTTGGTTTGCAGGAAATCTTCGCCAACTTTATTTCCGGCCTGATTATCCTGTTTGAGAAACCGATTCGCATTGGCGACACGGTGACCATTCGCGATCTTACCGGTAGCGTGACGAAGATTAACACTCGCGCCACCACCATCAGCGACTGGGACCGCAAAGAGATCATCGTGCCCAATAAGGCCTTTATCACCGAGCAGTTTATCAACTGGTCGTTGTCAGATTCGGTCACCCGTGTGGTGTTAACTATCCCGGCGCCGTCAGAGGCTAACAGCGAGGAGGTCACGCAGATTTTGCTGACTGCCGCGCAGCGCTGTTCGCTGGTTATCGATAACCCGGCGCCAGAAGTCTTTCTGGTAGATCTGCAGCAGGGGATTCAAATCTTCGAACTGCGTATTTATGCCGCAGAGATGGGACACCGTATGCCGCTGCGTCATGAGATCCACCAGCTGATTCTGGCAGGCTTCCGCGAACACGGTATTGATATGCCATTCCCGCCGTTCCAGATGCGTCTGGAGAGCCTTGGCAGTAAACAAACGGGAAGAACGTTAAGTTCTGCGGGCAGAGGCAACCGCCCGGCGGGGAGTTTGTAAATCGTGTCACAATAAGATGAACGTTGGGTGTGTTGAGCACTACCCAACGTCTTATTTACCAACATAATTGGTATCGTATAACAAAGCGCCATAACCAAAAGAACAGGAGAGCCGCTATAACAGAATATTGCCAGATACTACGTTGCCTTCTCCATACAGTTGCATAGATAAAAGGAATAAACAGAGGTAGAGTTAAAGCTATACCCACAGTTCGAATATCATCATTCTCAATATATTTCATGACATCACAGATATCATTGATTCCCCTGCCATCGATAAACCATTCCTTGTCCTGCGTTGAAAATATAATTATCGATATAATACTTACTATACTCCAGATAAAATTCAACGTAAAAGACTTCCAACTCATTAACCGCCTCGCATAATTTTAAGTATTATATCTTTCTTTTCTATAATTCGACGACCATATTCACTATATTCACGCCCCGGAGAACCGGGCAACTCACTAATTGATTGAACAATATCATCTTTACTTCTCATTATTCCACGATTATATCTGGAACCTGCCAATATTATCTGCTCGTCAGTCAAGTACAAAGTATCAGCGTCTGGATTATCATATAAAATAAGATCATGTAAATGGAATGCTACAACCCGAATGTTAAAGCTGTTATCAAGTAAACACTGCGACAGGCGAAATTGCTGAAAATGAGTCAATTTATCAGGGTGGATACCTATAGTTTTGGCTGCAACACCTATCTGGATAGCAATTGAACCGACCGATGTAGCATTAGACGATTCATTACTGTTCTTTCCCAATATTTCTTCAATTATCTGTCTAAATTGCAGAACACCAACACCTTTAAATCTCTCTGGAGTTCCGCCTACTTCAGCAACAGCAACACCTGCAAGGAGTAATTCAGGGATTCTTGCTTCAAAAGCGTATTGTTTTATAATTGCCCTATGGTGAACTAACCAAGCTGTTTTATAATACCAGAGATATGCTTTCCCAGTCATAAAACGCCAATTAGTAGGTAAGGCATACCATCGAAAAAAATCTAACCCATTCCAATGAGGAAAACCATATTCATCGATCTCACAAAAAGGTGGAGAGCTAATCATCATGAAAATTCATCACCAAAGTTAATTTAGCATTGACCCGACAATAGCTATGGTTCTCAATTAGTAATGAGATAGACATCACATGTATAGAAAAAGCAATCAAAAATTATATTTACAAATAGATTCATAGTAGCAATGATTTTCACCATAAGAAATCACTTCCCTGGATGTGATATGTAAACAATCATAAAATATATATGCAAATATCATTCTGATAAAAATCTCGAAATTATTTTATATGAAAAAGCCCGGAGGGTGTTCCATTCGGGCTTTGGGAAAATTCAATATGTACCTTTCCTCAGTCTGTCACCCAGCGAAACTGTTTCGCCATGCGGCGGCTGTAGTTCTGATAAATCGCCATCGCCAGCAGCGAGAAGAAGATCGGGCCGCCGGTCATCCACAATGCGCTGTTCCAGTCCCCGGCTTCAATCACCGGCTGGATGATGGTGAACACGTTGGCAAACGTCACCACCAATACCACCACGCCTGTTGTCAGTAACGTCGCCGCCCGCGTTTTAAAAATCACAAACGGCCTTTCCAGATCCGTACGCGCTTTAAAGAATGGGAAAGCCAGCGCAAGGAACAGATACGGCAGCGTCATGGAGACGTTCGCCATCAGGGTCAGTTTGTTATAAAACGCTGAGGCCGTGTCGCCGCCAAACGAAACCAGCAGGATAAACAGGCTCACCAGTAAACACTGCAACCACATTGCCGTCGTCGGCATCCCCACCGCATTCAGCCTGGTCATCGGCGCGGGCCACAATGCCTTCGGCGTTCCCTGAATAATCGCTTTCAGCGGCGAGTAGCTGAGCGTGAAAAAAGCGCCAGTATAGGCGAGGAACATAGAAAAGCCGGTGATACGCGCGAACCATACGCCCAACGCCATCGCGCTTTCCGGGGAAAGGTGCAGCGCATTACCCAACGTCATCCCGAGGCTTTTCATCAGGATATAGGTGATGTTGCCGAGGTTGACCGAGCCATCACTTAATACCTGTTGCCAGTTGGTGCTAACGCCCCATAAAAATATGGCCAGTGAATAACCGACAGAAATGACAATAGCGGCAAAGACGATCCCTTTCGCGAAGTTCTTTTCTGGCTTTTCTGTTTTATCTACCAGTCCACCCACGGCCTCAATTCCGCCGTAAGCAAAAATAGCAAATACAACAAATGACAACATTGCCAGACCGGACTGATATCCCGGATTAGGCGAGGAGATAAAATTAATATCCTGCGCAAAGTGGCCACCCGTTAATAACAAAATAGCGACACTCACTAACAACAAAACTAAATTAAGACACATTACGGCAATTCCACCTACAGCCGTAATACGGGCAATCTTATTAATCCCCCGTGAGGCCACGCAGGTCACCAGAATCATCCAGCCGACGGCGAGCAGACCGACAACCTGCGTAGGCTCAAGCCCCGCAATACGCCAGTGCTGCGTCATGTCTGCGCCAAATAAGAAGGTCGAAAAAGGTACCCAGACTTTTGCCGCCGTGCTTACCATCCATATCACATAGGAAGAAAACCACATAAACGTGCCGATAAACGCATAGCGTGGGCCAACGCTATTATTCATCCACGAATAGATTCCCCCCTCTTCTTTCCGATAGGCAGAACCCATTTCCGCCATCATTAAAGCAAATGGAATAAAAAATAATAATGCGGAAAATATATACCATGGAATCGCGCTATACCCCATTAAATAGAACGCGGAGGGGCTGTTAGCAAAACCAAAAACAGACGTAAATATCATAAGGATGAGACCAATCAGGCTCATCTTTTTTATTGTTTGGGTCATTAAACCATCCCTTACTCTGGCAAGCGTTTAACAAACGCCGCTCACCGATTGGCACTGCTCTCATTGCGGAGTTCAGCGATAAAAAATTAACACAGAATTGATACCTGAAAGATACCAAACATCCAGATGTAAATTGTGGCTATTAGAGGGTAATTGAAAAAATATGCTACAAAGTGGCGGTTTATCCGCCACTTTGTATGGAGAGAGCGTGAATTACGCGCGATCGACGGTAAATGCGATAACCTCAGCCAGGCTTTCCGCGCCCAATGCCAGCATCACCAGACGGTCAACGCCGAGCGCCACGCCAGAGCAATCCGGCATGCCCACTTTTAACGCTTCAAGCAGGTTGGTATCGATAGGTTGCTGTGGCAGGCCGCGTGCGGCACGTTTGCGGTTATCCTGTTCAAACCGTTGCTGCTGCTCGCGCGCGTCGGTCAACTCATGGAAACCATTCGCCAGCTCAATACCTTTGTAATACACCTCGAAACGCTCAGCCACGCGGTGATCTTCGGTACTGATTTGCGCCAATGATGCCTGGCTGGCGGGGAAATGATAAACAAACGTCGGTTTGTCTTTGCCGATATGCGGCTCAACGCCCATCGTGAACAGCAGTTGCAGTAAGGTGTCCCGGTCTTCTTCGGTATCGGCGATGTTGCTGAGATCCAGCTTAGCCGCCACTTCCCGCAGTTGGGTTTTGTCTGCAGACAGTGGATCTATCTCCAGATGACGCTGGAAGGCCTGCTGATAAGAAAGGCTTTCCGCGGGAGAGCAGTCCAGCACCTGCTGGAGCAAATCATCCACTTCATTCATCAGGCGATACATATCGTAGTGGGGACGATACCACTCGAGCATGGTGAACTCAGGGTTATGATGACGCCCCATCTCTTCATTACGAAAGCTGCGACACAGTTGATATACCGGGCCACATCCTGCCACCAGCAGGCGCTTCATATGATATTCCGGACTGGTCATTAAATAGAGATTCATTCCCTGGGAATGTCCAGGGCCGACGAAACGTGTTTCGAACGGGAACAGATGGATGTCCGTTACCGTTGCCTGACTCATACAAGGGGTCTCAACCTCAAGCACGCCACGATCGGCAAAAAAGCGGCGAATCTCCGCTATAATTGCTGCACGTTTTAACAGATTGGGGATGGACGCGCTCGGCTGCCAGGTTGCCGTTTCGCTCATGGTTGTTTCTCCGATTTAAGACAAGGGCACGAAGTCTACTCGTATCGCGCTAACGAGACAAATTTCACGCGGTAGTAATCAGCACAGGCAATCGGGTAAAAAAAGCGACATGGGGTGGTTTAGTAATTAAATTAATCAAATTCAATGATAATTCCCCCCTTTGACACGCTAAAAAAATCGAACACGTCAAATTTCCCGCACATCCCTAAGACTATACTATTGTACCTATAAAGGAGCAGTGGAAACGCGTTCATAACCTGTTTGAAGCCGATGAAGCATCTGAGTTCAGGCGGGGATGAAATAACAACAATCTGGAGGAATGTCGTGCAAACCTTTCAAGCCGATCTTGCCATTATAGGCGCCGGTGGCGCGGGATTACGTGCTGCAATTGCTGCCGCACAAGCAAATCCCAACGCTAAAATCGCACTGATCTCAAAAGTGTACCCAATGCGCAGCCATACCGTTGCTGCCGAAGGCGGCTCTGCTGCTGTCGCGCAGGATCATGACAGCTTTGACTACCATTTTCACGATACGGTAGCAGGCGGAGACTGGCTGTGTGAGCAGGATGTCGTGGATTACTTTGTCCACCACTGCCCAACTGAAATGACGCAACTGGAACAATGGGGCTGCCCATGGAGCCGTCGTGAAGACGGTAGCGTCAACGTACGTCGCTTCGGCGGCATGAAAATCGAGCGTACCTGGTTTGCCGCGGATAAAACCGGCTTCCACATGCTGCATACGCTGTTCCAAACGTCTTTACAGTTCCCACAGATTCAACGCTTTGACGAACACTTCGTTCTGGATATCCTGGTTGACGACGGTCATGCTCGCGGCGTCGTCGCGATGAACATGATGGAAGGCACGCTGGTACAGATCCGTGCTAACGCAGTCGTGATGGCAACGGGCGGCGCAGGTCGTGTTTACCGTTACAACACCAACGGCGGCATCGTAACCGGCGACGGTATGGGCATGGCGCTGAGCCACGGCGTTCCGCTGCGTGATATGGAATTCGTTCAGTATCACCCGACGGGTCTGCCAGGCTCCGGTATCCTGATGACTGAAGGCTGCCGTGGTGAAGGCGGTATTCTGGTCAACAAAAATGGCTACCGTTATCTGCAAGACTACGGCATGGGTCCGGAAACCCCACTGGGCGAGCCGAAAAACAAATATATGGAACTCGGTCCGCGCGACAAAGTTTCTCAGGCTTTCTGGCACGAATGGCGCAAAGGCAACACCATTTCCACTCCGCGTGGCGATGTGGTTCACCTCGACCTGCGTCACCTCGGCGAGAAAAAACTGCTCGAACGTTTACCGTTCATCTGCGAACTGGCGAAAGCCTACGTGGGTGTCGATCCGGTTAAAGAACCGATCCCGGTACGTCCGACCGCGCACTACACCATGGGCGGTATCGAAACCGATCAGCACTGTGAAACCCGCATTAAAGGTCTGTTCGCTGTCGGCGAATGTTCCTCTGTTGGTCTGCATGGCGCTAACCGTCTGGGCTCTAACTCCCTGGCGGAACTGGTGGTCTTCGGTCGTATGGCCGGCGAACAGGCTGCGGAACGTGCTGCAACGGCTGGCGCTGCAAACAGTGCCGCGCTTGATGCACAGGTTGCCGGTATTGAAAAACGTCTGAAAGATCTGGTTAACCAGGAAGGTAACGAAAACTGGTCTAAGATCCGTGACGAAATGGGGATCTCCATGGAAGAAGGTTGCGGTATCTACCGTACGCCGGAACTCATGCAGAAAACCGTTGATAAGCTGGCTGAGCTGCAGGAGCGCTTCAAGCGCGTGCGTATCACTGATACCTCCAGCGTCTTCAACACCGACCTGCTGTACACCATCGAACTGGGTCACGGTCTGAACGTTGCTGAATGTATGGCGCACTCCGCTCTGGCGCGTAAAGAATCCCGCGGCGCGCATCAGCGTCTGGATGAAGGCTGCACCGAGCGTGACGACGTGAACTTCCTCAAACACACCCTCGCCTTCCGCGATGCTGACGGCACGACTCGCCTGGAATACAGCGACGTGAAAATCACCACTCTGCCACCGGCTAAACGTGTTTACGGTGGCGAAGCGGAAGCAGCCGATAAGAAGGAGAAGGCGAATGGCTGAGATGAAAAACCTGAAAGTTGAGGTGGTGCGCTATAACCCGGAAACCGATACCGCGCCACACAGTGCTTTCTACGAAGTTCCTTACGATGAAACCACGTCTCTGCTCGATGCGTTGGGCTACATCAAGGATAACCTGGCGCCGGACCTGAGCTATCGCTGGTCCTGCCGTATGGCAATCTGCGGCTCCTGCGGCATGATGGTCAACAACGTGCCGAAGCTGGCGTGCAAAACCTTCCTGCGTGATTACACCAACGGTATGAAGGTTGAAGCGCTGGGCAACTTCCCGATTGAGCGCGATCTGGTCGTCGACATGACGCACTTTATCGAAAGCCTGGAAGCGATCAAACCGTACATCATCGGTAACCCGCGTACACCGGATCAGGGCCCAAACACCCAGACTCCGGCGCAGATGGCGAAGTATCATCAGTTCTCCGGTTGCATCAACTGTGGTCTGTGCTATGCCGCGTGCCCGCAGTTCGGCCTGAACCCTGAGTTCATTGGACCGGCTGCGATTACGCTGGCGCATCGTTACAACGAAGATAGCCGCGACCACGGTAAGAAAGAGCGTATGGCTCAATTGAACAGCCCGAATGGCGTCTGGAGTTGTACTTTCGTGGGCTACTGCTCCGAAGTCTGCCCGAAACACGTCGATCCGGCTGCGGCCATTCAGCAGGGTAAAGTTGAAAGTTCAAAAGACTTTCTTATCGCAACCCTGAAACCACGCTAAGGAGTGCAACATGACGACTAAACGCAACGCCTATGTGCGGCCAATGACGTCCACCTGGTGGAAAAAACTGCCGTTTTATCGCTTTTACATGCTGCGTGAAGGCACAGCCGTTCCGGCTGTCTGGTTCAGTATTGAACTGATCTTCGGCCTGTTTGCGCTTAAGCACGGTGTGGAATCCTGGGCTGGCTTTGTCGGGTTCCTGCAGAACCCGGTGGTGGTGATCCTTAACATCATCGCCCTGGCAGCCGCGCTGCTGCATACCAAGACCTGGTTTGAGCTGGCGCCGAAAGCGGCCAACATCATCGTAAAAGACGAAAAAATGGGGCCAGAGCCAATCATCAAAGGGCTTTGGGCGGTTACTGTGGTTGCGACAGTAGTAATACTGTTTGTTGCCCTGTTCTGGTAAGGAGTCCGGAATGATTAATCCAAATCCAAAACGCTCTGACGAACCCGTATTCTGGGGCCTGTTTGGTGCAGGCGGTATGTGGAGCGCAATCATTGCGCCGGTAATGATCCTGCTGGTAGGCATTATGCTGCCGCTGGGCTTTGTTCCTGATGCCTTCAGCTATGAACGCGTCCTGGCATTCGCGCAGAGCTTTATCGGTCGCGCATTCCTGTTCCTGATGATTGTCCTGCCGCTGTGGTGCGGTTTACACCGTATGCACCACGCGATGCATGACCTGAAAATCCACGTGCCTGCTGGCAAATGGGTATTCTATGGACTGGCAGCTATCCTGACCGTTGTAACGGCCATTGGTATCCTGACCATCTAATTGCATGCGTTAACTATCAGGCCCGCCATTGGCGGGGAGCCAACGGGAAAACTCACGCATTGCAGATGTCTCAGGTCGGGATTGCAAACGCGTTATCCAATAGCTCCCCAGATCAATCTGCGTTAGAAACGGCTGAACGACACGTTCACTACCAAGCAAATGTGTGAACATTCTTACCGGGGCAATCGCCACTCCGATCCCTGCCTGCGCGGCCTCCAGCATTGTGACGGAAGAATCAAACACCACCACGTTGTGCGTCGGTGACGGAGGCGCTTCTCCGGCGGCCTGCATCCAAAGCGTCCATTCATCTCGCCGATAAGATCGTAATAGCGGGAATTTCAGGAGGTCTGCAGGTACCTTGATCTGTGCGGCTAATTCTGGCGAGCAAAGCGGGGACATCAGCGCGCTACACAAATATTGTGCGTCGGTATCATGCCAGGCTCCTCCCCCGTAACGAATGGTATAGTCCAGTCCCTCAGCGGCGGGATCCACGCGGTTATTGTGGGTGGAAATATGCAAATCAATATGCGGATAGTTACGCTTAAAGTCGCTGAGTAGAGGAAAAAGACAACCGATCGCAAAGGTCCCCACTACCCCGATTTTAAGTTTTTCCTGGGTTTGTTTAGTGGCAAAACGATCTAGCATCCCCGCCATACGATCGAAAGAATCATTAAGTACAGGTAACAGACTTTCCCCTTCCGTCGTCAGCATCAACCCACGAGAGCCGCGCACAAAAAGCTGACAATTTAGCTGCTGTTCCAGCGCTTTGACATGCTGGCTGATGGCAGAGTGCGTTACGTTGAGCTCAATTGCAGCGCGGGTAAAGCTAAGGTGTCTGGCCGCGGCTTCAAAAGCCCGCAGCGAGTTAAGGGGGATATAGCTACGCGTCATCATCTGGCCTGTTAGAAAAACTTATATCTGCTGCTAAATTTAACCGTTTGTCAACACACTGCAAATCAAACAAACTGATTGCGTCTGACGGGCCCGGACACCCTTTTGCTTTTTATTACGGAACTGATTTCATGATGAAAAAATCGTTATGCTGCGCGTTGCTGCTGACAGCCTCTGTCTCAACGTTTGCCGCCGAAAAAACAGAACAACAGATTGCCGATATCGTAAACCGCACCATCACACCGCTGATGCAAGAACAGGCTATTCCGGGTATGGCCGTGGCAATTATTTACCAGGGAAAACCTTATTACTTTACCTGGGGTAAAGCCGATATCGCCAAAAACCGTCCTGTCACCCAGCAAACGCTGTTTGAACTAGGCTCAGTCAGTAAGACGTTCAACGGTGTGCTGGGCGGCGATGCTATCGCCCGTGGTGAAATTAAGCTCAGCGATCCGGTCACCCAATACTGGCCCGAATTAACTGGCAAACAATGGCAGGGTATCAGCCTGCTGCACCTGGCCACCTATACGGCGGGTGGTCTGCCGCTTCAGGTACCTGACGATGTTACAGATAAAGCGGCATTACTGCGCTTTTATCAAAACTGGCAGCCGCAATGGGCCGCGGGTGCTAAACGTCTCTATGCTAACTCCAGTATTGGTCTGTTTGGCGCATTGGCGGTGAAACCTTCAGGAATGCGCTATGAAGAGGCGATGACCAAACGCGTCCTGCAACCATTAAAACTGACGCATACCTGGATTACGGTTCCGCAGAGCGAACAAAAGGATTATGCCTGGGGCTATCGCGAAGGAAGGCCCGTGCATGTATCTCCGGGGCAGCTTGATGCCGAAGCCTATGGGGTAAAATCCAGTCTTGTCGATATGACCCGCTGGGTTCAGGCCAACATGGACGCCAGCCAGGTACAAGAGAAAACGCTCCGACAGGGAATTGAAATCGCGCAGGCTCGTTACTGGCGTATTGGCGATATGTACCAGGGATTAGGCTGGGAGATGCTGAACTGGCCGGTGAATGCCGACTCGATAATCAACGGTAGCGACAGTAAAGTCGCGTTAGCGGCGCTTCCCGCCGTTGAGGTCAATCCGCCAGCCCCGGCCGTGAAGGCCTCATGGGTGCATAAAACCGGCTCCACTGGCGGATTTGGCAGCTACGTTGCTTTCGTTCCAGAAAAAAATCTTGGCATCGTGATGCTGGCAAACAAAAGCTATCCAAATCCTGCTCGCGTCGATGCAGCCTGGCGCATTCTTGAAAAATTACAGTAACTGACGACGAGGTCCGCTATAGCGGACCTTGTTTCTTCCTCTTCTTTTTCCTGCTGTCATCTACACTTAACAAAAAAACAGCAAGGAAAATCTTATGCGTATTCTGCCCGTCGTTGCTGCAGTTACCGCTGCATTTCTGGTTGTCGCCTGCAGTACCCCTACACCGCCAAAAGGCGTTACCGTTGTGAATAACTTTGACGCTAAACGCTTTCTTGGTACCTGGTATGAAATTGCACGTTTAGACCATCGCTTCGAACGTGGACTGGAAAAAGTGACCGCAACGTATAGCTTGCGCGACGACGGCGGTATCAACGTGATCAATAAGGGCTATAACCCGGACAGAGAGATGTGGCAAAAAACGGAGGGTAAAGCCTATTTCACTGGCGACCCAAATCGGGCTGCGCTCAAGGTGTCATTCTTCGGCCCCTTTTACGGCGGGTATAACGTGATTGCGCTCGACCGGGAATATCGCCACGCGCTGGTTTGCGGTCCGGATCGCGATTACCTGTGGATCCTTTCACGGACCCCCACCATTTCAGATGAAATGAAGCAGCAAATGTTGGCTATCGCGACCCGGGAAGGGTTTGACGTCAATAAACTGATTTGGGTAAAACAGCCTGGTACTTAGTGAGTGCTAAGCTTCAGACCAATAATACCAGCCACAATCAGCCCCAGACTCAGCAAACGCGCCGGACTGGCGGATTCACCCAACAGCAGAATCCCGGTAATGGCCGCCCCGACGGCCCCAATACCGGTCCAGACGGCATAGGCGGTCCCAACTGGCAAAGTACGCATCGCCCAGGAGAGCATGGCGATACTGACGATCATGGCCGCAATAGTGATAATACTTGGCGTCAGACGTGTGAAACCGTGGGTATATTTCAGGCCAATCGCCCAGACAACTTCGAGCAAACCGGCAATTAATAAAACGATCCAGGACATATCAGGCTCCAGAACAATGGGGCCGTCCCCGGTGAAAGAAGCGTTTGCAGGTCGTCCTGCAAAGCTGTGTGTGAAATGGCATTTTTGCCCGACAGAAAATGAATTTCAACCTTTTTATTCACCGTCTGTTAAAAGCAAGAATTAAGCATAATTAGCGGCGTAGTTCCCGCATTTGGCACTCATCGGAGTTCTCTATGATGAAGGGCTTTCTGAAATCAGGAAGTCTATTGCCCCTCTTCTGAATGCGAAAAGTTTATGCTTAAAATTTTAGTGATTGACCGATGCCACTTTACCCGCACAGGGATAGAGGCATTGCTTAATCATTCTGGCAGGTTTAACTCCTCATTTCTGGTATCAGGAATTAATAATCTTCTGTTGGCAAAAGAGCATATTTTGCAGTGGAAACCGCATCTGGTCATTGCGGATTTATACAGTTTTATTAGCGAGGCGCATTCCACTCCGCCAGTTAAGCCCTTTTTCATGAGCTGTGGCGTCATACCTCTGATCTTACTGCAATCAGCGGACAGACAGCACGCGTCCATCCCGGCTTCTCAAGCCACCGCCTATTCGGTATTAACCAAACACACCTCGCTAAACGCACTTACACACACGATTCAGGAAGCGCTACAAGATCGCCCCACATTAGCATTAGCCGAAAATGCGACGCCACTGCTTACGCCGCAGGAGGAGAAAGTATTGTCAATGTGGATGGATGGCGTGAGTAACCAGGTTATAGCCGCCACGCTCAGCATTCATGGCAAAACGGTGTATACCTATAAACGAAATATTCGTCTGAAGCTTCATCTGGGGAACCGCTTCTCACCGTTCCTCTCACTCCCACACAGGGAGAGTTAACGGTACGACCCAGCGTCGTACCGTTGAGCATTATTGCTGAGCTTTTGTCGCCGCACCAGAGATAGCATTACCGCCGTCAGAAATATCCTCCCCTACGCCTCGCGTGGTATTACACGCGGTTAATACGGAAGAAAGTACCAACACAGAAAAGATCGCAGCAATTGTCTTCTTAATCATAACGTCTTCCTTTTCTAGCCAATATTGTTTGTGTATAGCTACTTAATAATAGACAAGATCCGGAAGTGTGATGGATAAACAACCGTTTTTCAGATTATGTGAGAAGTTTAACTGGCGGCGTGAGAGATTGAATTGCCGAGATGTTTGATGTCTTCACCGAAGCCGCGTGCGGTATTACAGCCCGCCAGTAGAGTGCTGGTGAAAAGGATTAGCATTACAAGACTGAGAAGACGTTTCATCATTCCTGCCCTGGAAAAAGTATGGCGCAGCAACCTGCGCCACAAGATCAAATAAGTGTCTTATTTTACGCGGGAAACGTATTCGCCTGAGCGAGTATCCACTTTGATCACTTCACCGATCTGTACGAACAGCGGAACTTTAACGACTGCGCCGGTAGACAGGGTAGCCGGTTTGCCGCCAGTACCAGCGGTATCGCCTTTCAGACCCGGGTCAGTATCAACGATTTCCAGCTCAACGAAGTTCGGCGGCGTCACGGAGATCGGCTGACCGTTCCACAGGGTCACGATGCATTCAGCCTGGTCCAGCAGCCATTTAGCGTTATCGCCTACCGCTTTCTCGTCTGCAGCCAGCTGTTCGAAAGTGGTGTTGTTCATGAAGTGCCAGAATTCACCGTCGCTATACAGGAAGGTCAGGTTCATGTCGGCTACATCTGCGCCTTCGGCAGAGTCGGTAGACTTGAAGGTTTTCTCTACGCGAGTACCGGTCAGCAGGCGACGCAGCTTAACGCGCGCAAACGCCTGGCCTTTACCTGGTTTAACGAATTCGCTGGCTTCAACCGCATAAGGTTCGCCGTCCAACATGATTTTAAGACCAGCACGAAAATCGTTGCTATAGTACGTTGCCATAAGGCCCTCTGAAAATTGTTAACTGGTAGCTAAGCCACAAAATGGCGCATATTGTAACCCTAAATACCCCATCCAGAGAAGATTGGTTATCGCAACTTGCCGATGTTGTGACCGATCCCGATGAACTTCTGCATCTTTTGAATATAGACGCAGATGAAAAACTGTTGGCCGGACGCGACGCGAGACGACTTTTCGCCCTGCGCGTGCCGCGCGCGTTTATTGCGCGCATGGAGAAAGGCAATCCAAACGATCCGCTTCTGCGTCAGGTACTTACCGCCGAGGAAGAGTTTGTTGCCGCCCCCGGTTACTCGACCGATCCGCTGGAGGAACAGCACAGTGTGGTTCCCGGCCTGCTGCACAAATATCGCAACCGGGCGCTGCTGCTGGTCAAAGGCGGCTGCGCGGTAAATTGTCGTTATTGCTTCCGCCGACACTTCCCGTACGCCGAAAATCAGGGCAACAAGCGCAACTGGCAAGTCGCTCTGGACTATATTACCGCCCATCCAGAACTGGATGAAATCATCTTCTCCGGCGGCGATCCGTTGATGGCCAAGGATCACGAACTGGACTGGCTGCTCACGCAGCTGGAAACCATTCCACACATTAAGCGTCTGCGCATTCACAGCCGTTTACCAATTGTGATCCCGGCGCGTATTACCGAAGGGCTGACCGAACGTTTTGCTCACTCTTCACTGCAAATTCTGCTGGTCAATCATATTAACCATGCCAATGAAGTTGATGAGACATTTCGTCAGGCGATGCTCAGACTGCGCAAAGCAGGCGTTACGCTACTCAATCAAAGCGTATTGCTACGTGGTGTTAACGATAACGCCCAAACCCTGGCCGACCTTAGCAACGCATTGTTTGATGCGGGTGTTATGCCCTATTACCTGCATGTACTGGATAAAGTGCAGGGTGCCGCCCACTTTATGGTCAGCGACGAGGAAGCGCGTCAGATTATGCGTGAACTGCTGACGCTGGTTTCCGGTTACATGGTCCCTAAACTGGCGCGAGAAATTGGCGGAGAACCTAGTAAAACGCCGTTGGACCTGCAATTACGCCAGCAATAATTCTTAGTGAGTGTCCGATTATGGACACTCACTACCAAT
Organism: Citrobacter sp. wls710; assembly: GCF_005281115.1. Lineage (NCBI taxonomy): Bacteria > Pseudomonadati > Pseudomonadota > Gammaproteobacteria > Enterobacterales > Enterobacteriaceae > Citrobacter > Citrobacter sp. wls710. The sequence continues at coordinate 151,878 of NZ_SZXD01000040.1, forward strand.
CCCGAGTATTTAATATCCGAGCAGGTAGAGTCGCACTTTTAATATGTGCTATTTTAACTAGCACTGTGCAACAACTCATTTGCAAATTTTATAAATTAATACAAATGTAGATTTCCAATAAATATATGGTTAGGGAGAACCCTGGATGGTTATTAGTATTAAGGGTATTAATACCGGTGTTATTCGTCAGAAGAATGAATTTGTTGCTCTGGCACTTAAGATCAAAGAACCAAGAAATAAAGAGTCGCTGTTTTTTCTCTCACCGTTGGGGCTAAGAGATTTGCTTATCGCCCTGGAGAGCAGACTCCATGCGAAGCACCAGCTTAGCGAAGAAGCGCGTTTGCAATATGAAAAAGAACGCGACAAAGCCAGTAAAAAGATGCACGAGAATATCCCGTTAATTCAGGAAGATGAGTTAAAAAATGCGGATATAAACCGTCGCATCAATTCGCTGATGTTAGTGGATGACAAAGGAGAAAGCTTAGCATTTTCTCTGACGCTACATGACGGACAAACCCACCAATTACTGATTAATGAACTGCAGATCCAGGTATTAGCCCATGCAATCATTCATGCAATAAATAATGCTGGCATGCAGGAATTAGCGTTAAGAATTACATCGCTGCTGGATTTCTTACCGCTGTACGATGTTGATTGCCAGCAAAACGACAATCTTGAATATGATTCATATACACAACCAGAATGGAAACTTAACCTGTTTAACCATTACCTGGCGATTATCTACCGCTATAAGGATGAAAAGGGTAAAGCTCAATTCTGTGGCTCAGTAGTAAAAACTCGCGCCCTTTCCGGCAGTAAAGAAGCTGAGGCCATTACCCGACGCCTTCTGGACTTCAGCCCACGACTGAAAAAACTTGCCGGTGTACCGTGCCAGGTGTTTGTCAGAACATTGACGGGTGATAAAACCCAAAAGCTCAATCAGGATCAGTGTTTGCGCGCGCTACATCATTTACGCGTTCAGTCTGCGCATAAAGCTCAGAATGCCTGATGGCGCTGCGCTTATCAGGCCTACGATCATGTGTACCGTAGGCCGGATAAGACGCTTTAGCGTCGCCATCCGGCATCAACCGCGTTTATCAATTTGGGCACTTATAAACCTGACCATTCATCTCGCTGGCGGTAGGCACAAAGCTGGACAGCATTCCCTGTGATGGGCTGCTGACGCCATAAATCACGTTACCACCCATTGCTGCGGCCTGGTTACGCAGATCGTTCGCTGCACCACGCATAGACCCACCCTCTTCGCCATGCTGACCAGAAAGCCAGTTGCTCTGCGTACCGGTTGCGGTGCCAATCAGCTGGCACTCTGCGCCTGGCTTGTCTTCGACAAAGCGTACGCTTTGTCCGGCTGAACTCAGTTCGTTGCTGGAGCTACAACCCGCCATCAGTAGCGCGGCACCAACGATCCCTGCTAAATATTTCACGTGCATGTCATTCCCCATAATCAATTAGTTGGACGTTATGTCCGTAGCTGAATCATATACTAAAAAGATGACCAAAAGAAAAACCCCCAGACATTTCTGCCCGGGGGTTTTCAATTCTGAGAGGTTCAGAACAACATGATTACATCATGCCGCCCATTCCGCCCATACCGCCCATACCACCAGCAGCACCTAAGTCAGGCGCATCGCCTTTCGGCAGATCGGTAACCATGCACTCGGTAGTGATCATCAGACCCGCAACAGAAGCTGCATACTGCAGAGCAGAACGCGTTACTTTGGTTGGATCCAGGATACCCATGTCGATCATGTTGCCGTATTCTTCAGTTGCAGCGTTGTAACCGTAGTTACCGTCACCCGCTTTCACGGTGTTAGCCACTACAGACGGCTCTTCGCCGCAGTTCAGAACGATTTGACGCAGCGGAGCTTCCATTGCGCGCAGCGCAACTTTGATACCGACGTTCTGGTCTTCGTTCTGACCTTTCAGGCCGGCAATTTTGGACGCTACGCGAATCAGCGCAACACCACCACCAGCAACCACGCCTTCTTCTACCGCAGCACGGGTTGCGTGCAGGGCATCTTCAACGCGAGCTTTCTTCTCTTTCATTTCAACTTCAGTCGCAGCACCAACTTTGATTACCGCAACGCCGCCTGCCAGTTTCGCTACGCGCTCCTGCAGTTTTTCACGGTCGTAGTCAGAAGTTGCTTCTTCGATCTGCTGACGAATCTGAGTTACGCGACCCTGGATTGCAGCTTCATCGCCTACGCCATCAATGATGGTGGTGGTGTCTTTGTTGATAACAACGCGTTTTGCCTGACCCAGATCTTCCAGAGTTGCTTTTTCCAGCTCCATACCGATCTCTTCAGAGATAACGGTACCACCGGTCAGGGTAGCGATATCTTGCAGCATCGCTTTACGACGATCGCCGAAGCCAGGTGCCTTAACAGCAGCGACTTTCACGATACCGCGCATGGTGTTAACAACCAGAGTTGCCAGCGCTTCGCCTTCAACATCTTCAGCGATGATCAGCAGCGGTTTGCCTGCTTTCGCTACGGCTTCCAGAACCGGCAGCATTTCACGGATGTTGGAGATTTTCTTATCAGCCAGCAGAATGAACGGGCTTTCCAGTTCTACAGCGCCAGTTTCCGGCTTGTTGATAAAGTAAGGAGACAGGTAGCCACGGTCGAACTGCATACCTTCAACCACGTCCAGTTCGTCCTGCAGACCGGTACCGTCTTCAACGGTAATCACGCCTTCTTTACCGACTTTGTCCATCGCTTCAGCGATCAGTTTACCTACGGTTTCGTCGGAGTTAGCGGAGATGGTACCAACCTGAGCAATAGCTTTGGAGTCAGAGCACGGTACGGACAGCGCTTTCAGTTCTTCAACGGCAGCAGCGACCGCTTTGTCGATACCGCGTTTCAGATCCATCGGGTTCATACCCGCAGCAACAGCTTTCAGACCTTCAGTGATGATGGACTGAGCCAGTACGGTTGCGGTGGTGGTACCGTCGCCTGCAGCATCGTTCGCTTTAGAGGCAACTTCTTTCACCATCTGCGCACCCATGTTTTCGAACTTGTCTTCCAGTTCGATTTCACGTGCTACGGAAACACCATCTTTAGTGATGGTCGGTGCACCGAAAGATTTATCCAGAACTACGTTACGGCCTTTTGGACCGAGGGTAACTTTCACTGCATCTGCCAGTACGTTGACGCCGCGCAGCATTTTCACACGAGCGTCGTTACCGAATTTTACGTCTTTAGCTGCCATTTTCTCTTTCCCTTAAATTCGTATGTTCAGTGTCGTTCGCGGATTAGGCTTCAACAATTGCCAGGATGTCACTTTCAGACATGATCAACACTTCTTCATTGTCGATCTTCTCAGATTTAACACCGTAGCCATCGTTGAAAATAACGATATCGCCGACTTTCACGTCCAGCGGCTGTACGGTACCGTTGTCCAGGATGCGACCCTTACCGACAGCGATGATTTCGCCACGAGTTGATTTACCTGCTGCAGAACCGGTCAGTACGATGCCGCCAGCAGATTTGGATTCAACTTCTTTACGTTTGACGATCACACGATCATGTAACGGACGAATACTCATTGATAGCTCTCCTTTGAGAAAGTCTTTATCAGTTATGGGTGACGCCGGCCCGTAAACGGTTTCCCGGCTAGTGACCAGATAGATGGGGATGGGGTTTTGTGCCTTCAAGGGGGCAAGCGAAAAAAAATTTTTATCAGCAGAAAATCCCGTCAAAACACCGACGCACCTCACATTCCATAACGATTTCAGTCACGTCGTCATAAGCAAATCCGATTGTGATACCATCAAAAATCTGCGCTGTAGCCCAGTCAACGGGCATAACCGGATAACAACTTATGAGCGGACTGAAACAAGAGCTGGGACTGGCTCAGGGCGTTGGCCTGTTGTCGACATCATTGTTAGGTACAGGCGTTTTTGCCGTCCCCGCGCTGGCTGCGCTGGTTGCTGGCAACAATAGCTTGTGGGCCTGGCCGGTGCTAATTGTTTTAGTCTTTCCCGTGGCGATTGTCTTCGCCGTGCTCGGCCGCCATTTCCCCAGCGCGGGCGGCGTGGCGCATTTTGTCGGTATGGCCTTTGGCTCGCGCCTGGAGCGCGTCACCGGATGGTTGTTTTTATCAGTAATCCCCGTGGGCTTACCTGCGGCATTACATATTGCCGCAGGATTCGGCCAGGCGATGTTTGGCTGGCATGACGGGCAGCTTCTGCTGGCAGAACTCGGCACGCTGGCGTTGGTCTGGTACATAGGCTCCCGCGGCGCCAGCTCCAGCGCTAACCTACAAACGGTCATTGCCGGGCTGATCGTGGCCCTGATTGTCGCCATCTGGTGGGCGGGCGATCTAAAACCCAATGAAATCCCTTTCCCTGCGGTTAGCGAAATTGAACTTCCCGGACTGTTCGCCGCGCTGTCGGTGATGTTCTGGTGCTTTGTCGGCCTTGAAGCATTTGCCCATCTGGCCTCTGAATTTAAAAATCCGGAGCGAGACTTCCCGCGCGCGCTGATGATCGGTCTACTGCTGGCAGGTTCTGTCTACTGGGCATGCACCGTCGTCGTCCTTCATTTTGACGCTTACGGCGAGCAAATGGCAGCGGCGGCATCACTGCCCGAAATTGTTGTACAGCTGTTTGGCGTACAGGCACTGTGGGTCGCCTGCATTATTGGTTATCTGGCCTGCTTTGCCAGTCTCAACATTTATATTCAAAGTTTCGCCCGGCTGGTCTGGTCGCAAGCGCAATACAAGCCGGAGAGTTATCTGGCGCGTCTGTCCCCTCGTCATCTTCCGCGCAATGCGCTGAACGCCGTGCTAGGTTGCTGCGTGGTCAGTACCTTGTGCATCTATATGCTGCAAATCAATCTCGACGCGTTAATCGTCTACGCTAACGGCATCTTTATTATGATTTATCTGCTGTGCATGCTGGCAGGTTGTCGATTACTGAAAGGACACTATCGCGCATTGGCGATCGTTGGCGGTTTGCTATGTCTGCTATTGCTGGCGATGGTCGGTTGGAAGAGTCTCTATGCGCTGATTATGCTGGCGGCGCTGTGGCTGTTTTTACCCCGCAGGCCGGATAAGTCGACGCTGACGCCATCATCCGGCATATAAACATGTTTGCCGGATGGCGCTAACGCTTATCCGGCCTACAAACTGATACTTAATCCCGACGATCGTCTTTATGTTCAATACTGTCGCGATGCTCGTCTTTACGCTGAAACTCACCGTCAAAGGTCTCGCCCCCACCCGTTCCGGCGCTAAAACCACCGCCGGGCATACGAGAAAAACGCAAATGTGGCAGCAGTTTCATCGTCAGATGCTTCTGCACCGGGGGTAGTAAAAGAAGAAGACCAAGGAAATCGGTAAAAAAACCAGGCAGCACTAATAGCAGACCGGCAATAATCAGCGAAACGCTCTTGATCATTTCTGCAGCCGGGCTTTCACCTGCCGCCATTTTTTGTTGCATCAGTAAAAAGTTCTTAAATCCCTGATTACGAACCAGAGACATCCCGATAACCGACGTAAAAATAACCAAAATCAGGGTCATCAGAACACCCAACACATGGGCAACCTGAATAAAAATAGATATCTCTATGTAAACATAGAGAAAAATGGCAAGTAATGGTATCCAGCGCAAAGGGGACTCCTGTTAATAACAGGCGTTTTGTACAACGTCTGTCCAAAAATCATGTTAATCGCATCGATTTGATATTGTGGTGATTAGCAAAATTTCAAGCCGCTTGTACACTAATATTTAGTGTTAATCCTAAAGGGGTGATCTATTTCACAGAATAATAAATAAGGGGTAAATTCCACGTTTTAAGTGATCCAGATTACGGTAGAAATCCTGAACCAGCATATGATCTCGGGTATCAGACCGATGCAGGGGATAATCGTCGGTCGAGAAACAATCGAAATCACATATATCCTGTGTGTTTAGTCAAATCATTGGCAGCTTGAAAAAGAAGGTTCACATGTTAAACAACATTCGTATCGAAGAAGACTTGTTGGGTACCAGGGAAGTTCCAGCGGACGCTTACTATGGTGTTCACACTCTGAGAGCGATTGAAAACTTCTACATTAGCAACAACAAAATCAGCGACATTCCTGAATTTGTTCGCGGCATGGTAATGGTGAAAAAGGCAGCGGCTATGGCCAACAAAGAACTGCAAACCATTCCTAAGAGTGTGGCAAATGCCATCATCGCGGCGTGTGATGAAGTCCTGAATAACGGAAAATGCATGGATCAGTTCCCGGTAGACGTTTACCAGGGTGGTGCGGGTACCTCCGTCAACATGAACACCAACGAAGTGCTGGCCAATATCGGTCTGGAACTGATGGGTCACCAGAAAGGTGAATATCAGTACCTGAACCCGAACGACCACGTTAACAAATGTCAGTCTACCAACGACGCATACCCAACTGGCTTCCGTATCGCGGTATACGCATCCATCATCAAACTGATTGATGCTCTGAACCAGCTGCGTGAAGGCTTCGAGAAAAAAGCCGATGAATTCCAGGACATCCTGAAAATGGGTCGTACCCAGTTGCAGGATGCTGTGCCGATGACCCTCGGTCAGGAATTCCGTGCTTTCAGCATCCTGCTGAAAGAAGAAGTGAAAAACATTGGGCGTACTGCAGAGCTGCTGCTGGAAGTTAACCTCGGCGCAACGGCAATCGGTACGGGTCTGAACACACCGAAAGAATACTCTCCGCTGGCAGTGAAAAAACTGGCTGAAGTAACCGGTTTTGCCTGTGTTCCTGCAGAAGACCTGATTGAAGCTACTTCTGACTGCGGCGCATACGTTATGGTGCACGGCGCACTGAAACGTCTGGCTGTGAAGATGTCCAAAATCTGTAACGACCTGCGTTTGCTCTCCTCTGGTCCACGTGCCGGCCTGAACGAGATCAACCTGCCGGAACTGCAGGCTGGCTCTTCCATCATGCCAGCTAAAGTGAACCCGGTTGTTCCGGAAGTCGTAAATCAGGTGTGCTTTAAAGTCATCGGTAACGACATCACTGTCACTATGGCGTCTGAAGCAGGTCAGCTGCAGCTGAACGTTATGGAGCCAGTAATCGGCCAGGCAATGTTCGAATCCATTCACATTCTGAGCAACGCTTGCTACAACCTGTTGGAAAAATGCGTTAGCGGCATTACTGCTAACAAAGAAGTGTGCGAAGCATTCGTTTACAACTCTATCGGTATCGTTACTTACCTTAACCCGTTCATCGGCCACCACAACGGCGACATCGTTGGTAAAATTTGTGCCGAAACCGGTAAGAGCGTACGTGAAGTTGTCCTGGAGCGCGGCCTGTTGACCGAAGCCGAGCTGGACGATATCTTCTCAGTACAGAACCTGATGCACCCGGCTTATAAAGCAAAACGTTATACTGATGAAAGCGAACAGTAATCGTGTAGGGTAGTACCAGAGAAGGCACGTCAGATGACGTGCCTTTTTTCTTGCACGAAGTTACTTAAAAACAACAATTTAATATCAACTTGTTAAACAACAAGGAAGGCTAATATGATAGTTTTAGAACTTATCATCGTTTTGCTGGCAATCTTTTTAGGTGCCAGACTTGGGGGTATCGGTATTGGATTTGCAGGTGGGCTGGGTGTCCTGGTTCTCGCCGCTATCGGCGTAAAACCCGGTAATATCCCGTTCGATGTCATTTCCATTATCATGGCGGTTATCGCTGCCATCTCAGCTATGCAGATTGCAGGTGGTCTGGACTATCTGGTTCATCAAACTGAAAAACTGCTGCGTAAGAACCCGAAATACATCACGATCCTTGCACCCATCGTGACCTATTTCCTGACCATCTTTGCGGGTACGGGTAACATCTCTCTGGCAACTCTGCCGGTTATCGCTGAAGTTGCGAAGGAACAAGGGATCAAACCTTGCCGTCCGCTCTCAACTGCGGTGGTTTCTGCTCAGATTGCGATCACAGCATCACCAATCTCTGCAGCCGTGGTTTACATGTCTTCCGTAATGGAAGGTCATGGCATCAGCTATATTCACCTGCTGTCCGTGGTTATTCCGTCCACCCTGCTGGCCGTTCTGGTAATGTCCTTCCTGGTGACTATGCTGTTCAACTCTAAACTGTCTGACGATCCGATTTATCGTAAGCGTCTGGAAGAAGGTTTGGTTGAGCTGCGTGGTGAAAGACAAGTTGAAATCAAAGCAGGCGCAAAAACCTCCGTTTGGCTGTTCCTGCTGGGCGTAATTTGCGTTGTTGTCTATGCGATCGTCAACAGCCCAAGCCTGGGTCTGGTCGCTAAACCGCTGATGAACACCACCAACGCTATCCTGATCATCATGCTGAGCATCGCGACGCTGACCACCATCATCTGCCGCGTTGAAACGGATTCCATCCTCAACTCCAGTACCTTCAAAGCCGGTATGAGCGCCTGTATTTGTATCCTGGGCGTTGCGTGGTTGGGTGATACCTTCGTATCTCACAACATTGACTGGATCAAAGATACTGCAGGTAGCGTAATTCAGGGCCATCCGTGGCTGCTGGCTGTCATCTTCTTCTTTGCTTCTGCGCTGCTGTACTCTCAGGCAGCAACCGCTAAAGCACTGATGCCGATGGCTCTGGCGCTGAACGTTTCCCCGCTGACCGCTGTTGCCTCTTTCGCAGCTGTTTCCGGCCTGTTCATTCTGCCAACCTACCCAACTCTGGTTGCGGCGGTTCAGATGGATGACACCGGTACAACCCGTATCGGTAAATTCGTCTTTAACCATCCGTTCTTCATCCCAGGTACTCTGGGTGTGGTTCTGGCTGTCTGCTTCGGCTTCTTGCTGGGCAGCTTCATGCTGTAAAATTTTCCTGCAGGGTGCCTCTGCACCCTGCAGTTCCTCCGCTTCATCACCCCGCTTTAGCTAACATCCTTCCCTCGTCCGTTGTATAGTGACCACTCTTTAGCTGGTTACTCTGTTCTTTCGAGGTGTTTATGCTTGATGTAAAGAGTCAGGATATTTCCATCCCCGATACCGTTGTAGTGCTCTGTACTGCTCCGGATGAAGCAACCGCCCAGGATCTGGCTGCAAAAGTGCTGGCGGAAAAGCTGGCAGCCTGCGTGACACTTCTGCCCGGAGCAACCTCCCTCTATTATTGGGAAGGTAAACTGGAGCAGGAATATGAAGTCCAGATGATTTTAAAAACCACCGTCACGCACCAGCAAGCCCTTCTCGATTGCCTGAAGTCACATCACCCGTATCAAACACCTGAACTTCTGGTTTTACCCGTCACTCACGGAGACTTTGATTACCGCTCATGGCTCAACGCATCCTTACGCTGATCCTGCTGCTGTGCAGCACATCTACCTTTGCCGGATTATTTGACGCGCCCGGCCGCTCGCAGTTTGTTCCTGCCGATCGGGCGTTTGTTTTTGATTTTCAGCAAAACCAACACGATCTGAACCTCTCATGGCAGGTAAAAGATGGCTACTATCTCTATCGCAAACAGATAAGCATTACGCCATCTCAGGCCGATATTGCCGAAGTAAAACTGCCGCCAGGCGTCTGGCATGAAGATGAGTTTTACGGCAAAAGTGAGATTTACCGTAAACAGTTGAATATTCCGGTTACGGTTAATCGGGCCGCATCTGGCGCAACATTAACAGTCACGTACCAGGGCTGTGCCGACGCCGGTTTTTGCTATCCGCCGGAAACTAAAACTGTCCCTTTAAGTGAAGTGTCAGCCGCTGTCGGGGGGGCTCCGGCTACCGTACCTGTCACTGAGGCCCCGGAAGAGAAATCACAGCCCGCAGCCCAACTTCCCTTTTCCGCGCTGTGGGCATTGCTAATCGGCATTGGCATCGCTTTCACGCCCTGCGTACTGCCGATGTATCCGCTGATTTCCGGCATCGTGCTGGGCGGCAAGCAACGGTTATCAACCGGGCGAGCGCTGCTGCTGACGTTTATCTACGTTCAGGGAATGGCGCTCACCTATACTGCGCTGGGTCTGGTTGTTGCCGCCGCCGGATTACAGTTTCAGGCGGCGTTACAGAATCCTTATGTTCTGATCGGTCTTGCCATCATCTTTACGCTGCTGGCTCTGTCTATGTTCGGCCTGTTCACGCTGCAACTCCCTTCCTCATTGCAAACGCGCCTCACGTTGCTGAGTAACCGCCAGCAAGGCGGCTCTCCCGGTAGCGTCTTTACGATGGGGGCGATTGCGGGTCTCATCTGTTCTCCTTGCACAACAGCGCCGCTAAGCGCGATTTTGCTGTATATCGCTCAGAGCGGAAATATGTGGCTGGGAGGCGGTACGCTGTATCTGTACGCGCTGGGGATGGGCTTACCGCTGATGTTGATTACCGTCTTTGGTAACCGCCTGCTGCCTAAGAGCGGTCCATGGATGGAACAGGTTAAAACCGCTTTCGGCTTTGTCATTCTGGCGCTTCCCGTCTTCTTGCTTGAACGCATCATTGGCGACGTATGGGGCGTGCGCCTGTGGTCGCTGTTGGGCGTCGCGTTCTTTAGCTGGGCATTCATTACCAGCCTGCAGGCAAAGCACGCCTGGATGCGCATCGTGCAGATTGTCCTGTTAGCCGCAGCGCTTGTCAGTGTACGTCCATTGCAGGACTGGGCGTTTGGCACGCCGCATGCTCAAACCCAGACACACCTTAACTTCACGCCGGTGGCCTCGGTGGAGGCGTTAAATCAGGCGCTGGCACAAGCTAAAGGCAGGCCCGTCATGTTGGATCTGTATGCCGACTGGTGCGTGGCCTGTAAGGAGTTTGAGAAGTACACCTTCAGCGATCCGCAGGTTCAGCAAGCGCTAGGCGACACAGTGCTTTTACAGGCGGACGTAACTGCAAACAATGCCAAGGATGTCGCTCTCCTGAAACATCTACAGGTTTTAGGTTTGCCCACTATCCTGTTTTTTGATGCCGAGGGTAAAGAGCATCCGGAGGCTCGGGTAACGGGTTTTATGGATGCAGCGACCTTCAGCGCACATTTGCGCGATCGTCAACCGTGAGCGACACTTGCAAAAGGAAATACGGAGGAGAATACCGTGCAACGTGAAGATGTCCTGGGAGAAGCCCTGAAATTACTTGAGGTTCAAGGGATAGCCAATACCACGCTGGAAATGGTGGCCGAACGTATCGATTATCCGCTTGATGAACTACAGCGCTTTTGGCCAGATAAAGAGGCCATCCTGTATGATGCGTTACGTTACCTCAGCCAGCGGGTGGATATTTGGCGGCGTCAGCTTTTGCTGGATGAGACCCTGAGCGCTGAACAGAAATTACTGGCACGCTACAGCGCGCTATCCGAATGCGTGAGCAATAATCGCTATCCCGGCTGCCTGTTCATTGCCGCCTGCACGTTTTATCCCGATCCTGGACATCCAATCCACCAGTTAGCCGACCAACAAAAAAAAGCAGCGCATGACTTCACTCATGAGCTACTGACTACGCTGGAAGTTGACGACCCGGCCATGGTCGCCAAACAGATGGAACTGGTGCTGGAGGGATGTCTGAGCCGCATGCTGGTGAATCGTAGCCATGCTGATGTCGAAACGGCACACCGTCTGGCGGAAGATATTCTGCGCTTTGCCCAGTGCCGTATGGGTGGCGCGCTAACCTAAGCGAACAAGCCCGTACAGGCCGAAGTGAGTGAGCATCAGTCGCTGAAAACGCACCATCGCCACGGTGGTGCGAAATAATCTGTTAATCGCCCTGGTCAGCGTTTTATTAAAATGCAGCGAATCACTCTTGTGCTATACAGCCCTCTTCTTGCGCTCAGCATTACCTGTCGACATCATGGCGGTCTGGAAGATTTGTGCAAACTTCAGGCACAAACGCACAGATTGCCGCAATATTAAGCGGTTGAACCCTTTTTCCTGAAATTTGATTGACTGACAGACGTGAATACGGTTTAATGCGCCCCGTTGCCCGGATAGCTCAGTCGGTAGAGCAGGGGATTGAAAATCCCCGTGTCCTTGGTTCGATTCCGAGTCCGGGCACCACTATTTAAAGAACCCGCCCACAAGGCGGGTTTTTGCTTTTGTAGTTTCTGATAGCTTCCAGCCGATCGTTTTACTCTATTTCTGAGCCACCACCTCTCACCAACTCCACACGCAAACTCAATCTCGCAGTTAGCAGCCAACTTCAGTAAGCAGACGCCAGGGATACTATATAAAAATGGGATTCAGCGTGACGGGACGTACAGAGGTGGACGATCTTGGGCGACCGTACCCGTTACTCAACCTCGTGCGCGGGTAGCAGGACAAGCTTTTGC